>JADEXJ010000336.1 GCA_015207195.1 Pleurocapsales cyanobacterium LEGE 10410
GTATCTGGTTTTAGTAATAATATTAGCAGCTTTAGGCATAGGACTTGTCGGGCCAATTCCTTTAGAAATTACACATAAGAAGGAGCCTCAAGAACACAATATTGAATTGGTTCAGTCCGAAGACGAATCTGAGCCAGAATCGGATCAAATTAAAATTCTACAGTAAACTATGTATCACAAATTCTTGGATACATTTTAACGATTCATGCAGGTAGGACAGAATGTAGTAGATTTTCAGGTGCTTCTGATCTGATTACTTTTTTACTACTAAGTAACCGTACACCCCATCCTATAAACGCAAAACCGCCATTAATCTGAAATTCATATGAGATCTTCTATGCGCTTTTTAATTTTTCTTTTTTTATTCGTTGGTTGTGTTTCAAATAATCTGGAGGATGTGCCTCCTGACATTGAAAATCTAACTGTGTATACTGATGAGCAAAAGCCTGCTGCTGAAATTGAATTTATTCTAGAAACTTCATTCGGAGATACTGAAGAGGTGTTCTTTGGCCGGATGGTCGAAAATTTTGCTGTAGACCACTCTGGAAGGGTATTTATCGCTGATCAGGATGAAAATACAATTCATATATTTAATTCCGATGGATCATACTTGCAAAATGTTGGCCGGAACGGTCAGGGACCAGGGGAGTTTGAGTTTATTCGGGATATCGAAATATATTGTGGAAATATTCATGTTCTTGATCCTCTAAAATTTAGAATCACCATGTTCGATTTAGACTCATTTGAGTATAACGGAGAATATGGGGTTTCGTTTGATAACAGGCAAGATAATCAGCCTGAATGGCTTCAACGGTCAAGAGAAGAAAAGCTTTTCTATCGGCCAACAAAACTATTCGTTCGACCTGATGGATCCTATCTTATACTCTTTTATGATGAAGGTGTAGGGGCACTTGATAATATTGATGGCAGAACTTACGAAGTCTCTATTTATGATCCTGGAACTGATGAATTTCAACATGATATATTGTCATTTGAGTATACTGGCCAGATTTTGATTTTTGATGATGGTAATTCGCGCATTGTCATACCGGGTATTCCATACAAACGAAGCTCACAATTTGATTATTCAAACGGTCAATTCGTTCATGGGTGGTCTGAAGAGATGTTATTTAGGTTTTATGACAAAAATGGTCTTTATCAGAATGCGTTTTATCATTCCCATACAAACCTAAACTTAACTATAGATGACGTGCTCAAGTTTTACGATGGAGCTGGAGATCAACTAATCGACGCGATTCGGAGCGACGACCAGCCAGATACATGGCCGGCATTTCGGTCACTTACGCTGGATGATGAAAACCGACTTTGGGTTTCAACATTTACAGATGGTATGGATAATTACGAATGGAGGCTTTTCGGTGAAGAGGGGAGGCTAATAGCAACATTCTTATGGCCACGAACTCGTAATCTGAAAGTAGTTAAAAACGGCTATGCCTACACCATGGAGCGAGATTTAGAAACAGGCCAACAAAATGTAGTAAAGTATAAAATTGATTTAAAGAATTGAAAATCGAATAATCGAAAATAACCAGCAACTCAACCGGACATCGCCTTGCTATTTTGAAATTCTGTGGTAGCTTTAAAAGTCACTATTTATCAGTAAATCCGAACACGCTGCCGGTTAGTTGCAGCATCGTTATACAACCTAATAGCCAGTACAAACTAAGCTGACCTAAACCAGTCTTTGCCTGTGTATGTTTCTGTTTGTAGTTCCCAATCTGAAATTTTTGTATCCATAATCTACTCCGGTTGCATAACAAAGCGCATTAACGGGATGCGGATTGTGTTGTCGTTTTAGTTTAGTTGTAGGCGCACCCGTTATGCGCTGAGTCGTTATACCACAAAAAACAATCATCATGAAGAAAAAAGCATTTTCCCTATTAGTAGTTTTATTTTTTGTTTCATCACCGGCATTTGGTCAATTAAATGATTTCGGTATCAAAATTGGCGGACAGTCAGCTGGAGCTTTTTCTGAACAAAATGATTTCAGTAGAGTGGTAGGGTTTGGTATTTATGGTTTTGCTGATATCAAGTTAAACCAGGTGCTATTTACTACTCTTGATCTTGGATATACACAACGTGGTTTTACGAATTCCCAAACAGAAACGGATTCCATGGGACAGAAAATTCAAAAAGTTGAAGCTACTTCAAGACTGTCCTACATTTCTTTCACAGGCTTTCTAAATGCAAGTCTTTCAAGGGAATCACCATTC
>JADEXJ010000082.1 GCA_015207195.1 Pleurocapsales cyanobacterium LEGE 10410
CCGTAGGGCATACGGGATCTAAAGCTTGGGGAGACGAAACCGCTGTCGGGGCACAGCGTTAGCTTGTCTTGGTAAGTTTCTTCTGCGAACCAAGAATCCCACGGTTTCTAACCGTGTGGAGTGTCAAAGCGATTAACTTCGATTCTCAATCTATAAGCTATAGCTAAGATGCCTAATATAACCGTCGATCTACCACAAAATTCCTATGCGATCGCTATTGCCCCAGATAGCTTAAAGGATTTGGGTGACCAAATGAAACAGTTGAACATTGGTAACAAGGTGTTAGTGATTTCTAACCCAGAGATCTTCGGTCATTATGGCAAAACTTGCCTAGAATCCTTATCAGCTGCTGGCTTTGAAACCTGTACTCACTTGATACCTGCGGGGGAAGAATATAAAAATCTTCAGTCGATTCAACAGGTATACGATACTGCTTTTGCCAATCGTTTGGAACGTTCATCTACCTTTGTGGCTTTGGGTGGTGGAGTTATTGGCGACATGACGGGGTTTTGCGCAGCAACTTGGTTGAGGGGAGTAAATTTTGTTCAAGTACCAACCTCTTTGCTAGCGATCGTCGATGCTTCTGTCGGTGGCAAAACAGGCGTTAATCACCCCCAAGGGAAAAACCTCATCGGTGCTTTTTATCAACCAAAATTAGTGGCGATCGATCCCACATTATTAAAAACTCTTCCCCCTAGAGAATTTCGTGCGGGGATAGCCGAGGTGATTAAGTACGGCGTTATTTGGGACGAGGATTTGTTTACCAAATTAGAGCATTGCGATCGCCTAGATAGTCTAGAACATATTAGCGATGAGCTGCTAGAAATTATGATTACCCGCTCTTGCCAGGCAAAAGCGGAGGTAGTCGGCAAAGATGAAAAAGAAGCAGGATTACGGGCAATTCTTAATTATGGGCATACTATCGGTCATGCAGTAGAAAGTTTAACTCACTACAAACAGTTTGTTCATGGGGAAGCGGTGGCTATTGGTATGGTTGCAGCAGGAAAAATTTCCGTGGAAATGGGCTTATGGACTAAAGAAGAAGCCCAACGTCAGGATGCTCTAATTGCTAAAGCTGGTTTGCCGACAGAAATTCCTTCTGAGTTGGCAATAGACGACATTCTAGAAACCATTAAAAGCGACAAAAAAGTAAAAGCAGGAAAAGTTCGCTTTATTTTACCTTTGGCAATTGGCAAGGTAACTATTACCGCTCGGGCGACTTCAGAAATAATTAGCAAGGCTCTAAGTCTGTAGGCTATAGTCATTCTAAATAAAAACCAATAGTTGAGTCTACAAATCCTTGATTAGATGCACTCTACTAAAATAAATCAAAAACATAATCTTTAATTAGGTCAATAGATTTTTCGACTGCTGCCAAACCAAAAATCAAGATTGATGTAGTTATGGTAGCTCCTATAGAACAAATAAATAAACCAACAATACAAATCAAGCCATCATCCTCTATCAAACCAAAAGCAGTGATAAATATACCAATTCCAGGAATAGTATTGGTTAAAGGAATGGGAATCATCATCGAGATTGACATTAGAGCGATCGCCAAACCCAGCATCACTCTACCTGGAAGGCTCGTACAAAGATAAGCTATTCGGGGTTTGGTAAGACTTTCGACTTTCTGTATCCAAGGAATAGCTTTTTTGACAAATCCTTGAACTTTTTTTAAAGGCATCGAACCATTCATGATTTTTGCGGGGAGCCAAGGACGCTCGCGTCCGATGATTAGCTGTATTGCCAAGCAAAACATCGCAATCCCAAACGGAGTAGAATATCCAGTAGCAGGAACGGGTAAAGCAGAAGGGATGGCTAAAATTACTAATAAAAAGCCAAATACTCTCTCTCCAGCCAAAGCTAAAATGTCCGATAAAGTTACTTTTTCGTCTCTAGCTTCTTCAAAAAAATAACGGTTAAGTTCTACAGAAAGTTTTGCCATTTTAAATTTCAGAATTTAAAAAATAATTCATTAAACCAAAAAAAGGTGAGCAATGCCCACCTTAATTCAGAACTATGATTTACACAAGTTCATTTTTAACTCAACTAAACCTGCTTGTTGTTTAAACCGTAACTTCAATTTAGTATTTATAGGCTTCAGTTTTGAAAGGACCATTTAGAGGTACGTTGATATACTTAGCTTGGTCTTCAGTCAGTTGGGTGATAACACCGTTAAATCCTTCAACCATATAGCGAGCAACTTCTTCGTCCAAGTGCTTGGGTAAAACTTCTACCTTGATAGCAGCAGCTTTTTCCTCTGCTGGTAAATCGGCAAACTTACGCTCGTACAAGAACATTTGAGCTAATACCTGGTTGGCAAAAGAACCATCCATGATTCTAGAAGGATGCCCAGTTGCGTTACCCAAATTAACCAAACGTCCTTCAGATAATAGCAGTAAGAAATCTTGAGGATCGTCGCTGCGATATACTTGGTGAACCTGAGGCTTGACTTGTTCCCAACGCCACTCACGACGCATAAAGGCAGTATCGATTTCGTTATCAAAGTGACCGATATTACAAACTACCGCACCTTGTTTGAGGCTACGCAGCATATTAGCGTCACAGACATTAAAATTACCTGTTGCGGTGACGACTAAGTCGATAGTTGATAAGAGGTCTTGGTCAATGCTATTGATAGTACCGTCGTTTTTGCCGTTGATGTAAGGAGATACTAGTTCATAACCATCCATACAGGCTTGCATGGCGCAGATCGGATCTACTTCAGCAACTTTAACGATCATGCCTTCTTGACGCAAAGAAGCCACAGATCCTTTGCCCACATCACCATAGCCAATGACCAAGGCTTTCTTACCAGCCATGAGGTGATCGACACCGCGCTTGATCGCATCATTTAAGCTATGGCGACAACCATACTTATTGTCATTTTTGGCTTTGGTGACAGAATCATTAACGTTAACCGCGGGAATTTTTAGTTCGCCTTTTTCCAACATTTCCCAAAGGCGATGAACTCCAGTAGTGGTTTCTTCGGTAACACCATGAATTTTATCTAGCATTTGTGGATACTTTTGATGAATGTGACCCGTTAGGTCGCCACCATCATCTAAAATCATGTTGGCATCCCACAGATCGCCATCCCCATTGTGACAAGTTTGCTCGATACACCAGATGTACTCGTCTTCTGTTTCCCCTTTCCAAGCAAATACAGGGATTCCCGCAGCAGCGATCGCAGCAGCAGCATGGTCTTGGGTAGAGAAAATATTACACGATGACCAGCGAACTTCCGCACCTAGTTCGATGAGAGTTTCGATCAAAACTGCGGTTTGAATGGTCATGTGAATACAGCCAATGATTTTCGCGCCCTGTAACGGCTTGCTTTCACTGTATTTAGCCCGAATTTTCATCAAGGCGGGCATTTCGCCTTCAGCAATTAAAATTTCTTTGCGTCCCCAATCTGCTAGGGAAATATCGGCTACTTTGTAATCTTGAATATTGGTTTGTTCTTTAGCTATTACTTGTGTGTTCATAGATCCTTAAATTGGCTGAATTACTTTTTTGTTAAGCATTTATTTGGTTAATTTTATCCAAGCTTAACAAGCTTGCAACCCAAATAACTGTTGTCAGACGCTGATACAACGGCTATGCCTACCTATATCTTGCTTTGTTTAGTTGTATGCTACTTTATCTGTGCCAGAGGTTTTGATAGATATCCACTCTTTAGGTGACTCTAACGATAAATTAAGCGAGCAAAATATAGGAAAGCACTAATATTTTATGTTAGATAAATTTCTTAAGTAATATAACACAGATATTAAAATATATTAAGCTAGAGGATGGAAGCAGAGGAGCGCAGAAGGAGTATATTACTTGCTACTTGCTACTCCCTAAATCTGACCTCAGACTTTGATCGAGAGATGTCACTCAATGTCGCTACAATAAAGAACCGCACGTTAATCAAACAATCAGACAAGAGGTATTTTGTGAGTGTTAGAGTAAGGATTGCTCCTTCACCAACAGGAAATTTACATATCGGGACGGCAAGAACCGCAGTATTTAACTGGCTATTTGCCCGTCACCATCAGGGTACGTTCGTTCTAAGAGTTGAAGATACAGACGAGGCGCGATCGCGTCAGGAATATACGGAAAATATTAAATCTGGGCTAACCTGGTTGGGTTTAAACTGGGATGAAGGACCATTTTTTCAAACCCAGCGTTTGGATAAATATCAGCAGGCGGTACAGACTTTGCTAGATAAAGGTCTAGCCTATCCTTGCTACTGTACTCCCGAAGAACTGGATCAAATGCGGGAAACGCAAAAAGCCAAAGGACAAGCCCCTGGCTATGATAATCGCCACCGCAATCTAACTTCTGAAGAGAAACAGGCATTTGAGGCTGAAGGACGCAAGCCCGTAATTCGCTTTAAGATCAATAGCGATCGCACTATTGTCTGGCAAGATTTAATTAGGGATACGGTTAGCTGGCAGGGTAGTGATTTGGGTGGTGATATGATAATTGCCCGTACAGCCGAAACCGACGCTCAACCCTATGGACAGGCGTTGTATAACCTCGCCGTAGTGGTTGATGATATTGATATGCAAATTACCCACGTGATTCGTGGAGAAGACCATATTGCTAATACTGCCAAACAGATATTACTTTATGAAGCATTGGGTGCAGAAATTCCTGTGTTTGCCCATAGTCCTCTAATTCTCAATCAGGATGGGCGCAAATTGTCTAAGAGGGACGGGGTAACATCAATTGATGAGTTTCGCAAGATGGGCTTTCTACCTGAAGCCTTGGTTAACTACATGACCTTGTTGGGTTGGACTTTCCCCGACTCGACTAAAGAGATTTTTACTTTAGAAGAAGCAGCTAAAGAATTCGATCTTGAACGAGTTAATAAAGCTGGGGCAAAATTTGACTGGGACAAGTTAGATTGGCTCAACAGTCAATATCTCCATGAGATGCCCGCTGACAAACTTACTGACCTATTGATTCCCTATTGGCAAGAGGCTGGTTACAGTTTGGACAACCTGAAACGCGAATGGTTAGAAAGCCTGACGGCATTAACGGCACCTACTCTAACTCGTTTGACCGACGTAATCAAAGAAACCAGCGTATTCTTTGTCGATTCAGTTGAATATAGCCAAGAAGCCTTAGAACTTCTCCAGCAAGAAGGGGTGGCTGCCGTACTGACAGAGGTGTTAGAAGGGGTCAAAAACGCTAATACTATGACCGAAGAAGATGCCAAAGCTTTAATCAAGCAGGTAACAAAAAGCCAAAAGGTAAAAAAAGGCTTGGTGATGCGATCGCTGCGGGCTGCTTTAACAGGAGAATTACACGGTCCAGATTTGACTCAAACCTGGTTATTACTCAACCAATTGAAAGTCGATCAAACTCGTCTGCAACAAACTTTAGAGAAGATTTCAAGTTAGACTTTTATATGAGGAATTGGAGAGCGAACTGTTCTTCAATTTCTCTGGATTTAATACCTCATATTCGGTGCAAAAACTCTACTTGCTATGCAAACAAATTACCCAATTACACTTTGTATGAGGAACAAAAACACAGTTGCTAAGGTCATAGAAAAGCACAATATATAATCTAAACTAAGATCGGGCTAAAGAACTTAAGTGCTAAAGGGTGTAATTAAGACAGTAAGACTACTAGTATTGAGACACAATTCAAGATCTCAGGAAATTTACTGCTTATTGTTTTTAGTCATAATTTTTAGTTTGAACGGCGATCAAGTGCTGTCTCAAGCCCACCCCAACAAGATTACTATTAATCAGAATACCGTTGCTCAACCTCTAACCATTAAAGGAACTAGCGGAGGAGCGATCGCAGCCCAAGAAATTGCCCAAGCCGAAAATACAGCTACAGGTTATTGTGATGGTTATGTCCGCCGTCAACCAAATCATTTTTTGGAATTAGAATCTTTTGTGGAATTTCTACGTTTAGAAGTCGAAAGCCAGGCGGATACAACCATTTTGGTCAAAGGACCAGGGGGTGTTTGGTGTAATGATGATGCTGGAACCGTCAATCCTATGATAGAAGGACAGTGGCAGCCAGGAATATATCAAGTTTGGGTTGGTTCGTATCAGGCAGATTCTAATGATAATTATCAGATTAAAATTACGGGCAGGAATTAATAAAAAGCAAGCAGAAGTTTAGTAAGTTGCCAACTGTTACTCACGGCGGGTTCATTTAACAAATAGTAATCAATCTCGAAAAAATTGAGCGAACATAACCTATTCCCGTTAATCTAGATAAGATGCAGTTGCGCTCAGAATAATTGTGGTCAAAATTGGTTTACTAGGATACGGTACGGTTGGGACAGGAACAGCAGAAATTATACTAGATGCCTCTGGAAGGAATAATCTGCTACGGGAAATAGAAATAGCTAAGGTGGGAGTGAGAACCCTCGACAAACCACGATCGCCTCAACTTCCGACTGGGGTTTTGACTACCGACTTGTCCGCTATAGTATGCGATCCTGAAATTGACATTGTGGTGGAACTGCTGGGCGGATTAGAACCCTCGCGATCGCTGATCCTCAAAGCCATAAATAACGGTAAACATATCGTCACTGCCAATAAAGCCGTGATTGCTCGTCATGGCGAGGAAATCTATACCGCAGCCAACCAAGCGGGGGTATACGTTCTCTTAGAAGGGGCGGTAGGAGGCGGAATTCCCGTAATTAAGCCCCTCAAGCAGTCTTTGGGCGTAAATCGGATCCAGACCGTAATTGGCATCGTTAACGGCACGACTAACTATATCCTGACTCAAATGACCCAAGAAGGGGCAGACTTTGCCGAAGTTTTAGCCGAGGCACAGAAATTAGGCTATGCCGAAGCCGATCCCACCGCCGACGTTGATGGTTATGATGCTGCCGATAAAATCGCTATCTTAGCTGCGATCGCCTTTAATGACAGAATTAAACGAGAAGACATCCCCTGTGAAGGCATTCGCCAGATCGATGCCACCGATATCAGCTATGCAGATAGTTTGGATTTTGTGATCAAACTACTAGCGATCGCCAAAGCCAACCCTGACGATGATTCTCTTCAGGTGCGAGTTCATCCTACCCTCGTAGCCAAAGACCATCCCTTAGCCAACGTCAACGATGTCTACAATGCCATTTTAGTAGAAGGTGAACCCCTAGGACAGGTAATGTTTTTTGGTCCTGGGGCAGGTAAAGGAGCAACTGCTAGTGCGGTCGTGTCGGACATTATTAACATCGTGGGAATTTTGCAAACTAGTCAAACTACCCAAAAACTCGATCCCCTGTTACGTTGTCCCCACGAACATTTTACCCAGCTGACACCGATTGCAGAGATCGTGACTCGCTTTTACGCCCGTTTTCTCTGTCGAGATGTTCCTGGTGTAATCGGACATCTAGGCACTAGCTTTGGCAATCACAATGTAAGTTTAGAGTCAGTAGTCCAAATTGGCTTCCGTAACAATTTGGCTGAGATTGTTGTAGTTACCCATGATGTGCGTGAAGGCAACTTCCGCGAGGCATTAAAAGAGATTGAAAGTTTAGAATCAATTGATAGTATCCCCAGTATTTTGAGGGTGTTGTAAAGGAGTTAGGAGTTCGGAGTTCGGAGTTCGGAGTTAGTAGTTCGTAACCATAGAGTCTTTTTTACTCCCCTACTTCCCTACTTCCTATAGGCGAAGCTGTATCCTTTAGGACTTCCTACTTCCTACTTCCTATAGGCGAAGCTGTATCCTTTAGGACTCCCTACTTCCTACTTCCTATAGGCGAAGCTGTATCCTTTAGGACTCCCTACTTCCTACTTCCTATAGGCGAAGCTGTATCCTTTAGGACTTCCTACTTCCTACTTCCTATAGGCGAAGCTGTATCCTTTAGGACTTCCTACTTCCTACTTCCTACCCTCTGCTCCCTCCTTTCTTTCCTGTAGTTGCCGACGAATATCAGCGTGAACTTCTTTGGTAATCGGATAAAAATAGGTCAGAACCAAACCAACAATCAAAAATATTGTGGGTAAAGGCGCGATCGCAATGCGAATAGAGAGCAAAGCACTGTCTGGCTGCACGGGAATCGGTTCTCCTGGTAGCCGTTCGATAAACCCAGACCATTCTAAAGCCTGTCCGACTAAAAATAAAGCTAAAGCCAAACCGAGCTTTTGCAGAAGCACCATAAAGCTATAAAAAATACCTTCTCGTCGCTGACCAGTATTTAATTCGTCTAATTCAATCACGTCGGGAATCATCGACCAAGGAATTAAATAGGCTACCGAGACACCAAAACCCGCCATAATTGCTGCTAAATACAGCAGGCTGGTTTGCCCTGGCTGAATCAGAAATAACGCTGCCTGGGCGATAATCCAAACCACCATTCCCAAATAGTAAACGGTTTTTTTGCCTAGTTTATCGCTGACAAATTTCCAGAAAAATAACATGACCAAAGCTGTTCCCTGAACGGCGATCGCCACGGTGGGAAAAGCAGCTTCTTCCATTCCCATCCAGCTAACCACAAAGTAAATCATGATCGAAGCGGTAAGCTGTACTCCCATCCAGGAACAAAGATAAATACCAATGACATAGAGAAATGCTTTGTTGGCAAAGGCGATTTTTAGCTGTTCTTTAATCGGAATATGAGGCACGCTACTAGCATTATTTCGTGCTGTGATCGCTTCAATACTATTTAGATGAGATTCGGTCTTGGCAAAGATTAAGGTCAAACCAAAGCCGATTAACTGCAACCCCAGCAAAACAGCCGTAATTCCAAAAACACTAATTCCTTCGCCACCAATCGTCTGAGTAACACCATAAACTATCCCTACTGCCCCGACAGCAGCTAACATAAAGCCCCAAATCTTTTTACTTTGTTGCGATAAAAGTGGTGATGCACCTCGTTCTTGGATGCGGAAAGTACACCAGAACAAAGCAATACCTGAGATTATGCTGCTGATTAAACCTAAAGCTAAATATTGTTGTTTGGGATTGTCGGGATAAGCCTGAAGAATTACCTGGGCTAAAACTAAAGCCAAGATACTTCCACCTATGGAAAAGGCAAAGCGAAAACTATTAAGGCTGGTGCGTTCGTTATAGTCTTGAGTTAATTCGGGAGTTAAGGCAGTATAGGGTAAATTTACCGCCGTATACGCTAAGTTAAATAAAATAGCAATGATGGTGTAATAAGCAAACAAACTCCACTTATTGATGTCGGGATCGCTGCTAAAGTCTGGCACGAGCCACTGGAGAAAAAAGAAGATCGCAAAGGGAATTGTCCCCAACAACATCCAAGGGATGCGTCTGCCCCAACGGGTGCGCGTGCGATCGCTCAAAATTCCTGCAATGGGGTCATTGATTGCATCGCCAATCTTGCCAATAGCTAAAATACTACCAGCCATTCCTGCGGGTAATCCTGCAACATTAGTAAAAAAATATAGCAAAAAAAATACTAAAATATTAGCCGTAATTGCTGGACCCATATCTCCAGAACCATAGGCAAATTTAGTAGTAAAGTTGAGCTTTTCTCGGTCGATTGGCTTTTCGCTAGTATTCAATTCTTTTTAGTCCCTATTTTTATGTCAGAAGATTTATATATAACTTGGTCAGAATATCATCATAAAATTGAAACCCTAGCTGTCAAGATCTATCAATCTAATTGGCAGTTTAATCAGATTGTCTGTTTGGCAAAGGGAGGCTTGAGAGTGGGGGATATTCTCTGTCGGCTATACAATCAACCTCTGGCTATTTTATCTACCTCTTCTTATGGTGGAAAAAATAATCAAGAACGGGGCGAGATCAAATTTTCTCAACATCTGGCTACTATTCAACCATTAGGCGATCGCATTTTGCTAGTAGACGACCTGGTAGATTCGGGAATTAGTCTGATCGAATCATTAAACTGGCTGGAAACTAAATATGGTGAAAATATCACAGATCTTCGCACTGCCGTAATTTGGTACAAGGACACCTCAATCAAAAAGCCAGATTATTACATTGACTATTTACCCAATAATCCTTGGATACATCAGCCTTTTGAATCTTACGAACAAACTAGTATCTCTCAATTTGCTGATGAGTTTAAACGGGGTCAAATTGAGTAAGTCCGTATTTTCAGGGAAAAAATTATCAAGGCTGGAAAAATAAATAGTTAAATATATTGTAAAACTAGTAGATTTACCGAAGACATTGTGGTATGTTTCCAATTAACCTATACTCTAGTTGAAAATATAAAAAAAATTAGGAACGTTGTCAGCCAAACAGCATTCCTAACACCAACCATATAGAATTGTTAAGCAATATCTTTACTTGAGTCGTAAACTACCAAGAGCATTAGCTGATTCCTAATTGCTCTGGAAATGGTTTATCATTACCATGATAAATTGATCCCAGCTTAATAGCAGGTTGTTTTACAGCCAAAACGCCTTGTTAATGTTTAAGCTAAGACGTATTATTGGTTCGAGGGATTGTTAATTTTTTTTAAGTGTTAACCTACTGATTTGTAGTAGAAAGTACTTTATTAGCGATTGATTTTTGATAACCTTAGATCGTCGCCGTTGAGTGATTCTCGGCTTAATAAAATAACTAGATCAAAATCAACTATAAGACAGGTAATAAATATAGGAGCATCGTCAGCCAAACAACGCTCCTAACAACATATTTAATAGAACTGTTAAGCAATATTTTACTTGAGTCGTAAACAGAGAACTAGCTAGCTTCAGTCTCAGTGGGTGCAAATTTTACAAAAAATTTTAAAGATGCGAACCCCTCTGTAATTTCACTTGACTAACTCGCTATAACTTCAATTATAAGCTTCATCAAAACTTAATATTTCTTTTTTGAAGATCTAATTAACATTTCTTAACATTTCTTAAAACTTCAAGTTCAAAATAAACTTAGCTGTGTCGAATGGGAAATTTGATTCCAAGGTAAAGACAGACTAGGGATGCGTTTTTCTATGAGAGAGTGAAAATATTTAGCCGTGCTGGGCGATCGCGATTCCTGGGGACAGTGAACAAAAAAGTAAATCGTTTTTCCTTGGGTTAGCCAATCACTAACCTGATTAGCCCATTGTTCGAGATAAGAATTGTATTGAGGATTGGGGTGAGTGATCAAGCGAATAAATCCAACATTCCCCGTAACAATTGGCTGAAGGGGGACTTGAGGCTTTCTGCGCCGTGAACCAGTTTGGGGATCGCCTGGGCAATTGTAGATTGGGCGAGTATCTAGTAAAACCCTGGCTAGATTTAAGTTAGCGAGCAAAGAGTTGAGGCGATCGCCGTGTGCGGTTTGAAACCAATCTAAATGACGCACTTCCAATGCTAAAGATAAACCAGACTGGCTGCAAGCAGTGAGAAATTCAGTCAAATCTTTTAGATATTCGGGACTATAGCTAGGGGGTAACTGAATAAAAATAGTACCCAAGCGATCGCCCAAGCCAGACATTCTCGACAAAAAGCTCAAAGCATCGGGAATACGTGGTGACAACAAACCTTGGTGGGTAATTTGCCGATTTAATTTAGGACAAAATTTAAAGCCTGGAGGAGTTTGTCCTCGCCACTTCTCAATCGTCGCCTGGGAAGGAACAGCATAAAAAGTTGTATTGCCTTCCACCGTAGTAAAACGCCGACTATATAAGTTCAAAAAATCTTGGGATTTACTTTTCGGGGGATACAGTTCACCTACCCAATCTTTGTACGACCAAATCGCACAACCTAAATAAAAGTTCATCTTACGTCCTCGGTTACTGCTAGAAGTTTACTATTAAGAAAGCTATTAGCTGTTAGCTATTAGCCATTAGCTTTTATTTTTAGATAAAACCAGCGTTAGTGACTAATGGGCGGAAAAGTTTATTTAGTTGGGGCAGGAGTAGGAAACGAAGCATACTTAACTGTTAGGGGCAGACAATTACTAAATACTGCCGAGGTTTTAATCTATGATGCCTTGGTGGATCAAACACTGTTCAACTTAGTTCCCACCGACTGTCTGCAAATCGACGTAAGTAAACGCGGTGGCAAAGTCAGCACTCCTCAAGCAAAAATAAATCAACTATTAATAACTTATTGTCTTAAGGGCAAACAAGTAGTTAGATTAAAAAGTGGCGATCCTGGGATTTTTGGTCGTGCCAAGGTCGAAATTAGCGCACTCCAAGCAGCAAACTGTGATTTTGAATTAGTACCTGGGATCTCTTCGGCATTGGCTGCACCATTACTAGCAGAAATTTGCCTGACTGATAAAGATCTGAGTCGTTGTTTTGCGGTGGTTAGCGGACACCAGCCAGAACAATTAAATTGGTTAGCCCTAGCTGGTATTGATACTCTAGTAATTTTGATGGGAGGACGTTCTCTGAGGTTGATCGTAGAGAATTTAATTGCTAACGGGCGATCGCCTGCCGAACCAGTCGCCATTATTCGTCACTGTGGACGACCGCAGCAACAAATTTTTTGGGGTACTTTAACCGATATAGTAGAAACTACCGCAGAAATATCTCTTTCACCCGCAGTTATTGTTATTGGTAAGGTTGTGAGTAGTAACCAAGATTTTGAGCGAGTCGAATCTGTTAAATTGCCCTTATTAAACAAAACCATTTTAGTTACTCGCGCTGCCTCACAATCGAGTAAGTTTACTACTCTGTTGCAGCAACAGGGGGCAACGGTGGTAGAGATGCCAGCTTTAGCTATTACTCCTCCATCTAGCTGGGAGGCTTTAGATCGGGCGATCGCTCATCTCAGCCAGTTTCAGTGGTTGATTCTTACTTCTGCCAACGGCGTTGAATATTTTTTGGCGCGTCTGAATAGTTTGGGTTATGATGCCCGTGCTTTGGGAGGAATCAAAATTGCGGTAGTCGGTCGCAAAACCGCCTCTGTGCTACAACAAAAACATCTCAATCCCGATTTTATTCCCCCAGATTATGTAGCAGATTCTCTGGTTGCCAACTTCCCTGAAGATCTGTCTGGACAAAAGATCTTGTTTCCTCGCGTAGAAACTGGCGGAAGAGAAATATTAGTTGAAGAATTAACCAGTCAAGGTGCAGCAGTGGTCGAAGTCGCTGCCTATCAGTCTCAATGTCCACAACAGATAGATCCAGCTGCTTGGCAAGCTTTGCAACAACAAGTCGATGTGGTCACTTTTGCTAGTTCTAAAACAGTGAAAAATTTTTATCAATTGTTACAACAGCAATTATCGTCTTTAGACCAAGTGCCTTCATTGCTGGAGCATACTTGTCTGGCTTCTATCGGTCCGCAAACCTCTCGAACCTGTCAAGAACTGTTGGGCAGAGTTGATCTAGAGGCAGAAGAATATACCCTAGAAGGATTAACCGCAGCTATTGCCAACTATAAATTTTTCTAATTGCAGCTATTGAATATTTCACTATTTGCTCGTGCTGGCTTTTGGCGCGATCGGCTAAACTATAACTATCGCTATAATTCATTTTCCTAACTACACTTAATATAGGGAAATAAATGCTTGCCCATTGTGGCACACTTGTAAAGGAAAGAAATACTTAATGTCTAATTTAGAATACAGAGGGACACCACTAAGTAGAGTTAGCAAACAAAACCATGCCAGCGACCATCCTTTCAAAGACAGCGCGCTAGGCTTAGTATCTACCAAAAGTTTCCCTGCGATTGTTGGTACGGCAGACATGATGCTTAAATCAGCAGAAGTCACGATGGTAGGTTATGAAAAAATTGGTAGCGGACACTGTACGGCAGTAGTTAGGGGAAACATTGCCGATGTCAGACTGGCGGTGGAAGAAGGAGCAAAAACTGCCGAAAAGTTTGGACAATTAGTATCTAAGCTAGTGATCGCCCGTCCGATGCCAAATCTTGAAGCAATCTTTCCGATTGGTAGCCATTTGATTGAGTTGACTCAAAAAAGAAGAGGTTACAGCCGTCTTAGTAACCGTTCTATTGGTTTGTTGGAAACCAGAGGCTTCCCCGCCATGGTAGGTGGTGCAGATGCCATGCTTAAGTCGGCCGACGTACAGTTAGCTTCCTATGAAAAGATTGGTGATGGTTTGTGTACGGCAATTATTCGAGGTTCGGTGGCCAACGTGGCGATCGCTATTGAGGCAGGAATGCAGGAAGCAGAACGCATTGGCGAACTACACGCAGTAATGATCATCCCCAGACTACTAGAAGATTTAGAGCATACTCTACCTGTAGCTAGCTATTGGCAAGATGAGCAAGAACCTTTACCCGTCTTGTTGCCCAAGAAAGTTGAGCAGAAAGAAAAAGAGCTTGTCGAACTGCCCCAAGCAGACACTCAACCCATGTCAGTACCTCTGAAAAAAACTATGGAAATTGAAGAACTTTAGAGCGGTAGTTAAGGGAAAATTGTGAGACTGAAAAAAACAGTATTCAATTCAATCAAAGCTCATTGTCTTTACTCAATTAAACTGTTCGTGTCTGCTGGCTCGTTTCTCATCGCTTCTCCTAGGATTACGTTGATCTGTTCACCGATTAACAAGACCAAAGAGCTTAAATAAAGCCACAGCATCAAAATAATTACCGTTCCTACAGCACCATAAATTTTGCTGTAGATGCCGATATGGGAAACATACAGCCGAAAGATTAAAGAGACGATCGCCCAGGAGATAGCTGCTAAAATTGCTCCAGGAAAAATAGGCGCGTTTTTGGTGCGCTCACTTGCCCCATAACGATAGATTAAACTAAAGGAGATCGCTACTATAGCCAAAGCGATGGGAAATCCCAAGACTCGCCACAGATCGATTGGAAGTTTAGTCAAGGCTATTTCTAAATCCGAATTGGCGATCGAGTTTTGTATGTTTGAGTAACAGGCATAAATAAACTGCATTCCTACAATAGCAACAATTACAATCACGGCAGTAATGGTCGATTTTAAATCTCGGTCTCTTTTTTTGATCAATCTTGTTTGACATTGATAGATCAACCCCGCAGCCAACAGAGCGATCATCATCATTGCAATCATGCTGAAAATACTCCAAATATCCAACCACAGAGAATTCCAGCTTTGCTTTAGTGCTACTTGTAACAAAAAATCACCTACCCATAACAGAAAGCAGGCGATAACCAAAAAAATAATCGTAAAAATCGTTAAAGAAACAGCAACGACTTTTGTTTGTAGATAAGAGCGTTTCTTGTTTTGAGCAACCTGATGAATCTGATCTAGGGCATTAATTGCTGCGCTTAATACTCCAGAAATAATCCAAACAGCAGCTATGGAACTGAGAGAAAACCAGCTAATACCTTCTGCTGACTTAATGTTTTCAATAAAGTCGAGAAGGAGTGACCAAACCTGTACGGGAATAATTCCTGCAAAATGAATAGCAAAGTTAACTAGAGTAGATTCTACCGACTGCTCGAACAAACTAATTGCCGTCAAAACCGCAATGATAGCAGGAAACAAACCTAACATCGCGTGGAAAGCCATTTCTGCTGCCAAACCAGTTAGTCGCTTCTCAATGACGCAAGCAATAGTTTTTTGCACCGTTACCCAATTAAGACAACGTACAAACCCGATCCAGCCAAACATTTGTTTTTGCCTACTAGTTTTCTATTGCTTTTATAACCTTAATTCGAGGCAATGACTATCTATAAGTCCAGACTAGAAGCGGGGTGAGCAGAGAAGCAGAGCAGATTAGGAGACTCTAGAGTTACGAACTACGAATTCTGTAACGAAGTTTCTCCCATAGCAAGTACTCCGAACTCCAAAATTATTTCAAATTAGAATTATCCGAAGAGGGTACGGGATCGTAGCCTCCAGGATGAAAAGGATGACAGCGCAGGATACGGCTGATAGCTAACCAACTACCCTTAACAGTTCCATGAATCGCGATCGCTTCAATAGCATATTGGGAACAGGTAGGTTGAAAACGACAGGTAGGAGGGAACAGCGGGGAAACAAAACGACGATAACCCCGAATTAGCCAGATTAGCAAAGTTTTCATCGATTTTATACTAACGGAAAAAATTATGGCGATCGCTATTTCTTATTGTAGCCTTCCTATGACTATTTCTAACGCTGCATTAGAAGTTCTTCTTCTTCTCTAACTAATACGGGCTTTGGCGATCCCTATATTAATAAGTCCTTATCGAGCGGAATTTCTGGCTTTGATAGCTTCTTGGTATGCAGTTAGAGTTTGATCGTACATCTGTTTAAAGGTAAGCTGCGATTCATATTTTTGGCGACCCAGTGCGCCCATATTAGATCTAACCCCTTCACGATCGATTAGGTAATTAAGCTTTTGGCGTAAGGTTTCCCCATCGCCACGAGGAATTATATAGCCAGTTTCTCCGTCAATCACGATTTCTTTGACACCACCCACATCAGAGGCAACTACGGGTAAGCCAGCACGCATCGCTTCGATAATCGTATAGGGTAAACCTTCCCAGTGAGAAATTAAGGTAAAAATTTGCACTTGAGCCAAAATTTGCGCCACATCTTGGCGAAAACCCAAAAACTTTACTTTCCCGTCAATTCCTAACTGCTCAACTCGCTGACGAATTGTTTCCATGCTTGAACCATCTCCTACCAAAATCAATTCTGCATCTATAGTTTGAAAAGCATTGATTAGGGTTAGATGATCTTTTTGTCGGTCAAAACGCGCTACCATCACTATTTTAATTGGCTCTGAGGGAACAGTATTAGCCCTCAAGCTGGGAGCAATATCTTTCATGCCATTATAAATTGTTAGCAGTTGCTGCGACCCGATCCCCGCTGCTAAGCCAATAGTGCGATCGTATTGGGAAACGCAAATGATTTTATCTGCTAACGGTGCAGTTGCTTTTTCTAGCCAACGATAAATAGTGCGGTTTGGTTCTGGTATACCTGCGGTAAATGACCAACCGTGAGCGGTAAACACACAGGGGATTTTGGTGATTTGGCTAGCGATACGACCTAATAGACCTGTTTTGCTGGAATGGGCTGTAATCAAGTCTGGTTTGAATAAATCTAAGATGTATAAGATGTAGCGTAAGCTTTTGCCGTCTAGGAAAGGATTAATTTGTTTCTTGATATACTTACAGGCAACTGATTCAATTCCTGCTCGTGTTAACTCTTCGTTGTATCTACCTTGCTGACCAGTAAGAACTAGTACCTTATGATTGTTTTGTTGTAGCGCGATCGCCAAGTCTTGTATATGAACCTGAACCCCACCAATAGTATCTGCGCGAGTAACTATAAATAAAATATTCATTGTTTGCCAAAAGCCAAAATTTTCAACAACAGATCCTATCAAATTGAGTTAATTATAAATACCATAAGTTAATTCGCAGTTATAACCGACACATAATCATTGATTATTCTTTGGGGTGTTCTAGCCAAAAATATTATCTACCTAAGTGTTAAAAGAAATTGCCTTAAGGGAACTATATAGGCAAAGAATATTTAGGTAACTGTTTATGGGTTCTACGGATTTATCATTGACTTCTCCAGAGGAGCTGATGCCAGTGGTGCAAACCTGGGGTTTGGGTAAAACATACCGTACTGGCTTTTGGATGAATCAAAAAATCAAATCACTACAAAATTGTTCTCTAAGTATTTACCCTGGAGAAACTTTTGGTTTGTTGGGTCCAAATGGCGCGGGAAAAACTACTCTGTTGAAAACCTTGCTCGGTATCGTTCGTCCTACTGCGGGTAGAGCAGTTATTTTTGGCAAACCAATAGGCGATCGCTCGGTTAAGCAAAAGATTGGCTATCTACCAGAAAACGCCTATCTTTATGATTTTCTCACTGCTTGGGAGTTTTTAGAATTTATTGCTGGATTGTTTCAGATCCCCAAAGCAAAACAACGACAGCGGATTGCCGAATTGCTAGACCTAGTTGGTCTGGCTCAAGCTACTGCCCGCAAGAAGAAATTAAAGCAGTATTCTAAAGGAATGCTACAGCGTGTGGGGATGGCACAGGCTCTAATCAACGATCCTGAAATTGTTTTTTTGGATGAGCCAATGTCGGGTCTCGATCCGATGGGACGTTATCGAATGCGAGAAATTGTCCTATCCCTCAAGCAACAGGGCAAAACTATTTTTTTTAATTCTCATGTTTTGTCTGACATTGAGCAAATCTGCGATCGCATTGCTTTTTTGGCTTTGGGAGAATTGATTTGTCAGGGTTCTTTGGATGAATTGTTGGGTACGAGCGATGTTTATCAGGCGGTTGTTGCTGGAGCAAACTCAGAAACCCTCACCCCTTGGATGACCAATCTGACCCAAGAGAACAACCTCTGGCATGGTCAGCTAAAAGTAGAGCCGAATCGATTTGTAACCCATCTCGATCGGGTTGAAGCTCAACTAATTAGTATTAATCAAGCAAGACCTTCTTTGGAAGAATTTTTTATGCAGCAGCTAAGGACGAGAGGAATTGAGGTCAGTCGCTAAATCGTACATTTAATATTTTAATTAAATAGCTCAAATAAGCTAAATACCCAGATTAAGAGACTAATCTGGGTATCTTTGTAGAAATATCCATCATTCACGACATTACTCGACCAAGTAACGACAGGTAAGATTACCAATACTATTTAGCAAGAGCTGGTTTAGATTAATTTAGACACGTTGCAAAGCTGATGAATCCGACGAAGATTCCGACGTTTGCGCCCGATATTTAATTGCGTCTGCCAGATCCTGCAACTGGTTGATTGCTTCGGCACCTTCTAATTTCATTAATTCGCGGTCATCTCTCATTTCAGTCCAGGTAATTCCATAATCTGAGACCAAAAAACGAATCAAATGCTCATCTTTCAGACTAACCATAAAAGAAGCACTATTCATTTCACCACCACAGGTATAGCATGACGCTAAGTAGCCTTGATTTTCTAAGGCGATCGCCAAAGCTTGAAGAGTCATCACCAAATCTTGAACGAATCGACGATGTTGTTGTGCAAGTCTAGTAAACAATTTGTTCCTCCGAACACCTCAAATTTTATTGTAAACCTTATCGTGTTTTTTAACATTTTTTTAACATTTTTCCTAATCCTTCCCTGAGGCAGTAGTTTTTTACCAGTTTAACCATGTTTACCAAAAAGTTTATGTGTCCTTTGATTCAATTGTCTGAGTTAAAACCAAATTGCACAGAGGAACAACGCTGCGATCGGCTAAAACAGCTTCCAAGCTCAACATAGTTTTAGTAGGCATTCCAGCAACCGCCAGGCAAAATTCAAAACCGCTTTGGTTTGCCAGAGGGATATCGGGATACTGCTGCGCTACCATAGGACGACGTAGCTCGATTGGAGTTTCGAGCAAATTTTCGCCCTGGCAAACAACCTTTAGAGTTTGAGCGTCGGCTTTTTTACCTAATACCCAACCTTTTACCACAATCGCTCCAGTAGTTGTTATCGAATTCACGGCAGGAGTGATAATTCCAAACCCCCATAAAGTATCAAAATCTTGTTTGGGGAGAGTTTTATTAATTTCCGTAACCTCAATCGGAGTCTTAATTTGCTGAAGCCAGTTTTGAGATTTAGTCAACGCTTGTTGGACTTGTTTAAACTGAGACTGGAGCGAATTTAACTGTTTTTGCCGTTCAAATAATTCTTGTTTATAACGCTGGGCTTGGGCATCTACTTTTTGTAGCTTTAGCTGAGTTTCTCCAAGTTCAATCTGAAAACCCTCATTTATTTGTAGTTGAGCTTTCTTTTGTGCCAGTTCTTTCTGTGCTGCTTGAAAATCATTGCTCAATTTCTCCAGTTCAGACTCGATTTTATGGAGTTTAGCTTGAGCTTGTTGAGTAGCCTGCGCTTGTTGCTTATATTTCTCTAAATCTCCATCAGAAAACCAATTAGCAAGTTTTGTCAGCCTCAAATTTTTACTCCCCTGGCAGTGGTGGTTAAATCGCAAATTGCTTGGTATACAGAAGATGTAACCGACTGTAACCGTTAGTTCAGTTAAATTTTACCCTAACTCAACTATTCTGAAGCTGGAAAATAGCTCTATTTAACGCAAATCCATCACAGATTATTGTCTGAGATCGGGTAGTGTAATAGGGTAGCATTACGTTTACAGAGCCCAACCAAAAATCTTTACTCCCTACTTTTGAGCCACTACTATTCTTCTGCCAATCAATTAACGTACTGCCATATATGAGCGATCGCCCGACCAATTCAATTTTACGTCTCGAACAAGTAGGTCTTCAAGCAACTATTGGCTCAGATTTTTTATTAAAAGACATTTCCTTCAGTGTTGAGACAGGAAAAAAAGTAGCTGTTATTGGTGCATCTGGTGCGGGAAAAACCTCTTTACTAAGATTGCTCAATCGTCTTAGTTCTCCTAGCCAGGGAACAATCTATCTTCAAAATGTGCCAAGTCAGCAGCTATCGGCGGTCAAACTTCGTCGTCAGATTGTCTTAGCCACCCAAGAGCCAAAATTATTAGGAATGAACGCGAGGGAGGCTTTAAGCTATCCCTTGCAGCTACAACGATTATCGGAGTCAGAAATTCGCGCTAGAATCGATACCTGGACAACTTTGCTACATATCCCTGATAGTTGGTTGAATAAGACCGAATTACAGCTATCTTTAGGACAGAGACAATTGGTGGCGATCGCCCGTGCTTTAGTTATGCAGCCCCAAGTATTGCTTTTAGATGAGCCTACATCAGCTTTAGATATAGGAACGGCAACTCATTTGTTAAGGGTGCTTGATGAGTTAAACCGCAGTCAGAGCTTGACTATTGTAATGGTTAATCACCAATTAGAGTTGGTGAAAAATTTTTGCGATCGCCTGTTGTTTTTAAATGAAGGACGATTGGCAGCAGATTTTCAGGCTGGGGAAGTTGATTGGCAAAGTTTACAGCAAAAGTTACTCCACAGACAAACACAACAGCAACAAGATTGGCTGTAGTTGTGGTCGCTAACCCGTAGTATCTAACACAGTTTCTCTTGGCGATCGCTATATTCAACTAAACCAGCAAAAGTAATTAAATTACGCTAGAAACGCGAGTCATATTATGAGAAGCCGATACTGACAAATTGGCTTCAGGAGTATTGTTGCCACTCTCGATCAGGTCTGGGTTAAAACGATAACCTACGTTACGTACTGTTTGAATTATATTAGGCTGTCGTGGGTTAAATTCAATTTTTTTGCGTAGAGACAGTACATGAGTGTCTACGGTGCGGGGATTATCGATCGCATCGGGCCAGGCACGCTGTAGTAACTCAGAACGAGTTAATGAATTCCCCTCGGCTTGAGCCAAAACATATAGCAAACTAAATTCTTGGGGAGTTAATTCGATAAAATCACCTTTAAGCTTTACCCTCCGCTGTGCCAAATCTATCTTAAGCTCTTTACAGTCCATAGATAAAGGAACAGAAGCAGACAAACGCATTCTTCTAATCAAAGCCTCAACCCGCGCCAAGAATTCTTGCATCCCGAAAGGCTTGGTTAAATAATCATCCGCACCACTCTTTAAACCTCTGACAATATCTTGCTCGTTATTTTTGGCAGAAAGTAACAGAATCAAAGATTTATACTGTTGGGATAGCCAGTGAGATAATTCTAATCCGTCTCCATCAGGAAGGTCAGAATCAACAATTACTAATGCTGGCTGATGTCGATAAAAAGCGTCTCGACCCTGTTGCAAACTAGCAGACTGGCTTACTGTGTAACCTGATTGTTGTAAATGCCAACCCAGTAGTGAGCGTAAGTGAGGATTACTTTCAACTATCAATATGTGTGCTGAAGTCACTTTTGCCTCATCAAGTTTGGGGAAAATTTCTGTAACCATAAGGCTAACAGAGACATTACCAAGTTTTTGTAGCGATGGTTACGAGGAAACAGTACCAATGATTCTATAAAAAATCGAATCGTTGAAAGCCAAGGGAGTAAAATGATAAAAAACCACCAAACCCAATAGCCTAATATATACAAAATAAGTTAGGCAAGACAACCGATTAGAGTAATGATTATTCAAGACCCCCAAACAATCCGACACTATCAAAACATAACCGATGGCATGGTAGATTTATGGCGCAGACGCTATAGTTTTGAGGAGATTAGACTATACCTCGATGGCTATATTGCCTGTTTGCGTAATAGCGATTTCATCGAACAATATTTAATTCATCGTTTAGAAGAGCAAGCATTACGCTTTCTTAGAGATCCATCTAATTTCGAGCTGGCATCACCTCAAACACAAATGGAAACTGACCTTGATTATTATTAATGCCACAAGTATTATTGCCTAAACCCTGGCAATCAGAGGTGTGATTACAAAAATTCGGCAACGCTAATATTTATTACAGGCGGATTTATTTATAGCTAGAGACGACTAATACTAGTCGTCTCTAAATTTTCCCGTGTCAATTTCGCTTGTTTCAGGCTGAGGCAATTTTAGGAAGCGAGGGCAACCTCGACCATTTGCTGCAATTCACCGCTTTGATAGAGTTCGATCGCAATATCCGAACCGCCAACAAACTCACCGTCAATATATATTTGAGGAATTGTTGGCCAATTAGAATACTCTTTGATTCCCTGACGTATTTCAGGATCTGCCAAAATATCTATGGTTTCGTAGGGAACACCCAAAGTATTGAGAATCTGCACTACATTGTTGGAAAAGCCACATTGGGGCATTAGCTTTGACCCTTTCATAAACACCATGACTTTGTTTTCACTAACTAACCGATCAATTCTTGCTTTTGTTTCAGGTGTCATAAGTTTTACCTATTTATTTTGATTTACTAAGAAAGCCGACAACGGCGAGGGGTTTATTTTGATTTTACTAAACTCTAAAAAGTTAGACAGCTTGACCAGCAGCTTGCCAGCTTTCAGGAGTAAAAGTTTTGAGAGACAAGGCGTGAATCGTTTCGGATGCCAACTCTGATTGTAATACGCTGTATACCATTTGATGTTGCTTTACTCTGGTTTTACCCACGAAATCTGGAGAAATAATAATAGCTTCAAAATGCTGTCCGTCGCCGACAACTTTGACCTCGGCATTGCTTAGTCTTTCTTGAATTATTGTTTGTACTTGTTCGGGAGCGATCATGATTGGTTTGGGAGAATTGAATGAACTTTAAAGCTTGAGAGCTAGAGAATCTTGACTAATTTTAATTAGCTGAACATTAATGATCTTGCCAGCTGAAATAATTAGTCTCAAATTGTTGGTTCGCGAAGCACCTCTATTTTACTTATATTCTAGGTAAAGATGCTTAAAAACCGATTATCGCCTAAGGCAGTTAGAACTAAGCCAGTCTACTAACCTACTTAGTCAAATCTTAATATTATTGGGGAGCGGGGTTGGGAATTGCTGGCTGTACCTCTGGAGTAGGCGGTTGACCATTACCTGAAGGTGGAGCATTGGGTGTTTGAGGGGTTTGAGGGGTTTGAGGCGGTGTATTCCCTGGCTGGGGAATAGTTAAGGGAGTATCGACAAAGCCAATCTCTAATAATTGTTCATAAGCTTTTTTCCCTAAGCCAATACCAGGAGACTGCGAGGTAACAATTTGCACCAGTAAGGGAATAGATAATTCTGGCTGATTCTGCGCTCTGTGTACCAAAGCTAGCTGATAAGTAGCATTGTCTCTTTCAATGCTGGTTTCTAAGGCTTTTTTGCGGTGAGATTCAGCAGCAGCGTTATCCAATCCTGTAAAGCTATTAAATAGCTGGAGGTAAAAGTTGGATAGCTGATTAAACACCTGTCGCGCACTTTGTAATTTCTCGGCTGCGAGGTCATATTGTTGAGCATCGATCGCCTGATCGGCTTCTGCCATCAGTCTGTTACCCCCCTCGATGCTAAAAATGCTGTCAAGCTGGTTGGAAGAAGTAGTATTTGGCTCAGTTTGTTCCTCTTCTGTAGGCTCTATTTCCTGTGCCTGTACAGTGACGGGGAATCCAATTGATAATAAAGTCAGTAGTAATAATAAGTAACGCACACTATTATATTTAATAATATTTGGTTTGAGCATAAACTATATTTTTTTTGTTGCGAGCTATTAGACGAGAAAACTTAAGTTTCAGGTATCTTATCACCCACCCTACAGCTCAAGGATCAAAACAAGAAAATATTACCTCAATTCCTATTTAAAATGCTGGTTAATTTTTAGTTACTGCGCTTATGGTAGAACTGTTAATGTCTCGACGGCGTATACTCCAGCCTATGTATCGTTATACTTGGATACTTCTAGTTTGTTTTTTTATTACCGCTTGTTCAAATTCTCAGCAATTAACCGAATTACCACAAGATCCATTTATTCGAGCCTATTTTAATCATCGAGAAAACCCAGCTCACGCCTACAAAGATCCTTATCGCTCGATTGAACGTTCGGGAGATAATCTAGAGGAAGTAATCATCAATGAAATAGTAGCAGCCAAGTCTACTATCGATCTGGCGGTACAGGAGCTTAATCTGCCTTTAATTGCTCAAGCATTAGTCAAAAGTCAGCGTTCGGGAGTAAAGGTTCGGGTGATTTTGGATAATAACTATAGCCGTTCTTGGAGTGAACTAAATCAACGAGAAATTAAGCAGTTAAGACAGCGCGATCGCCAAAAATACCAGCAGTTTGTGCAGTTGGTCGATCTCGATCGCGATGGTAACCTCAGCCCGACCGAATTTGCCCAAAGAGATGCCCTAATAATCTTACGTCAAGCAGGGATACCTACAATTGATGATACTGCCGATGGCTCAAAAGGTAGTGGCTTAATGCACCATAAATTTATGGTGGTTGACAATCAAACCGTAGTTACTGGCTCGGCAAATTTTACCATTAGCGGGATTCATGGTGACATCAATAATTTAGCTACCAGAGGTAACGTCAACCATCTGTTGAAAATTAACAATACCGCCTTAGCTAACCTGTTTACCGAAGAGTTTAACTATATGTGGGGTGATGGTGGGATTGACAGTAAGTTTGGCTTGAGTAAACCCTGGCGATCGCCCAAAACAATTACCTGGGAAAATACAGAGATTAGTTTGCAGTTTTCTCCTACTTCTAGCAGCAAAGATTGGTATTCAAGTACTAATGGTCTGATTGGTAAGGCGATCGATCGTGCAGCCGACTCGATCGAGCTAGCTTTGTTTGTGTTTAGCGAACAGGAAATCGTCGATATTCTGCAACAGAAACACCAGCAAGGAGTAAAAATAAGTGGTGTATTCGATGCTGGTTTTGCCTATCGCTACTACAGTGAAGTTTTGGATATGCTAGGCGTTAGTTTATATCGAAACTGTCGAGCGGAAACTGACAACAATCCTTGGGGACAACCGCTCAACACCGTTGGTATTGCTAAATTACCACCTGGCGACAAACTGCATCATAAATTTACTTTAATCGATAATCAAACAGTAATTTCTGGTTCGCAAAATTGGTCAGAAGCAGCCAACCACAGCAATGATGAAACCTTGATAATTATTAATAATTTGACTGTGGCACAACACTTTGAGCAGGAGTTTCAACGTCTTTATAGTTCCGCTGTTCTAGGAATCTCTTCCAAAGTCGAGCAGCAACTCAGACTACAGCAAAGCTGTAATTGAACAATTGTTAGTTTGTACAATACGATACGATCTTGACATCTAAACAAAATTAGCCAATTAAAATGACCAAAGACAAAAAAATAGTTACCTCCTTCAACTTTCAAGGCAAATTGACCAAGATTTCTTATAAGAAGAAGAAAATCAAATATATCAAGCTAGCTACAGATGAAGGTAAATACTGGCTCAAAGTTCCCAAAAAGCTGAGAGAAAAAATTGCTAGC
The DNA here is from genome assembly GCA_015207195.1 of Pleurocapsales cyanobacterium LEGE 10410. GTDB lineage: Bacteria > Cyanobacteriota > Cyanobacteriia > Cyanobacteriales > Xenococcaceae > Waterburya. Next base: position 25,616 of record JADEXJ010000082.1, read on the forward strand.
CTACCTCGTGGCTGTCAGCTAGAAGTAGCGGGAAGAGCAAAGCAACACGCCATAACGGGCAAAACAAAATATAAAGTTAAAACTGTGGTTTTAAAACCACAAGACTCATCAGCTACCCCAGTCAAAACCAAGACAGTATCTTTACTCCCCGTATTTGATAGCAAAACCAAATCAAAAGCTAAAGTGTTGATCTGTCAAAAATCGAACTGTTGGAAGAAAGGAGGTAAACAGGTTTGTGCAGAATTAGAATCTGTTTTAAGCGATCGCGGATTGACTAAAGAGATTCCCATCAAAAAAACAGGCTGTCTCAAACAGTGCAAAAAAGCACCAGCTTTGGTAATGATGCCCGATAAAGCGCGCTACAGTAAGGTAAAACCCAAGCAAGTCAAGCAGCTAGTAGAGCAACACTTAATTGCCGACAACTAAAGCTAAATCTGACTTAGATCGGTTTGCTTCAAAAAGTCGATAAATGCCCAAACTGCATGAGACAAATCAGTATCTTTGGGAGTTGCAGCCACGACAACGCGCTGTAGAGGTTGGGGAAGTTGACACACAGTCACGCCTTCGGGAGTGTGAAATACAGACAACTGCGGTAAAATAGCTGCTCCCGATCCTGTAGCAACTAAGCTAACAATAGTATCGCTTTCCCGTACCTGTTCGGATGGCTGAAATTGATAGCCTTGTGC
>JADEXJ010000337.1 GCA_015207195.1 Pleurocapsales cyanobacterium LEGE 10410
TTTATGAACAATAGTATTTTTGAGATTAGCATTGGTTCTTGCCTTTGCTTCTCGGTTAGTTGAATTTTTAGGCGACATATTACTATTAGGATTTAAAGGCTAAATTAGACTTAGAGTTCCGCCAGACTCAAGTTCTGGCTGCTGCTTTGAGCAAGCTCAATTTAACTATTAAAGTGTCTAGCTTAACTCCTTAATTTGAAAATCGCTTCTCATATGATTAAGGGAGCAAAAATTTTAATTTCCCGTAATCAACTGTAGAATGCTTTCAACGATCCGAATCATCTCCTGCACAACTTCTAGAGAATTGATTCCCAATGCAATCTGCAATAGTAATAAAATTGCCACGATTACTAACAATGTTTTGATCGTTACTTTAAAAACATTGAGCATCCAAGTAAACAAGAAAAATAGAATCACAACCGCAGCGATCGGAATAATTATTTCAAGAGCCATAGCTTAAAAATTTTATTAAATGGTGGAATAGAGCTTTGTGGCGGTTATCGAGCTGGTTAAGTATTGAATTTGTCGGTTTTGAAGCTTGGGAAAACAATATGACTTTTAAGTATAGTATCTAAACAGAATTTAGTATTGTTTGACTTTTGCCTACAGCACAATCAATAAGCCTAAGACGATCAAGATGTGATTGTAGTTTTTTCAAAAAAAAGAGAGGGCATAATTTCCCTCCCATTCCGTGTCGTTTTTTCTGGGTTAGCATTGCTTTTTAGCTTTTGACGCAGCATTTGTTCTCTTTTACGCAGTTGTCTGGCTCTAGCCGAGCCACCTTTTCCTCGATCATTACGTCCGCGCTTGCGAGGAGATTCCCAGCGTTTTAGTCTTTCAACCATAGCTATTACTCTTCAAGTCATATACCTGTAGTTATTTTAGCACCTGATTGAGTTTTCCACTGCGATAACCTTCTAAATCCAGGGTTACATAAACAAAACCCAAATCTTGAAAGGTTTTAACCAATTCGGGTAAATTTACCTGTTGTACAAACTGGGTAATCTCCTCAGCAGGCAATTCAATCTTGGCAGTGTCTTCCTGGGAGCGTACTCTTAAATTACTATAGCCAAGCTGACGCAAATAGATTTCTGCTCTGCCTACCCGTTGTAATTTGGTAACCGTAATCGCTTCACCATAGGGAAAACGAGAGCTAAGACAGGGTTGAGCGGGTTTGTCCCACCAGGCCAACCCCAAACTGCGAGAAATTTCCCTAACTTCAGCTTTGCTGGCTCCCACTTCGGCTAAAGGCGATCGCGCTCCCCTTTCTTTTGCTGCTTGAATGCCTGGGCGATAGTCTTGGAGATCGTCAGCATTTACTCCATCTACTACGTAAGGATAACCGCGCTCTAGGGCAAGAGGCTTCAAAGTATCATGCAGTTCACTTTTGCAAAAATAACAGCGATTAACGGGATTGGAAGTATAGTCGGGATTTTCCATTTCATGAGTTTCCACTAGCTCATGTTGGATGCCAATTTGTGCTGCTTGGGTTTGAGCATCAATTAGTTCTTCAGGAAGCAGAGAAGGAGACACCGCAGTAATCGCCAAGGCGCGATCGCCTAAAACATCATAGGCAATTTTGGCAACCAAAGTACTGTCTACCCCCCCAGAATAGGCAATCAAAGCCTGTTCCATGTCCTGAAACAAACTTCTCAACTGTTCTAATTTTTGCTCGCTCATCGTTTATCTATCAACCAAGTGTTAACTATTTTTATAGTAGCCAATTTGAACAGACAATCAGCCCGCACTCTCAGTCGCAGAAAGCGAAGCTTTCAAGTCGCGTCAAGCGACGCTCTGCGCGAATGCGCTGCGAAACAAGGCTGAGTTAGGGCGAAAGCGAAGTGGGTTGGCATTGTGTGGTATACTACTTTCAGTTGCAAAGGCACTATTGCCCTCCAGACACAGAAAGCTGGTTGATTAGGGTAGATATAAGACCGATGTAGCAAAGTTCGTAACTGATAAGCCTTGTGTCGCCCGATAAGTAATAGTAGGGAGCAAGCAGAAAAACGATACATAACCAAATATTTGTTTCTACAAGCTCTAGCCAGAAATGAGTTAGAGGTTCAGTATGGCTAAAGTCGAGGGGCTGTCTGCGGAGGTTGCCTCCGCACTTTATACGCCCCGTCCTGCTGTTCACCGAGAAGCACGGTTTTCTGGGATACGAGTAGCTGTCTCATACGAGAAG
>JADEXJ010000338.1 GCA_015207195.1 Pleurocapsales cyanobacterium LEGE 10410
TTAGCTTTGGCAAGACAAGGTCTGGCTCCACCACCATTTCCTATTGGCAGTTAATTTATGGACATTGGTAGCGATCGCCATGTCCTAATTTTTCCTGGCTTTTTTGGAGGGGGATATGAACGATTACACCTGCTGTTACTATTGGTCTGATTCGTAAATTTTTGAACTTTGAACTTGCTTAAAATTAATTAAACTTGACATTGTTGCTCTCCGACAGTTTTCTAGCAAGTAGTGGCTTAACTAAAAAAAGTAGTGGCTTGTATTTTCCGCTTGGCAATACAAGATACAAGCGACTTCAACTTTACTCATCACCGAGCAGAAGCTTGCTGTATGTCCATCTGTCTGAAATTTTTAATTCTATCGGGGTAGGAGAAACATTGGGATAATTAAAGCGAATATCGGTTCTTTTACCATCTGCATATTCGTTCTCTTAATCGATTGTGTACCGATCGTTCGATGCTTTGTGTAGATAGTAGGCAAAAGAATTGCGAATAATTTCTTCGTCTATTTTGTTCTCAAATTTTCCGCTGATTTTAGGATTAAGGTACATAGCTGCATTGCTATCAGCCTGCTGCTCTATCGCTACAAATTCTTCTTGTTTTTCTCGTTTCTCTTGCTCTACACTAATGTATGAATCAATCATGTTTAATTTTCACGTGAATGGTTTTTGATTTGAAGGCGGTCAAAGTTTCTCAGGCTCAAGACCGTCTTTAAATTTATTATAGCAAGTATACACCCATAAATAAAGTGTTAAAGCGAGTTTCTTTACATGGCTACCTGCTATAATGAACCCATGCTAACTAGCTCACTATCTGAAAGCGAACTCATGCCAGGAACAAAAACCAGCGGTCGTCCAGGGGGAAATCCAGACTTAAAGAAATATTGTTTTACCACCGATCGCGATGAACCATTGAGAGAAAGATTGCAAATTAGAGTGCCAGCTTCGATGAAGAAAGAGTTAGAAGCTAGAGATAATTGGCAAGAATTTGTCAGACAAGCGATCGCTGAAAAACTACAATCTGTATGAGATAAGAATCAACATGACTACCAACACATCAAAAACCCAATGGCAATTCTTAGAACCACGTTCCTCATCATGGCGCAAACAGCTCTATTTTAAACGAAGAAAACTGACTGCTTTTACCGTGTGGTCGGATATGATTGTCAATGAAGACACCCTTGGCGAGACAACAGTTAATTGGGATTTACCCACAGAGGCAATTAAAGAAGCGATTGAATATTGTGAAAATAATCGAGAACTGTTGAAATCTGAAGCAGAAGAAGAGCGTCGTTATTTAGAAGAAAGAGGCGTGGTACTTGAGCCTAACATTACTCATCGATGAGAACACGGGTGCTGAACTCGGTTCGGCATTTCGAGATGTTTGTGAAGATTCTCAGGCTCTACCTACTGCATTAACTACCTCTACTAAAGGTTCAAATCCTCAGTGCAAAATCGATCGCAAGGTTTTGGTTCTTGCCATTACTAGATAAAACTAAACGAATAATTGGGAATGCTAAGGGGGAAGTAATTTATCTTTAGTTCCCACTATATGTTTCCTGCTAGCCCAATTAAAACCATTCCCGAATCTGGTCAATTAGTTACTCTAAGAGGTCGTCGTTTCTGCGTTACGGATGTTTACGCCTCAACTAGTTCTACTAACCTTGTCAGGAGTCGGCAAACTGCGAACCATCATTTAGTTAAGGTGAAGTCAGTAGAAGATGACGATTTGGGTGCGGAATTGGAAGTTATTTGGGAATTGGAAATAGACGCTGCTACCTACGAAACGAGGGAACTGCCATATCCTGAAGGTTTCGATCCAGCCGATCGCCTGGATGCTTTTTTAGATGCGGTACGTTGGGGTGCAGCTTCTTCTGCGGATGTGAGAAATATTCAGTCTCCATTTCGCAGTGGTATAGATATTGAGGATTATCAGTTAGACCCTGTGGTTAGGGCGATTCAGATGCCCCGCGTAAGTCTTTTGATTGCCGATGATGTTGGGTTGGGTAAAACCATTGAAGCAGGGTTAGTGGCTCAAGAAATGATGCTTCGGCAGCGAGTACAGAAGATATTGGTTGTCTGCCCTTCTTCGTTACAGGTGCAGTGGCAGCAACAAATGCGGGATAAATTTGGTTTAGATTTTCGCATTGTCAGTAGTGAGTTGATGAAGCAATTGAGAAGGACTA
>JADEXJ010000083.1 GCA_015207195.1 Pleurocapsales cyanobacterium LEGE 10410
CTGACTGAATTTAGTAGGCTTTGTATAATTGTTTTAACGCTATCCATTTGTGGTAATCTTTCAACACTTTTACCTTAATCGAATGGATAGCTTTTTTCTCCACTTCCAAAAATTGTCCGAACCATTGTATAAACTCAATTTAAATTATTTTGAGTCATTAAATTTTCCAAGCTGGCGATCGCCCTACTAGCTATTGTTAAGTTCGTCAGCAGTATCAGTTGCTACTCAAACCCCTTGCACTGGGTTTTAGATGTAACTTTGCGGTGCGACCCCGCGGAGGAAACCTCCGCATGGGAACGCGCACCAAGAGGCGAAGATGCTTGCCGTATTCGTACAGGTCATGCACCTGAAAATATCGCTTTGCTCAAGCGATGGAGCATTAATCTTCTCAATCAAGAAACGAGTTTTAAGCGTAGCATTCGTCAGAAAGCCCGACGAGTCAGCATGGACAAGGGCTATTTAATCCAAGTTCTTGCTGCTTCAATTCCCTTACAGTCTAACTTATCTAATAGCTAAATTTTCTTGCGCTTACCCTGAGTACCTAGAAAAAACAAGTCAAATTAAGGCTCTTCATCAAACCGATCGATAACACTCGATCTTACTTGCTGATGAACAAAAAGAGCATCTCCTTGTCTTAATTGTCCATTTCTGGCTCTGCTCAAATTATAAATATTAAATAATGTATACTGGTAGCTTTCTAGAAAATCCCATAACTTGTAAAACAACGGTGCATTTTCGTAGTGAGGCACAAACATTATTTCTAAATAAATTAATAGTATGTCTTTTTCCTTAAGAACTTGTTTTGCTCCTTGTAATGCCTTCAGTTCTCCACCTTGAATATCCATCTTTAAAATATCGATCTTCTCGATATTTTTTGTGCATACAAAATTGTCGATGGAGATAACTGGAACTTCGATATTGGCTTTTAAACTAGCATCTTTGGGATAGTATCTTCTTAACATATTTGGGCGCGGCAGCAGAGAGTTTGTCGCACTTTGATGATTGGTATAGAATTTCTGTACGCCAGTTACCTCAGAGACAGCAGTAGGAAAAATTTCAACTGTTGAATCAGAACTAAACCTATCTTTCAAAACGTTTACCGAATCAGGAAACGGTTCAAAACAATAAATCTTTGATTGAGGAAAAATTTGCTTATATTTATTTGCTGTTTGACCTTTGTTTGCGCCTATATCTAGAATAACAGGCTGGTCTACACCCATACGGGTTAACAGTGAGTGTTGTGCTTCAAAAGAAGCTTTTGACTTTGAATTAACCTTACTTATATCGTATCCAAGCTGTTGTATTAACCTTTTAGTTATTGTTTTCATGTATTAATCTCTACAAAGTACTAATTCCGTAATCATAAGCTTGCTAAAGCTACCTAGTAGCGTGCCAAGCTTTAACTAAGGCATTAGAATTATCTGTCCCAACAGTTTCAAAAGTAGGATAAAGATATTTCAATTTAATTCGTGCATCTTGAGTTGCAAAACGCCAAATTACCTTGGCAGTTGTGTGATTTCGTTCCATAGCCCAGGCATTCAATTCCGACGTCAGTTTCTCAGATGTGGGTATACGCCAAGTAAGACATTGCTGTGACAAAACACTAAGTTCGGTCTTAGCAACATTCAACCAACTTCCATTACGAGGTGTGTAGTAAATCTCTAACCTTCTAGCCAGACGGTGTGCCTTTGGTGCGGGAAAAGCTTTGTAGAGTGAAGCAATATTATGAGTGTTGAGATTATTGCAGACTAACTTGACTTTTTCGGCTTGAGGATAATCTACTTCCAGCAATTGCCGAATTTCTTCTGCCCAATCAATACTTGTACGACTATCTCGATTAGTGACTCGTCGCCATCCAGTATTGGGGTCAAAGAACACAAACAAAGCTTGAGTACTTTCGCGAGTGTAATAATAATCTTCTTCGGCATCTCGACTTGGTTGCATTTGAATCGGTTCTGTTAGCTGAACCGCAGCTTCATCCATACAAATTAACGGCACGCTGTAGCTGTGTTGACTACTATAAATGTCTAAAACTACTTCCATCTCTGCTACAAAGTGAGCCAAATCTCGTTCTGGGATACGAAAACGTTGTTTTTTCCAAGGACAGAGTTGGTTTTTTTTTGGATGAGAAATTTCGGTGACGATTACTCGTGTTTTTAGCTCTTTGGTTAATAGTCTCAAACTCCAATGCACTCTGCCTTCGGGCGGACTAGAACAACATAAAGCTATAAGTTGAGCTTCTTGTTCTCCGTTCAGTTTCAGTGGATTTGGGGGACAGATGCGATGGCGACGATTTAGGCTCGGCTCAATTCCTTGCTGTAAAAATCGTTTTCTTATCCTGACCACACTATTAAGATGTATGTTTAAAGCTGAACTAATTTCTTCATCAGTCCATTTTCTCTGAGCTTGATTCCCTTCATCACACATCAATAAAACTTGGGCATGAAGTATTTTCTTTATTGGTGCATAACCATTATGGCTGATTTTTTCCAGTCTCTCTCTTTGACCAGAATCAAGCAAAACTTTATCTCGACGACTTCTTTCCATATGATTCAGTCTCTCTCTATTACACTATTTTAATCTTGACGCGCCACTAGCTTGTAAGTGCTAATTAACAGATTCGCATATAGACTTTTTGTCATAAAGCACGAGATATACTTTAGTCAACAACCATTTAACATTATGTTCTTAGCAGTAAAAACTTGACAATACAGAAAAGTTCAGGAATATGAGCGGTTATTTAAGCACGACTATTTTCTCGAAGCCGCTTTATTTATTTGTGAGAATGCAATATCCAATACCCGTTTTCTAACTTTTATGCTCACAACTTAAATATAATTTCTATTTCTGCTTAGCTGTTTATTTGGGCTAATACCTGAACTTCGCTCTATTGACTCTTTTTTTTCTTACGAATAATCTATATTATAGAAGCGTAATGTATATAAAAGTAGTACTTTTCCTGGCTCTTCGCCCAGGGTAATCGCATCTTTACTTTGACTTAAATTTAAAACTGCTAGCTTCAAATATAACTCCCATTTTTCTGCACCCTTGCGTTTATGGAAAAACTTAATGTTCGCTACGTTATCTATAATAATCACGACGGTTTAGCTAATCGTTTGCGCCTACACTGCCTAGCTCATGCTTATGCTCTTAAAACAAAGCGCAAGTTGGTTATTGACTGGAAGCGTAATGTTTATTGCTATGCTACTTACCACGATCTCTTTGTCGGTGGTTCTTCTAGCTTGACAATGTTATCCCCATGGGAACGCGGATATTTTCGCTTCGCCGAGCGATTTAACCGTTACTCCTTTGACCCCAATACTTTGTCGGATGGCGATGGCGTTGAGTCTTTAGTTGATTTACCTCATCGGGTCGTTGATGTGAGTAATTTAGAGGCTTCTGTAGAAAGAGGTTCGCGCCTTGGTCCTTATCATCAAGAAGTCCTTAAAAGCTTGATACCGCGACCCGAGATTCAGGAGAAGGTTAACCAGTTTCTGGATCGATTTCAGTCACCTACCGTAGGAATACACTTGCGACTAGGAGATTTTGTTAATAAGTACGGTACTGCACTACCTCCAGTAAAGCGTTACGTTGCAATTATTCAAAAGATTACACAATTCATTCCAGACGCAGTTTTTATCCTTGCGAGCGATGGAGATGAAGAGACACTAAAACCTTTGCTCAGTGCTGGTAAATGCAAAGTACGACCAAAAGTTAATCTGCGTCAATCTCTTGAAGGTATGCAAGATGCACTCACCGATTTGCTTGTTCTGTCAGCAACTGACCTTGTAGTAAGTACACCAAATTCATCTTTTGGGGGATTTGCCGCAACATTAGGCAATAAACCTATAGTACGAGCAACAGAAGATTGGGAACGAACACTGAATAAAGCTATAAATCAGAATTTAATCTCTACTAGATTAGATTTCCCTAAGCTTGCTAAGAGAGTTTAGCTTCGTCGAAGTCGCGATTCCCCAGAAAAAATCTCGAAATACGATGTTCTTAATACGGTTTCCATGTTCGATGTATGAAACTCCCAAATTTTCTTATTGTCGGTGCTGCCAAATCAGGAACAAGTTCTCTATGTGATTATCTCAAGCAGCATCCTCAAGTTTATATGCCTGTGACCAAAGAACCCAACTTTTTCGTTTTTGAAGGACTAAATTTACCACCATTTTCAGGTCCAGCCGATCCGCACACTCTTTATCAGCGTCTCTATAAACACTCAATTACTAATTTTGAGAGCTATCAAGAATTATTCCAAGGCGTATCGCAAGAGCGAGCAATCGGCGAAGCATCTGTACGTTACTTGTACTTTCCTCAAGCTGCAGAGCGCATCAAAAAGTACATCCCCAATGTAAAGTTAATTTTAATACTGCGTAACCCTATTGATAGACTGTATTCCCACTACTTAATGATGAAGGTACGGTATCGACTTGAGCCTCTATCTTTAGCTCGAGCAATTGAACAAGAAGAAGAACGTGTTTCTAATAACTGGGGATGGGATTGGCATTATGTACGCGTTGGAATGTACTATCACCAAGTCAAGCACTATTTAAGTCTTTTCGATCGCAAACAGATTAAAGTGTTTTTATACGATGATTTTTGTACTAATCCTTTAGGAGTTTTTCAGGAGGTATGTCAGTATATTGATGTAGACGACACATTTCTTCCAGATATGTCCAAACGCAATAGGAAAGCTTACTGGCCTCGAAGCTTTACAGTAGATTGGTTGCTTAGCGACTCTAATCTATTTAGGACAAGTTTACTGCGATTTCTACCAGAAAAAGCATATCAGGGGATCGTAAGACACGGTAAGCGTTTAAATAGTACCTCAATACCACCAATGTCTTCTGACATACAGGCAAAACTGGTGGCGGTGTTTAAAGAGGATATACTTAATCTTCAGCAACTTATCCAACGAGAGTTGCCTTGGCAAAAGAATGCTTAGCCATACTATTCCTAAATCATTGAAGAGAACCCCATACCCCACACCGTAGCTCCCAAAAACGGCACTCAAGAGCCAGAAGTTGCCTCTCCCTTTCTACAACTTTTGTACTCACAACTTAAATAGGACTGCTATATAGACGAAGAACAAAGTTGTGAAGACTGAATTGACTAAAAGCTGCGAACTTCATAAACAGAGATAGCGATCGAGCTATCTATCTAAAGTAAAGTCTGTCAAAAGCTTAGCAATGTAATTGTAATTCTAGATAAAGTTACCAACAGTTTTTTTATAAAATTAATAACGATGAAACTACAAATTAAAGAAAGAATATTTACCCAATTAGCACAAAGAGCTAAGGTAGATAGCTTGCTTACCCATTCGTCGATGAAAATTGGTGGACGAAATTATTTAATTCCCCAGTTTCTAGGATTTAGATGTCGGGAGCTTAGACAGCCAAATTTTAATTTACAGCGCGAGCAGTACCTCGATAGATGCCTAAAAGCTATCTTAAACTTTAAATCGGGAGCGTTTCTAGACGTAGGAGCAAACATGGGACAAACCCTTTTAAAGATTTTATCTATTGACGCATCCCGCCAATACTTTGGATTTGAACCTAATATAGAATGCTGTTTTTATCTCGAGCAGCTGATTGCTTTAAACCAAATTCAAAACTGTATTGTACTTCCGGTTGGGCTTTCAAACAGAACAGGGGTAGAACGCTTGTTCACAAGACAAGATAAGTCAGTTACGGCCAGTCTTGTTAAAGATTTTAGACCAGATTCATTTTATTCATCTTCCAAATATGTTGATGTTGCAGTCGGCGATAGCGTACTAGAAAAATTAGATCTTGCAGGGATAGCAGTCTTGAAGTTAGATGTGGAAGGAGGTGAACTAGAGTGCATTGAAGGACTCGAACAATCTATATGCAAATACAGACCTTTTATCATATTTGAAGTTTTGCAGCATTATTTAGCCGTAGGCAACACAAATCTTGACGAATCTGTAATTCAATTTAGAGAAAGACGGTTGAGGAAGTTGGAAGAGCATTTAGACAAACATGCATACAGTAAATTTCAGATAGAACCAGATGGTAAGTTAGTAAATGTAACTAAAATTCAGCCTGGGACTAATCCAGATTTGTCTCGAATAAACTATTTAGCTGTGCCACACGAAGAAGAAAAAGGCTTTTTTCGCTTTTTAGATAAAAGTCTAAGTTAGTAATCGTTTGTTCATTTGAGTCTTTCGACGCTGAATTACATAGTAGATGATGTTTAAAGTAATTCGCTGTTATACACCATCTACTTTAAGAATTAGAAGCAATGGTGCAGGCGATCGCAATCTTATAAATCTCCAGTCAAGGTTTAAGTTAGGACAGATTTATGATTTCTCACAAACATAAGTTTATTTTCATACATATTCCTAAATGCGGAGGGACTTCTATAGAATCTTTTTTAAAGAAAAATACTGAAGCTTTAGGTTATCAAAAAGAAGACGGATTAGAGTATACAATGCGAAAAGAGGGGCTTGCTAAAATTATCAACTTATATCCTCACTATTTCACTTTTACATTTGTGAGAAATCCATTTGATAGGTTTGTATCTATTTGGAAGCATAGTGAAAGAGGACAGACTAATTATTATCATAAGCTTCATAGAAATTTATCCTTTAAAGAATATGCTTATGCAGTTAAGGAGCTAAATCTGGCTCAATTGAGTCAATTTGACTTATATCACTCCAAACAACAAACGGAGTTTATCTTAGATTATAATAAAAACTATTTTTTTAAAATTCCTCGTAAAACAAATGATAAGTGTGACTTTATTGGAAAACTTGAAAATTTACAAAGAGATTTTAAACAGGTCTGCGAGTTGCTAAATTTAAAGCTTAAAAGTTACGATCTGGCTTTGGTAAATACATCGCCAGAAGTCAAGAAAATAATTCGTCCTCATTATAGCTCGTATTATGACAACGAAACTTTAGAGGTTGTTAGTAGTATCTATGCAGAAGATATTAAATACTTAAGCTATAAATTTGAAAGAAAAGAATACACTATCGATCTAGAATCTTATTCTCGCTTCCTATTTAAGAAGATTAGACAGCGTTTGTCTACAATTACTTAGGTTTCCAACTATTTCCTATTTAAGTCAATTGAGCAACTGCATAAATAGTCTCATGGCGAGGCTTAGTTACAAAGTTCTGAAGAAATTATCCATTTTTAAGACATTGCTTTAATTACATTCAAGAAAATACCTGAACTTTTCTCCATAGTCAAGTTCTAATTTTTAGAAGATTATAGTAGCAATATATGAATACATATTTCTTGTTATTGCCTAGTTGCTTTACTTTTTTTCATAAATATGAATGCACCGATTAAAGTCATTTACATACTAGGTTTAGGACATAGTGGCAGCACTTTACTAGACCTTATCCTTGGCTCTCATAGCCAAATTGAAAGTGTAGGAGAAATTAAACAATTTGGGAAATATTGGCAAACTTTCTCTGATAATTCAGTGAAGTTAGAAAAAAAAGATCGCTGTACCTGTGGAGTTCATGTTCACGAATGTGAGTATTGGAACAAAGTTAAACATGAAATGGAAGCAAACTGTAAGGAATTTAACACGCTTCCAGATTTCGATAATAAGGAGCAATACAATCTCAACAACTATTGCTTGTTGAAGGCAATTTTAAAGGTAACTGGAAAGAAAATGATATGTGATAGTTCTAAAAATCCACTGAGATTAGAAAGCTTTTTGAAATCAGATCTATTTGAAGTTTTTATTATACATCTAGTTAGAGACAGTCGTGCAGTAGCCTATAGCTGGGCAAGAAAAGGTGTTCGAGCGGGAAAAGCGAAAGAACCACAATATAACTACTATAAAGTATTAAAAACTTGGCGACGATTTAATAAAAACAGTTATTTACAATTCAGTAGCCTTAGCAACTATTTTTTTCTAAAATACGAAAATCTGGCAAACAATCCCCAAAAAATAGTATCGGAAATCCTTGAAAGAAATAACTTGGAATTTGAAAGCGATCAGTTACAGTTTTGGAAATTTAAGCATCATAACATTTATGGCAATCGCATACGCACTAGAGGCGAACAAGAAATCAAAATAGATGGTAGTTACCTGGAGTATTTAACGCCTCAAGAATGGTGGCTCGGCACTTTAATGACAATGACAGGACTAAGGCGGTTTAACTATCCTTTGCAAAGATAATGTCAGGTAAAGTAATGAGCCTACTTGTATTGCAGACGTTGCTGATTCAAGTAATGATGTACGAGATGTTACTTTTGTAGTAAAATCGTACGCGCAGAGTAAGACGACTGGCAAAGCGAAGCTTTGACGCGAAGCTAATTCTTTAGGGTAGCTATTAGCTTTCAAGTATTCTTCATGTTCCAGACTAAGAAACAAAAAATCTATATAGCATTACAAGTCAGCAACGCCTTATTGCAGATACATTCTCATGCATATTTAAAGGACAAAGATCGTGCATCAACCAATAGTCAGCAATCAGCATAAATCCGCTGGAATACTTAAATCTGATTCCACAGTTAAAGTATTAACTCCGCCTGTTTATCCCTTAGAGAACAACTATATAACTTGCTTGTGGTCTTCTGTACGCTCTTATGGCGTGGAAATCGAGGAAATTGAGCTACCCGCAATCGTCAATCGGCTAAAGACAAACCAGAAAACAGGGGATGTGTTTCATCTGCACTGGATCGATCGTTACTATAGTTTCGCTCCTAACAGAATAGCTCAATCCTTATGGTCTACTCTAAAAAACCTACGTCATCTTTTCTGGCTCAAGTCTCAGGGGTATCAGCTTGTCTGGACTGTTCATAATACTTTCTCTCATAATTGCAATACTCCACTACTCGAGCGAAGCTTCCGATGGATTCTTAGCTGTTTGTGCAATGACGTTATCGTCATGGGCGAGCACAGTCGGCGGGAATTTGCTCAGATGTATGGACGCACACATCGGGTGCATATTGTTCCCCACGGCAACTATATTGGCGCTTATCCTAATCAAATTTGCCGCACAGAAGCACGTCAACGCTTGGGAATTGCTCCTCATAAAACCGTTCTGCTCCACTTTGGTAAAATCAAGCCCTACAAAGGTATTAAGCAATTAATCGTCGCCTTTAACAAGCTCGAAGATCCAGAGGCAGTATTATTGATCGCTGGACTTTGTCGCGATCGCCAGTTTTTGACAGAAATTGAGCAGGCGATCGCAGCAGATCCCCGAATTATTCTGCGTCCCTATTTTATTGAGGATGAGGATGTTCAAGTCTATATGAACACCGCTGACTGGGTAACGTTACCTTACCAAAAGATCTTGAACTCTGGGACTGCTCTATTGGCACTCTCATTTGGTCGTCCTGTTATTGTGCCACGACAGGGATCTCTAACGGAACTTATTACTGACGGCGAACACGGCTTTTGCTACTCACGCGATGACGAGCTGGTAGCAGCACTCAATCGTGCCTTAGCAACTCCCCCAGAATGCTGGCAGCAAATGTGCGCTCAAGCCTACGCTCAAGCACAAGAGTACGACTGGAAAGATATTGGAGCGCAACTTTACCAAATTTATCAGCAGGAGACATAATTGCTAGCCTAACCAAATAGAAGAGATAAACAAGCGACGCAGCAATAAAGAGGTGTGGAGTCGATCTACTCCAACTCAAATTGTAAAAAAATTATGATTCCCCAACAGTTATCATCACCAAGACGGCTTCTAGTAAAAACAGTATTTCCCTACGTAGCTGCCCTTAGACCTCGCCAGTGGACAAAAAATCTGGTTGTCTTTGCTGCCCCTTTGTTTGCTTTTAGGATCGACTGGCACGCTTTTCTAAATAGTTCGCTAGCATTTGTTCTATTTTGCTGTGCTGCTAGTAGTTTCTATCTGCTTAATGATATTGCAGATGCCAAATCCGACCGCCAGCATCCTGTTAAATGCAGGCGACCAATTGCAGCGGGATTAGTCAGCATTTCGGCAGCAACCCGAATAGCGGTAATCCTTTTAGGAGGAGCTTTAAGCCTTAGTTGGCTGCGATCGCCAGCTTTGGGAATTACTCTCACTAGCTATGCCCTGCTACAAGTAGCCTATAACCTAAAGCTGAAGCATGCCCCCACGTTAGATATCATGGCGATCGCCACGGGATTTATTTTACGAGCTTACGCTGGTGCAGCAGCAACGGAAATTCCAGTATCTCCTTGGTTCTTACTGTGTACAGCTATGCTGGCTCTATTCTTAGGGATTGAAAAGCGCAAAGCCGAAATGCGGCTGCTAGAGATTGCAGGGGGTAAAACTCGTTCTGTTCTTAGGCGCTACTCCCTACCGCTCCTGGCTCGTATGGAAAGTACGGTGACGACTGGGACAGTCATGAGCTACGCCCTTTGGAGTTCGGGACCGATAGTTGGTGGGGCATCGACTGCCTGGATGATGCTAACCCTGCCATTTGTCCTCTACGGCGTTTTTCGCTATCAGCTTCTAAGCGACCCGCGAGAAATTTCCCGTAGAAGCTATGCTTATCTTCGGGGAGGAAGTACTGAGCGACCCGAAGAAGTTTTATTAAAAGACTTACCGATTTTAGGAACCGTAGGCGGTTGGTTTCTGACAAGCTTCGCCATTCTTTTTCTGAAACATCAAGGAATAATCGAATGAGGTTTTACTAGCAGACAGTTTACTACATTTACTCAAGAACAAATCACTATGAGAGAAGTCATATGAGTTCAAGCTCTTCGTCGGTTCCTAAACAGCCACTTTCTGGATGGGGCAGATACCCTCTAGTCGATAGCTATCTTCAGCGCCCAGAGAAAGTTTCCTCTCTAACAAAAATTATCCAAACGGCAGAAAATAAGCCTGTTCTGGCTAGAGGTGCTGGTCGTAGTTATGGAGATGCAGCCATCTGTCCGAGTTGCACGATAATTACCGAACGCCTAAACCGCATGCTCGCTTTCGATGAGGAATCTGGGATTCTTGCTTGTGAGACTGGGGTGACAATTAAGGAAATTGTCGAAATATTCTCTCCGCGAGGGTGGTTTCTAGCAGTTACTCCAGGGACAAAATTTGTTACCGTTGGCGGTGCGATCGCCTTTGACGTTCACGGGAAAAACCACTATCGGGACGGTTCTTTCTCTCGCCACGTTTGCAATCTGAAGCTGATGCTAGCTTCGGGAGAAGTCGTGCAGTGTTCTAGTCAAGAAAATAGCGACCTATTTTGGGCGACCGTAGGCGGTATGGGTCTGACGGGAATAATTATGGAGGTGGAGATTGCTCTGCGCCCAATCCAAACGGCTTACATAAAAGCGAAAAGTATTAAGGCAAAGAATCTAGATGAGACACTCGCTCTTTTTGAGGAATACGAGCCACAATATCAATATTCTGTAGCCTGGATCGACTGCCTTGCTTCGGGTCAATCTTTGGGCAGAAGTAGGTTGTCGTTTGGTAGCCATGCCGCGATCGCAGACTTGAATCAGGAGCAGCAAGCCGCCCCTCTAAAGCTGAAGCCTAAACCCTCCTGTAAAGTTCCCTTCGATTTCCCTGCTGGATTGCTCAACCGTTACACCATGAGTTGCTTTAATGCTTTTTACTACCACCGTCAGCGTTCTTGGCAGGTTCAATCAGTAGTAGATTATGACTCTTTCTTTTACCCTCTAGATTTTTTACGAGACTGGAATCGGCTTTATGGCAAGCGAGGGTTTATTCAGTATCAGTGCGTATTTCCGACTGAGGTAAGTCGGGAGGCTCTTGTTCGAGTATTACAGCTCTGCGCTCAGAAGGGTTGGGGAACTTTTCTGGCTGTGCTTAAACGTCTAGGCTCCCAGGAAGGATGGTTATCTTTTCCAACGCCAGGGTTTACCTTAGCACTGGATATGCCGATTAAGCCTGGATTAGAGCGATTTCTGGTTCAGCTAGATCGACTCGTCATTGAGTATGGAGGTCGAGTATATCTTGCTAAAGATGCCCGATTAAGCCCAGAAGCTTTTCGGAGTATGTATCCTCATTTTCTTCGATGGCTAGAGGTAAAGTCTCAAATCGATCCATATAACCGCTTCTCTTCTGCTATGTCGAAGCGCTTGCAAATTGAGTCTGCTAAGGAGCGAATCAAGGTATGAAAGAAGCTGTTTTGGTAGTAGGGGCAACTTCTAGCATTGCTCGATCCCTCGCTAGTAAAATGGGGCAGCAGGGAACTGCACTGCACCTAGCGGCTCGCGATCGATTTGAAG
Source organism: Pleurocapsales cyanobacterium LEGE 10410 (assembly GCA_015207195.1). GTDB lineage: Bacteria > Cyanobacteriota > Cyanobacteriia > Cyanobacteriales > Xenococcaceae > Waterburya. The sequence goes on from JADEXJ010000083.1 coordinate 12,181, forward strand.
TCGAGCGGATTGCCAAAGATATAGCAATTCGATATCAGGTTCCCGTCTCTTGGAGTATCTTTGACGCACTCGATCGCGACTCTCATGCTGACCTTCTTCAAAAAGCTCTAGATCATTTAGATCGCTTGGATGGTGTGGCGGTATTTCTAGGAGAATTAGGCAACCAAGAGAAGGCTCAGAGAGAGTTTGATTGTGCCGAGCAGATTATCCACTCCAACTATACAGGAGTTGCATCCATACTGACTCATGCAGCTAATTATTTAGAAAAACAGAGACATGGTTTCATTATTTGCTTGTCTTCTGTAGCAGGAGACCGAGGTCGCCAGAGCAATTATGTTTATGGAGCAGCTAAAGGGGCTTTAAGCCTGTTTCTGCAAGGACTAAGGAATCGTTTAGCTAAATCTAACGTGCGCGTTTTGACGGTCAAACCAGGTTTTGTAGATACCAAGATGACTTTTGGTAAGTCAGGGATGTTTTTAATGGCTAAGCCAGAGCAAGTGGCAAGTGCAGTTATAAGGGCTTTACAGAAAAACAAGCTCGTTGTTTATGTTCCTTGGTTTTGGTTTTGGATTATGTTAATAATTCGCTCTATTCCAGAGTTTCTGTTCAAAAGATTAAGTTTGTAAGAAAGATTTTTAATAGAAAAATAAAGTGAACTGAAGATAAAAAGCAAAAATAGAGGTGAAATTATGTTCGCTGCCAGGAAATCTGTCAAAGCCATCCAAAACGGCAATCTCGATTATTTTAATATTATTTTTATCGGTTCGCTTCTCGTTCCCATATCTGAGTTAGTTTATGCCATAGCTAGTTTCTTCTTTAACAAAGAGGCACTAATAGCTGCATTTGATGATGATGCTTTTTACTACTTTGAGGTTGCTCAAAATATTGCTAGAGGTTTTGGTTCTACTTTTGATGGAATTAATTTGACTAATGGTTATCATCCTTTATGGATGTTTTTTTTGATACCAATATACAATTTTTTTTCGGATAAGTATCTAGCATTAATCATTGTAAGATTAGTTGCTTTACTTTTTTGGTTTTTATCAGTATTTATACTCTATAAAATTTCTAAGCTGCTAGAAAACAAAATAGTTATTATTCCATCTTTAATTATTTTATCTGTTTTTGAAAATCTCGTTTTAAAGGGTATGGAAACGACTATTCTACTTCCGCTAATTCTCTTGTTAATTTATCAAACGCTAAAATACGAGATATTTTGTCATTCTTTTTTAAAAATAAATAGTAGTTGGAAATTGTTTCATATCAGTTTGATACTGTTGTTGATTTTTTTCTCACGGCTTGATTCAATATTTATTTTTTTTTCGTATGTTAGCTGTTTTTTCATTGTTCACTTTGAAAATTTGAATAAATCTCGAAAAATCTTATCGTCTATCATTAAGCTTGCTTTACCTCTAGTCACTTCTGCTCTTATTTATATTTTTATTAATCAACACTTTTTTGATACTTTTACGCCTATTTCAGGACAAGCAAAATCTTTAGGAGAAAAACCCTTTTATAATTTGGGTTTTGTAATTCAGTATTTTCAAGGAGTTGGAATTAAAAAAGTTGTCTTTGTCCTAATCGCCCTATTTATTACATTCATAGCTAGAAAAAGACTAGGAAAAGTAATAGGACAGGATAAATTTAAAGATCTGAGCTGTCTTTGTTTAATTTTCATTGCTTCTTTGGCATTACAATTATCATATTACTATTTACTATCTACATACGCTGTTTGGCACTGGTACAGATACCTTATGATACCAATCCAAATTATTGCTTCAATTTTTATATCTTATTACGTTATCAGTTTTGGTCGAGTTCAACGCAAGTTGCTAAGCTATGTCCTGTGTTTTTTGTGTTTGACTTATGTGGTTAGGTATAGTTTTTACGGCAATATTCAGCAGTTTATGACAATTAGTCCTAATACTGGTCATATGACCAGTAGTGTATCAATGTCTGACTGGATTAATAAAAATCTTCCCGACAATACCGTGTTGGCAATGGGGGATAGAGCAGGGAGCCTTGGGTATCAGTTAAATGAAGGAAAGTCTCTTATTCAGCTAGAGGGATTAGTTAACTCAAAAGATTATTTAGATCATTTGCAATCAGGTACTGGAAACCAGTTTATACAAAGCCAGAATGTAGAATATATAGTAGTTTCAAGAGCAGAAGAAAGCTTGCAAAATCTTAAAAACCCAAACAATTATGATGTAGTTTATGAACCCGTTACCAACTTTGTTCCTGTACCTAGAATCTCTATATGTCTTAGCAGAGAAAGTGTTGTTCATCAGATTAAGCATAAATCTTCTGTTAGCAATATAGATTACGACGTTTATAGAGTTTATAGATACGATCCTGAAATAGATAATAACTGCCAACTTTCCAGCAGAATTAATCAAGTTAGTGACCCTATGTATAAGTTTAAAAGTAAAGCCTAAAAATGACTTATATTTTTTATTTCTAGGGTGTTCTTGATTTCAAAACTCAATTAAATTTACTAAAAACGGGCTATCAAATACTTTTGAAATTTACTAGTTTAGAGATGAATCAGCTCTTTGATGCCTCTACTCCAAGCGATATTGCTATATTCGATTTTGATAATACTTTAACGTCTCAAGACTCACTTTTACCATTTATTCAGAAGGTAGTAAAACCACTGCGGTTTTATTGGGGGCTGTTTGTACTTAGTCCAATTTTGATAGGGTATGCTCTGGGTTGGATACTAAACTGGCGAGCTAAAGAAGAGTTATTGACTCACTTCCTGGCTGGTTTATCCGAGCAACAGCTAAAACAATTCGGTCAACGCTTTGCCGCTCAGAAAATTCCTAAGCTACTGCGTTCTGAGGCTCTTAAACGCTTATTATGGCATCAGGAACAAGGTCATCAAACTGTATTAGTCAGTGCCTCTTTAGAGGCTTATTTGTTGCCTTGGGGGAAGATGATCGGCTTCGACTATGTTATTGGTACTCAACTAGAAGCTAAATCTGGTGTTTTGACAGGGCGCATCTTAGGAAAAAACTGTTACGGGCAAGAGAAAGTCAATCGCCTGAGGAAAGTTTTAGGAGATTTAAAGCAATACTGTATCTATGCATATGGAGATAGTCGTGGCGATCGCGAGCTATTGGCGATCGCTAATTACCCCTACTACCGAACGTTTCAGAAGCCTAAAGTAGATTCCAAACAGGCTACTTCTAAGTGGGAGCGGGGAGCAATTCTATCGGCGATCGCCGCCGCCGTGCTTTATCTAGGGATAGTACTGTGGAGTGGAGCAGAGCAGTTCTGGCAAACACTGGAGCTTCTACCTCCTTGGCTGATTTCCGCTTTGTTGGCTCTGGTTTTTGTCGGTTATTGCTTCAGGTTTTGGCGCTGGCAGTGGTATCTCCAACAAATGAATTATCAAGTTCCTCTAGGCAGTAGCTTTCGGATTTTTTTGGCGAGTTTTGCTCTTACGGCTTCTCCAGGTAAAGCAGGTGAATCTATTAAGTCTTTACTGCTTAAGCGACACCACAGCGTTCCAGTGGCACCAACGCTGGCTGGATTATTCTGCGAGCGGTTTACAGATGCTTTATCTGTAGTGCTATTAATTTGTCTGAGTTTGTTCTCTATCGTTCAAAACCAATGGCTCATTGTAGTAGTCGGTTTAGTACAGTTGGTGATTATTTTGGTGTTGCAACAGCCAATTCTGATTAAACAGCTTTTAAAGCCTTTAAATAAGTGGTCTAAGCTGCGAAGTATTTTGGCAAGAATTAAGGCATTGATAGATTCTACTAGTATCTTACTTAAACCGAGGATTTTATTAGGTAGTACATTGCTAGCCCTAGTAGCGTGGAGTTTAGAAGGAATAGCCCTATATTTTATTTTTCAATTTCTAGGAGCTACTAGCATTACTCCATATCAGGCAGTTCTAATTCACACAGCATCAGGATTAGTCGGAGCACTATCTCTATTGCCTGGAGGCATTGGTGGAACTGAAGCGATAACAATTAGCCTGTCTATTTTACACGGAGCCACGCAAACTACGGCGGTTGCGGCAACGCTTCTAATTCGTTTATTAACCCTTTGGTTTGCTGTTGGAGTTGGCATTTTAGCAATGCTGTTAGTACAAAAAAGACTCTAAGGAGTATACCTGTAATATTAATATCCCACTTCGATCGGTTTCCGAGATTAAGAAGTGATTAAAAAGCTGGATCGAGCATCAGGAAAGTAAGGAATGAAAATAAAATAACACCCAAAAATCGACAGGGTGATGATAGTGTGAAATTAGCCGAAAACTAAATCCTCACAGAGATAAATCCTTACCCACCTGCGGTAGAGCAACAAATGAAGCAGTTTTATCATTCGTTGTCGGAAAAAGATCGTCGTCGATACGCAGCAATTGAATCGGTGAAACTGGGATGGGGAGGAATCACTTATATTAGCCAGCTGTTTGGATGTGATTATGACACAATTCGATTTGGAATCGAGGAATTGGATGACCCTTCAGCAATGAACCTCAAGGGGGTTCGCCGTAGTGGAGGAGGACGTAAATCCACATTGTCAACAATTAAAGGTTTGGATGAGGCATTTATCAGAGTAATTGCGAACTATACAGCAGGTTCACCGATGGAGGAACGGGTAAAATGGACAAATCTAACTAGAGCCGTAGAGAGCGTCGACTGTTACTACCCCGTACTCCCTTAAATTGGAATTGCACTTCTTTGTAGTTGATAGCAATATATGTCAGCAACGTCCAGATAAACATAATTGCGCCCCCCATCTCAAGGCTTTCCTCAACAGTTGTAAACATACTGTACGTCAAATTAAGTGTCCCGTGTAATTCAGCGAAGCGACCTCCAAAAAGCTCGACACCAATAGCGCCCCCAATGTAGAGAGTTGCAGCTGTCATGAAGGAGAACCTGATTTTTGCAGGCAGGCATCGCAAAAATCTCAAGAAAAACGGTGCAAGAATGGTTAAAAGTGCGATTCCAGGAATTACCCAAGCAAAATAAAAGATACCAAGATTGTCATCGCCTAATAGCTCGCGTACTGGTTGAATCAATTTCTCATGAAATGACCATGCCTCATCAGCTGCCATAAGCAAGAATCCGCATGAAAGGCTCGCCCAATGCAGCGTGGGAAAATTGTTTTGTTTCTCAAGTATAGTAATAATTGCAAGTAGTAGAGCTGCGAAAAGCAGTAGAAGTGTTGAAAAACCAGTCGGGATATTCCGTTCAGCGTCTACGTACAAATACCAGATAAGTTTACGCACATAAATATGGTCATACTCAGTTAGGTAAGCCGTTAACTGTCCTCCAATGCTAGCCAGAACTAAAAGAAAAGCCCCTGCTCCTAAAATGCAAGCAATTGAAGACGGATTTAATACGATTTGATTTACTTTTATATTGAATGAGTTCCTATTCGATTTGATTGGCATTTTCCAATTTGTTAAATTAATTATAATCTTAACTTAACCTAAATCTAATCCACACTTGGGTCAATACTTCTAAGTTCAGTAGTTGGGGTAAATAGGCGTGAAAATACTGTCAGCAAAAGTAATCAGTAAAAGAATTTAGAGAATTTAGTAATTAGATGAAAATAACCGTTTAGCTGTCTCAATAATTAACTAAAAACTCTTCAAAACTAGTAAAGTTCTTCAATAATTACGCTAATTTTAGGTTGTAAAACTTAAGACCGATAACAACAACTGTCTAGTTGAATAGAAGACAATTAGAAAATCTAAATCAGCTAAAGAAGAACGATTTAATGCTGTAGCTTATTGGAAGATAAAATATAAGAATAAACAATTATAGCCATTCTCATGGTTATGAAGTACGCTAACTTTTCCCCCTTTCCCTTTACCCCTTAACCAAACACAGCCAAGATGTACGTCATTAATACGGGAAACGCTATACCTAACCCTTTAACTCTTGATTGATAATTCCCTGAATATGTTCTCTGAGTTGTGGATAACTATTAAAGTTAATGTCACTAATTCGATACAGCTTTTGGTCAGCTAAAGCAAGACTTGCCATTGGCGAAGTTCCGTTGCCTGGCTTTTTTGCTAAACCCCGAATACGAGGCGAGAAACGTAATCCTGACAAATCAAACAGGGCAAAAATTACCTAAATTCTTAGAATTAAAAATTTAGTTCCGCTTTGTGAATCGAAACCCACAAATGCTGGAAATTCCTAAGTAAATTAAAAGTCCTCCCGCTAAAAAAGCTCCTAACAACCGCTGTGTCATTTTCTTGGTTGAGTCCCACCGCTGCTGCTGCAGGCGTTCTTGAACTTGGTCTTGAATAGCAATCTTGGCTTCATCAAGTTTTTCTAATGCTTGAGTTTGCACAACCTGAGATTTAAAAGAGTGATTTGTTTCTTCGAGGTTCAAGCGAATTGCTACCTGTTCGAGAACTTGCTCGTTCCCCTGATTAATTTGAGTTTCTACCTGTTCGAGTTGAGACATTCGCTGGCTTGCCTGGGCGTGCAGGCGAGTCTGTAGATAACTTTGGAGTCGCGCGCTGTCCCGAACTAACAAGGGTATCAGCAACAGAAATAATACTCCTATTCCTAACGCCATCCAAGATACTAATTGTGTTAATCGAACTCTCCATTGAGAGCGATACCTTCTGTCATCGCACAGTACTAGCATCATTCCTAATAACAACAGCGGCGCTTGTTCGACTAATCCGCCAATTGTCTGCAATTCCCACAGCGGGTCGGTCCAGCGGAAGGGAATTAGACCCTCGATTATGGTCAATAAGGCAAATCCTAGCAAGCCATAGCCGACTAGAGGAAACTGGAACAAAGTTTGAGCTTGTTTTTTAAGTGTTTGGGACATGAATGAAGGTCTCTTGTTATAAAGATGTTTGGGAACGCTAAGGCTGAGGGAAACGTGAACGCCACCAATCAGCCCAGTTTTCCCCAGCCTGTTCGAGAGCGACGAAAGTTCTCTCTGTCGTTGAACTAGTTACTGGCAAGGATAGGTGCATCCACAGACATCTTCGGTCATGCAACTTTCCCTGCCCTAGCAGCCAGGGCAGGAAGCGATGCCAGCGCAGGTCGTAGAGATAGCGGTTGCGCCGAAATTGAACTTCAGTGACCGTGGCGGAACCGCGAGGATTGAGACAGGTACTGAGGTAAGCCCGTTCTCCCCAGACAAAGCCATAATAATAGCCTAGTCCTTGATGATGGCGTAAAGCTAAAACCAAGGAAGCTGAAGACGGGGGAACTGAAGAGAATTTGCGACTGCGGTTATAGTATCTAACGTCTCCAGAGGTTTGAGCTAAGTACCAGGTGTAAACCTGTAAGGAAAGTCCCTGTTGGCGGTAGTGATAGCGTCTTCCCGAAATCGCGAAATTTGATACGTTGGCAGTTCGATTCCGAGGAGCTAGAGGGCGACTACTCTCTAAATGCCAGCCTGGTAAGGGAAGGGTAGCCGGAAGCGTATAGGGAGACACGGGGCGCGACTCAGCAACAGGAACTAACAGAGTGCGAACGATCGCGCTGCCCACTCCGATTAATAAAACTGCTAACAAAATTGAGCGGATTCTCATTAGTTTAATCCCATACAGAAGGCGATCGAGGAGCTTCGTGAAGCCGGAGCAGCCCAAAGCAGAAAAGACCAAACAGCAACTGGGCGATTAGGGCAAAAATGAGGGAGCCATCGCCATTATGCCAATAGTTGAAAGCTTCCTCGTTAGCAGCGGAGGCGATCGCCATCACGACGACGCGAATGCTATTGACGAAAAAGCCCAAAGAAACCGCTCCTAGTGGCACCAGAATTTGGTATTTTCTGCGAGTAGGGAATAGCACTAGTAACAGCACAGCGAGTGCTAACAGCTCCAAAATAGTAGCTAGTCCCGAACAGCCTGGATAGACCATGATCGCACCTTCAGGAAGAATAATGTTAACTCCGTAGCGAGTCACATCAAAGCCCAAGTACCAAAGCAGGAAAGTGGCAAATTTTGCCGTTAGGGGTGAGAGGTCAATCAGCACGGGCACAACAATGCGGGGGACGCTGAAGAAAAAGAGGCTAATGAGTTCTTGACGATATTGCTTTAGTCCCCTGAATCCAGAAGCGAGCAGAGCCAGTCCGAGGGCGGACAGCAGAGGGAACACATTCAGGTAATTTAAAGTTGGGGAGGTGCTTTTGAGCAGGACGACGACGAGAATCAGAGTTCCAAAACCACTGGCTAGTCTGCCCGCGGTGGGGGTGAGTTGGCGACACTTTTGGCTAACTAGAATGCCGATAGCTCCCCAGAAGATGAGGCTAGTCATCCACAAATTGTTGTAGTCCTGCTGCCAGACTAGAGTGAGGTGCAGGAACATCAAGCCAGCAGCGATGCCGAGTAGCAACAGCTTGGGAAGTTGGAGGGAGGTAGCAGTAGGGATGGACATAGAAAAATGTTGCTTAGTACGACAAAAGTTCGGCATCGAACAATTTTAGGGTGCAGGGAAGGAAAGGCAAACCGCTACACCCATTTTCTACGTTTAGTTGCAACTTAACTTGGAGTTATTTAGTTCTGACGCTTCTTGCGCTGGTGCTTGAGCCAGGCGCTGGTGGTGAAACTACCAAAGGTTAGTAAACCCAAGATAGAAGCGGGTTCGGGAACCGCGTTTGCTCCGGTGAGGCTAATTTCATAAGCACCTCCTTGAAGAACATCGTTGTCAGCATTAAAGGAATCTAGGGGATCGGTAACATCTGGTCCAAAGACGCCAGTATTAAAAGGGAAATTACCATCCGGGAAAATCTCCTGACCAGCGGCAGTTTCAGGATCGATATCGAATTCAGATATTCCTAAGAGATACCTGCCAGGTGAGGCAGGTGAATTGGGATTGGCTGGCGGAAGGGTGGATTGCAAAGAAAAAGTCGGAAAAGTGTTGTCATTGAATTCAACCCCAATGCCATTATTGTTAAAGAGAAATAGTTGCGTATCAAAATCAGCCCCGCCGACGGTAGAAGCTGAGAAACCTTGAGGATCGTGAATAAAAATGCTAAACAAATCAGCGTCCTCCAGCTCAGTTATTTCCCCCGTAATTGAGTCTAGATTAGCCGAACCACTAGGAATGAACTGAGCATCCTCAACTGTCTCGCCCGCTTCGCCACTCTCGTCAACCGTTACCTGCGCCGCTGCACTATTGGCAACTCCTAAACCTATCAGCCCGACGAACCCCGCAACTTGGACTTGCTTTTTAAGTAAGCTGGCAATATTCATTAATTTTCTATCTCCAAAAATATTAAAGGTGAGGAAGAACTTAACTAGTAAAAGTGTTTTTCAAGCCTCTTTTCCAAAATTAGACTTTTATTAGGTGAGACTCAGGTTAAAATTAGTACTACTTTTGGCTCTCTCTCGTCTCTACATCCTCTTCTAGAAGCTCTAACTTGTCGATGGAGATAAATTCAGGTTTTTTGCTTACTTATTAAATATGCATTATCAAAAAAAGGCTAAGTCTCGATTTTGCTATGGTTTGGGCAATTATCTTTATGCTTTTAAACAAGTAACAGGCTTACTAAAATCTACTGAACTTTGCTGTATTGCTAAATTTTTAACCTCGTAGGAAGATAACAGCAATTTGCACTCGCATAAAGTAATACTTTAGTCTCCTACTTAATTCCTGACTATAAGCTATTAGAAGTGGGACTGTTACATTTACGGTTACTCGAAGAACTTGCACTAAACAATGCCCTTAAAATTTAATTCATAATTGTGAGTTTTTTTTGTAATCGACTCGCTCTTGTTTTTGATACTAGGCTTTGGTTTTAGTACCCGAGGCTTTGTTGTAGACCAAACGCACATAACCCATTGTCCGTCGTAAAAGATTTTCTTGCTCGACAGCGGGAAAAATCAGTATTTATAAGCACGTTCAGTCATACCTCACATTTAAAAGTGCCTGTCGCTTGGGGGGGTTTCTCCAGGCGTTTATACGGCACAGTCCACATTTACTGTAAATAATCTAATTGGAGGCGCGCATTTCTCTCTCTCCAAGTTTTTGATTTGGAAAGAGTATCCTGCACGAATTTAGATGAAGTATTATTTTGAAGACATAGTTCGCGTTTATTTAAGAGAAATTGGGCGTTATCCTTTGTTGAATTCAGAACAAGAAATAGATTTAGGTCGTAAAATTCAAAAATCTATCGCTCTAAATTCGACTAAAATATCTCTAGAGAAACAATTAGGACGAGAGCCTACTTTAGATGAATGGGCTGTAGCTGTTAGTTGTTCCTCACAAGAACTCCTAAATGCATTAGCCAGTGGAAAAAAAGCGAAGAGTCGAATGATTCAAACTAATCTGCGCTTAGTTGTTACAATAGCCAAAAAATATCAGCATCGAGGGGTAGAATTTATGGATCTTATTCAAGAAGGAAACATAGGACTTAGCCAAGCTGTCGAGAAATTCGATCCTGAGAGAGGCTTTAGATTTTCTACCTACGCCTTTTGGTGGATTCGTCAAGCGATTACTCGCGCTATTGCTCAAAAGAAACATTCTATTCGCTTACCCTGTCACCTTACGGAAAAACTCAACAAAGTAAAGAAAGCCCGAAGAGAACTTTCTCAAGAACAAGGAAAAATAGTTACTATTTCAGAAATAGCTAAGTACCTAGAGGAGAAACCAGAAAATGTCCGTCTGTGGCTGTTAGCTAATTCTAAAATTACTTCACTAAATACGTTAGTAGGAGAAGAACGGGAAACTGAAATAATGGAGTTTATCAAAGACGAAAGGCAAAGTCCAGACAACTATTTGCTTGAAATTGAAAGAGCCGAACAAATTGAAGACCTTTTAAAAGATCTAGCTCCTATGCAGCAAGAAGTTATCAAACAGCGATTTGGACTAGGAAAGGAATCTCCCAAAAGCCTAGCTAAAATTGGGAAATCTTTTGGGATATCTCGTGAGAGAGTGCGACAAATCGAGAGTCATGCTCTGAAAAAGCTCAAAGGCAATACTTCAGCAATTAAAGCAATTAGGTAATATTAAATTCGATTTGTAAAAAGTATGAGGGCTATTTCTACGATTCAATCTTCTTTCTAGATTGCTTGTCGCCCTCACAGGATTTCAGCTATCTTTAACTTACCTACTCTCACTGTCGGAAAAAACCCTCGATCGCAATTGAACACCCTGCTTTGTCTGCTTCTGCTTCAGCCGAACTCGCGTTCTTATACCAGAAGAGTGTCTTATCAAATATTCGTACTTCGCCTCAAGGCAAGTGCAAGAGGCTTTATGATACCAATGAAATTAATCGCAGTCAACTAAGACTCTTTGTTGAAGTTGCTGGCGCAGCCAGTTCTGAAATTGCTCGTCGAGCAATCGTTGCCGCAAAGACTCGTTAAGTTGAACAGAAATAAACTGTTCTAAACGAACAATAACCCACCAGCCTTTGACACGGGTTGGAAGCCATAGTTTTCCCAGCGGAGCGCTGCGGAACATCTCAATAAACTTCGGATGAAGAGAACCTAGTTCGACTGGGCCGATAACTCCTCTTGTTAGCCTTTCAGGACCTTGAGAGTAACGCTGAGCAAGTTCAGGAAAAGATGATTCTTGTTCCTGAAGACGAAAGTAGAGTTCCTGAGCCACTCCCACCTCCCTTACTCGAATTAGAGAATAGACAACTCGGTCTAGCTGACGCTTGTGAGCAAAAAAATACGTTTTGAGTCTGCTTTCCCAGGTAACCTGCTTAAATTTTTCTAATTTTAGTTGTCGCTTTAACTGATACTCCAGCTGCTGCTCGCTCATGCCCTGTCGTTGCAACCAAACCCTGAGATCGTAATCTGTTTTAAGTCGACGTTGCTCAAGAAAATTTTGGCGAGCCAGGGCTTGTTCTTCTGAGCTACACTCTATTTCAGCAATTGCTTTGTCAGTAATGACCTCCCGCGCCAAATCTGGCAACAAGCGATACTTGTGTAGGAGTGGTAACAAATCTTTAGAGAGTATTGTTTGATTATCTATAGTAAGAATTTCACTCATCTTTTACTTTCCAGAACTTGAGCAAGGCGTGGAGGAAACACAGTAATAACTGTGAATAGTTCTTAAGAAAAGGCAGCGAAAGTGCTGCCCTGTTTGTCTCCCTATAAGTAGTGTGATTTTTTAAAAGAAACACCACTGCACCGTCGGACTAAAGATTAGCCCTGGAAGAAGAATTCCTCAAGCGTAATCGTGGCAGGGCTGTCTTCAAAAAAGATGACTACTGCCAGTCCATCCTGACGGGCACCCGCTTGGTCGAACTCGATCTCGCCATTTGCTAGTTGCTCAAACGTATCCTGGCTAGAAAGCTCTAGCCGCTCGAACCCTACTTGCAGGAGAAGTTCGTCTGAACCAGTTTCAAAGTCGGTGACTATGTCTTGACCGCCTTGTTTAGTAAAGAAGACTAAATCGGAGCCAGAGCCGGTTTCAATGGTATCGTTCCCAGCATCGCCTGACAGTAAGTCGCCCGCCGCACCGCCGACAAGAGTGTCGTCGCCATCATCGCCAGAGAGTTCGTCAGCGCTAGCCCCGCCAATAAGACTATCATTGCCAGCGTTGCCAGAGAGGATATCTCCGCCTCCAAGACCTTCTAGCGTGTCGTTGCCGGCGTTGCCTTCGAGGGTATCGCCACTGGCACCGCCGTTAAGGCTGTCGTCGCCATCACCTCCAGCTATATCATCTTCGCCAGCTTCGCCGAAGAGAAGATCGTCGCCGCCCGCACCATTGAGTTCATCCGACGCGCCGCCCCCAAAGACGAGGTCTACGCCATCGCCAGCATCGATTGAGTCAGAGCCGCCCTGACCAATAATAAAGTCGTCGCCAGCAGCACCTCTTATCGTGTCAGCGCCAGTTCCGCCTTCGACTGTATCAGCACCCATTCCAGCCCTAAGGTTGTCTGCGCCACCGCCACCAAAGATCATGTCGGTACCAGCAAGACCGCGAATAAAGTCGTCGCCACCTAAACCTTCGATATTGTCCGCCATTGGCGTACCGGTCAAGAAGTCTCTTTGTTCTGTACCTGTTATATCAGCCATTTTTATGTTTCCTCGTAGTCAACGAGTTCATACTATGATTAGTCTTTCACTTACGTCGAGGTGGAAAAGTTCGGGTTATTAGTAACTGAAGTCATATGAAATACTTAAATGTTTGCTACAAATAAAGCATCTAAAATAAAATCCCATCCTGTAATAGATGCGATCGCCGAGCGAGTAAGTCCTGATAATACTTGAGACAATTTGCATCTCAAGCGGTCGAGGTTGTCAAATAATTCCCACTTAAGATACTTTTTGATTTCTTTCCATAGCCTCTCAATTGGGTTAACTTGAGGACTGTAAGGAGGCTGAAAAATCAAGATGATATTATCTGGTATATTTAGCTCAGACCAAATATGCCAACGACCATTATCAAGTTGAATTAAATGTAATTGCTTTGGATGAGCTTGGGCAAACCAATCCAAGTATTGTTGAAAACAAACGCCATCGACATGAGAAAACTCGGCAAAAAAGCTGTCCCCCGAACGAGGTTCAACTAGACCATATAGCCAAAGATAATCGAAGCACCACTGTTCGATACCAACTGGCTGGATTCCTTGGGCAGTTAGTTTTCTTGCCCAAAGCGTAATTAGTCCAATTCGGCTTTCATCCTGACACCAATATCGAATTTGTCGATATCGTTTTACGCAGGCTGCTTTGCAGCCTAGTCGTCGCAAGACGACGATCTGCGTGCGCGTACGCGCTGCTCTTGATTTTGAGCTAAAGTCTTCTCGATACGTTTGCCTAGTTTTTTTTAAAGTCTTCTGCTGCCCCTTGTTCTTGCTTGATATGAACTGGACGGGGAACTTTCAATTTAGCTTTTAATCGATACCTGATACCAATTTGCGTTCTAAAACGTAATTCTTAGATGAGGGAAGTAAGTCATGGATTGAAGCTGTTCAGGAACCGAGTTGAAAAAGTTGAGACCTTCACATAAAGTATCGATGACTTTCTCAAGAGAC
>JADEXJ010000084.1 GCA_015207195.1 Pleurocapsales cyanobacterium LEGE 10410
TCAGGTAGTTGAATCATTACGTTTTCAACAAAAAAGGTTATTGAGAATAGTCTCTCATCTTTTGGGAGACTACTTTACTCAATCTCACTTCTGGCTTGCTTTTGCCTCTCTTGTGTCGCCCCTACAGAACCAAATGTCAGCATTCTTACTGAATAAGCCTCAGCTACTCTGACCACCCAAAGTCGTAAATTACCCCGTGTATTAGCAGCCACTAGTACACGGTTTTTTATTTTAACTATAAGTCTTAAGGAAAATACCTAGTTGCTATTTAGAATGACTATAACTTAGAACCCCATTACTTTAGCTATTTGTTGGAGATCCTTGGGTACGCCTTGCTTCAGCTCATTAAAGCTGTGTTCCACTGCACAATCTGGATCTTTTAAACCATTACCCGTCAAAACACAAACCACCGTAGCGTTTTCAGGAACTCGATCTTTGACCTTGAGTAACCCAGCCACCGAAGCAGCACTAGCTGGTTCACAAAAAACGCCTTCCTCGGCTGCTAAAAGACGATAAGCAGCCAAAATCTCTTCATCGGTTACGGCATTAAACTCCCCTGCGCTAGCTTCCTTGACGGCGATCGCTTTTTGCCAGTTGGCGGGGTTACCAATTCTAATAGCCGTTGCGAGGGTGTCTGGATTAGCCACCCTTTCGCCTAAAATCAAAGGAGCAGAACCAGCAGCCTGAAAACCCATCATTTTTGGCAAACGAGAAGATTTCCCCGAAGTGTGATATTCACAAAATCCCATCCAGTAGGCAGTAATATTACCAGCATTACCTACGGGAATACATAACCAGTCGGGAGCATCTCCCAAGACATCCACTACTTCAAAAGCAGCAGTTTTCTGCCCCTGCAAACGGTAGGGATTGACAGAATTTACCAGCGTCACGGGATAGTTCTCTGAAAGCTGACGCACGATAGTCAGCGCATCATCAAAATTACCGTCAATCGCAATTACTTCTGCACCGTAAAGTAAAGCCTGAGCCAATTTGCCCAAAGCAACATAGCCATCAGGAATAATCACGAACGCCTTCATTCCCGCCCGACGAGCATAGGCTGCTGCTGCTGCCGAGGTATTCCCCGTACTGGCACAAATAACTGCTTTTGCCCCATCTTCCTTGGCTTTGGATATTGCCATGGTCATGCCCCGATCCTTAAAGCTGCCAGTAGGGTTTAGACCATCATATTTGACGTAAACCTTGACACCGCGTCCAATCTTAGCAGCGATCGCCTGAGCAGGAATTAAAGGGGTGTTGCCTTCTAGTAGCGTAACTACAGGAGTAGCCTCACTAACAGGTAGATAGGGGCGATAGGTTTCGATTAGACCATGCCAGTTGTTCGCAGCTTTAGCAATGGTTGGATAAATTAATTTAGTCGAGGGGGTACTTAAAGTCACGGGGTGTTTCGATTGATAGTAATAGCTTTTGGCTTGTTGAGGTTCTAAGTTCGTGTCCAGCTCTCTAAATCTTTGCTTAGAGAATGGTCAACAAGATACTTAAGCAAAAAAAACAAGTAGCCAATAGCTAAAAACTAATGGCTTACTCAACAATCATCGACAAACAATGGTAATTAGTCAACAGTTTTGAAATATCGAGCATGGTCAGCTACCTTCTAAATCAAAACTGCTTGCTAGGATTACTGCTCGATAATTACTTGGGATCTTACTTTGCTCTGAGGCTTAGTTCGAGGAACAGACCTAGATTTGTTATAGCTGCCTTTGCGAGAAGAACGGTTGTGGTTTTTTCTTTTGACGACTGGCTTGGCAAAGCTATCTTCGGGGACTTCCCAGTCTCCCTTCATCCAGTTGGGGCAATCACGGTCGTATACCATTTGTAATGCAGCAGCAGCGATCGCTTGGGCATCGTATTCATCACTTAGTTCCCTAACCAAAGGTAAGAATGATGCCATTCTTTCCCCTGCCAAGGTTTCTTTGATTTTGCTGTTGAGCTTGCCAATCCGTTTTGCCTCTACCTGCGCCCGATTAGGAATTTTTGCCGTGTCTAATTTGGTTCTCAGGCGACGCTCGATTTGTTTTAAAGCGCGACGATCCCCTGACTGAGCTATAGCGATCGCTGTTCCTGTTTTACCCGCTCGACCAGTACGACCGATGCGGTGAATATAGGTTTCGGTATTGTCGGGCAAGTCGTAGTTGATTACGTGAGTCAGATCTTGTACATCCAGTCCTCTAGCTGCAATGTCTGTAGCGACTACCATTTTTACTTTGCCATCGCGAAAGCGTTTGACCAGTCTTTCACGCTGCATTTGGCTCAGGTTACCATGATATTCATCGACGCTATGTCCTGCTTCCTGTAGTTTGCTGGTCAGTTCACTAGCTGTACGTTTGGTACGGACGAAGATAATCGCAGAATCTGGTTCTTCAATTTCTAAGATTGGCTGTAGTGCCTTCATCTTCTGCCATCCACGAGGCACCATGTAGACGTGCTGCTCGATTCTCGTCGGTGCAGCTTCTTTTTGCTTAATTGTTATATATACGGGAGAATTTAAAAAGTTTTCGATCAACTCTTTGATTTCTCTGGGCATAGTGGCAGACAAACAAGCAGTCTGTCTTTCTTTGGGGGTTCGACGCAAAATTTTCTTAATATCGTCAATAAACCCCATACTGAGCATTTCATCGGCTTCGTCTAAAATAGCCAGCTTTAGCCGATCTAAGACGAGTTCTCTACGCTCTAAAAGGTCGATTACCCGTCCTGGAGTGCCTACTACAATCTGTACTCCTCGGCGTAGTCTACTAATTTGTCTTTCGATAGATTGACCGCCATAAACTGTCAGGGAGAAAACCTTTTGGTCTCTGGAGGTAAAGTCCTCAATGGCTTGCCCCACCTGTTGAGCTAGCTCTCTGGTGGGAGTTAACACCAACACCTGTACCGATTTGTCGCTTGGGTCGGCAATTTCTAATGCAGGCAGAGAGAAGGCTGCTGTTTTACCCGTTCCCGTTTGCGATTGACCAACAATATCTTTACCTGCTAATAAGGCAGGTATCGCATCCTGTTGTATTTGAGTCGGCTCTGTAAAACCCAGCTGTTCTAACTGTGATATACAAGCCTGTGATAATCCTAAATCTTTGAAAGTAGTCGTCATAAGTTCTCTTAATTTTTACTATGATATTGGCTAAAAAGCTGTGTGTTCTTGCTCTGCTAAGGAATTAACGCACCTCTAAACCGCATCAGCAAGAGGCACTATAAATTTCTATAAATCGCTAATGACTAGAATAAGTTGCTGCACCTGCTACGATAGCTACTTCACCATAAAGGTCATAAACATCGGCAGCAGTAATATCTACAGGAACTATTGAGCCTAAAGAAGCTTCACCACGGACATATACTAGTCCGTCTACTTCTGGAGCAAACTGCGGGGAGCGACCAACTAATTGACCTGTCCCTGGATGCTCCTGTTCGATCAAAACATCTACTTGTTTACCAACATAAGCTTGGTTTTTAGCAGCAGCAATCGATTGCTGTACCAGCATCAAGATGTCTCTACGATTAGTAGCGACTTCTGGAGAAACCTGATTGTCCATACTATATGCTGGGGTTTCTTCTTCTGGTGAGAAAGTGAAGACACCGACATGATCGAACTGATGTCTCTCGACAAAATCTATTAAATGCTGAAAATGAGCCTCGGTTTCTCCAGGAAAGCCGACGATAAAGGTAGTACGCAATACCGCCTCTGGTAATTCCTGCTTGATTCGCTCAATGATGGCATCGTTAACCCTTCCTTGCCAAGGGCGATTCATAGCGCGCAAAATTTCGGGATGAGAATGTTGCAAGGGTAAATCTAGGTAGGGAAGAACATTGGGCGTGTTTCTAATCGCAGCCAGAACTTCGGGGGTAAGTCCTGTGGGATAAGCGTAGTGAATCCTAATCCAGGGAACATCAACTTTACCCAGTTCGATCAAAAGTTCTGCCAGCATGGGTTTGCCATACAAGTCTACGCCATAGTTGGTAGTAATCTGAGAGATCAAGATAATCTCTTGTACTCCTTGTTCTGCTAATAGTTTAGCTTCAGCAACGATTGATTCGATGGAGCGCGATCGCTGTTTACCTCGAAGATGAGGAATAATACAAAAAGCGCATCGATAGTCGCAACCCTCAGCCACCCTCAGATAGGCGATCCCTTCGTTAGTGGTACGATATCGAGGAACTGTCTCGTCGGCAATAAATACTGGTTCTGAGGTTACTTCCTGTACCCTTTCCCCTGTTTCAGCACGTTCGACAACATCCACAATTTTATGATAGTCCCCACTGCCTACAACTGCCACAGCCTCAGGTAATTCTGCTAAAAGTTCTCCCTGAAAATGCTGCGCCATACAGCCAGTAATAACTATTTTCTTATCAGCTTCGGCTAACTCAACTAAAGTACGAACTGATTCTTCTCTTGCAGCCTGAATAAAACTACAGGTATTAACAATTACGTAATCAGCTAGTTCTTCATTAGAATCTACTTGATAACCTGCCTGAGCTAACAAGCCCAGCATATGCTCTGAATCTATACGGTTTTTTTCACATCCCAAGTGGGATATGGCTATAGTTGGCTTATGTGCCATTCTTTATCCTATATTTTGAAGACCAATATCAAGATTGATATAAATTTACCTGCGCGATCGCCTGTTACTCCGCCTCAGAAAGACGAAGTCCGATCCTAGCGTTGGTCAGACTCAATATCTTGCATTTGGAGCGTTAACCTTTGGTCTGAAAAAACTGTTAAATATAAATTCAAAAATAAATTAGACCAACTGTTGAATTATGCTTCCTAGTTTCGCGGTGAGCAGGAGCTAACCAGACAGTTTTTGTGCCGCAAAACCATTTCCTATTCAAGACACCGCTTCTGACGGGCTTTGAATTTGGATCTTACATATCCATTAAAATACGTAAATAACCTTTTCGTTAAAATATATTAACAGATAAACTACTTTAGTGGGAATCAATAATCGCAAAATCATTGTAATTTGTCGCAAAATTTTGTGATAAGACAGATTGGAAAATATATACAGTATTTAGCTTTGTCTGAGATAATAGTAACTTTTGAAGAGGAGAAACAACAGGCATGGTGAAGTCAAGGTGGAATTAAAACATATTTTTAAGGCAAAAAATCCAGTAATCGGCGTGGTTCATTTATCTCCTTTACCCACTTCCCCTCGTTGGAAAGGCAAGCTTCAAGAGGTAATTGCCAGAGCAGAGCAAGAAGCCACCGCTCTAGCAGCGGGGGGAGCAGACGGTATTATTATTGAAAATTTTTTTGATGCCCCTTTTGCTAAAGATTGCGTCGATCCCGCAGTAGTTAGTGCTATGACTTTAATTGTCGATCGCCTTCAAGGAATGGTCATGTTACCGATCGGGATCAACGTATTGCGTAATGATGCTAAAAGCGCGATGGCGATCGCTACCTGTACCAATGTACAGTTTATTCGGGTTAATGTCTTGACGGGGGTAATGGCAACCGATCAAGGATTAATTGAAGGAAAAGCTTACGAATTATTAAAATATCGCCGTGAATTGGGTTCGGAAGTAGCAATCTTAGCAGATGTCTTAGTAAAACACGCTCGCCCTTTGGGTACGCCCAACCTTACTACCGCAGTCAAAGACACTATCGAACGGGGTTTGGCTGATGGAGTAATCTTGTCGGGATGGGCAACTGGCAGTCCCCCTACTCTAGAAGATTTAGAATTGGCATCGACCGCAGCAGGGGAAACCCCCGTATTTATTGGTAGCGGTGCCAACTGGGAAAATATTTCGCGCTTGATGCAGGCAGCCGATGGAGTAATTGTTTCTAGCTCCCTCAAACGTCATGGCAAAATTACTGAAACTATCGATCCGATTCGAGTTTCTCAGTTTGTAGAAGCAGCTAAATCTGTTCCTGTTAGGGAAAAAATAGACTTGAACACTTCTGTTAAACAATTCAAATAGTCGGTCTAATTGCCCTGCTCAAGTTAAATTTAAACTCAAGCTATAATTTGGACAACAAAAGAAGCTATTAGCCAATAGCTATCAGTAAAACAAATAGACAAATATTTTTTATTTATGCGCCGTCGTCGTTCTATACCCTGGATACACCGTTGGTCGCGACCAATTATTGGTGCGATCGCCATTGCAGGAGCAGTCCTGACTGCTTATTTGACCGTTACCAAGCTGACTGGTGGAGGTCCTGCTTGTTCTGCCGATGCCGTTGCTGGTGCTGGCTGTGGAGGTGTGTTAGATAGTGCCTATGCAGAAGTGTTTGGCTTACCTTTGAGCCTATTTGGTTTTCTAGCGTATATCAGTATGGCTGCTTTTGCCCTGGTTCCTTTAGCAATTAGTAGCGATCGCCAAAAAAATCTCAAAAAACAGTTAGAAAATTCTACCTGGTGGCTACTGCTAGCAGGCAGTATTGCCATGGCGGTGTTTAGTGGCTATCTGATGTATGTTCTAGCTACAGAACTCAGAACAGTATGTCCATACTGTATTGGCTCCGCGCTGTTTTCTTTAAGTTTGCTAGTTTTTACAATTGTTGGCAGAGACTGGGAAGATCTCGGACAAATATTATTTACAGGTGTGATTGTCGGGTTACTAACAATCGTAGTTACTTTGGGGATTTACTCTAATATTAATTCTCCTGTGGCTCAAGCCAACGGTACCGCAGAAGAAGTAGTTGATGCTGATGGGTTTATTGCGATTCCCGAAGCAATGGGACAGCCAACTCCCCCTAAAGGTTGGAATATTACTACGGCTTCTGGAGAAGCTGAAGTTGGTTTGGCGGAACATTTGACCGCTATTGGAGCAAAAAAATACGGTGCTTTTTGGTGTCCCCACTGTTACGAACAGAAGCAACTATTTGGCAAAGAAGCATTTTCTAAAATTGATTATATTGAGTGCGATCCCCAAGGAAAAAATCCTCAAAGAGATGCTTGCCTGGCAGCAGGAATTCAGTCTTTTCCTACTTGGGAAATAAACGGAGAGTTTTATCCAGGGACTAAAAGCCCCGCAGAGTTGGCAGAATTATCCGACTATCAGGGAAACCAAGAGTTCAAGTATAAGCTATAGATCAATTGCTAAAAACCAACTCAACTTTTTAGGGTTGTTAGTAGTTAGTTGTTGTTAGCACAATAATGCTTAAAAGTCGCTCAATACTCCCTTATCCCTATTTATACGAACAAACTGATAAAATCGAGCTTTGGTGTAATTACGGTTGAAACTAGGAATAGTTTTCGATTGTGTAGGGGAGAGAAGCGATCGCATGAAGAAACTGTTGGTTGGGCTAATTGGTTCAACTGTTTTACTAATTTTAGATACGTCTGTGGTTGAAGCTCAACCTTCCCCAGGATTAGTCAAAAAATCAGCTCGACAACAGGAGCGAATAACCTTTACTCCTCTTAGCGAACAATTGTTTTCTCAACCTACAGCCAACCATTTAGGTGCAGGGGAGGTTTTCATCAATTTGGATACCCGCACCTTTTTTTTCCCCGACTTGGTAGAGGGTGGAGTTGATGACGAGGATAGTGCAGTTAATTTTAATACGGGCTTTAGCTGGGGTATTAGCGACGATTTACAGCTAACTCTTCAGTTTCAGCACGTAGATAGTAGCTCGCCGATTAAGCAGGGAGAATTTACTTCCGAACGTACGGAAGATAACGAGGCTGCGCTGGAACTTAAGCAACGCCTTTGGAGCAACCAATCAAAAACTCAAGCTTTGAGCGGAGTGTTTGCTGCATCCTGGGGGACTCGCGGATTTATGTTCAGTAGCGGGGGAGAAGTTACCGAGATTAACAATCGGGATATTTTTGTTTCGGTTGCCGTTCCCTTGACCGCAAATGTCGGCGATCGCTGGCAGTTCAATCTATCTCCCACGGTGGCATTCTTTAAAGATGAGAGTGCCGTTTTTTTTCGTCGTCTGCCCGATAGTAATGATACTTTTGGGACGGTTTTGGGCCTGGGTGGGGGAGTTTCTTACCAAGTAAATTCTAGATTATTTATTTTGGGCGATGTCTTTCTGCCTCTGACGGGTAACAACAGCATTAATCGAGATTCGGGCGAACCAGATCGGGCGATCGCCTACAATGCAGGAATACGTTATTTAACTAATCCTCGATTGGCTTTGGATCTCTACGCCTCCAATACTTTTGCTCGCTTTGCGCCACTGTCTTTAACTGCGGATCGAGACTTTATGGGTTTGGGGGCAAATTTGGTATTTATGCCCGATGCGGTGGTAGCTAATCGTCGTTACAAAAAGCGTCGAGCAAGTGACACTGAGATAGAATCTTTTACTACAGATGGTTTGGCTTTTTTTGATGGCGGAACCATACCCAGTGGTAAATTTGCCTTTCAACTACAGGGTGGTAGTCAGGGGGTTTTGACTGCTTTGCGTTATGGCTTGCTAGAAGATCTTGAAGGAGGAATTTTCCTCGACTATGTTGCGGGAGAGGTGGACGAATCCCAACAGGGAATCGCCGTAAAGGTAAGGTTTTTAAATCAGGCAGAAAATGCGCCCATAACTCTTAGTGGTGCTGCTACTGCTAGTTTGACTAACGAACCATTTATCAACTTTAGGGAAAACGACACAACCGCTTTTGACCGTCTAGATCTAGATAAAACCGTACCCATTTTCACGCCAGGGGGTGACGAAGGAGCTGAAGGCAAACTGTTAATCGTGACTTTTTCCCTACCCATTCACTATGAAATTAGCAATGATACAGCAGTCTGGTTTACCCCGATATTAGGTTATGCCCAACGACAGGGAATCGAGCTTGGTGGTTTTAATCTGGGTGGCGCGATCGCTCTTAACCGTGAAATTAGTTTGACTGGGGAAATCGGTGCCAATTTCTTTGGTGAAGGCAATAGCTTTATCGATGGACAATTAGAAGATAGAATCCCCTGGACACTTGGAGTACGCTGGACACCCTTATCTTTATTAAATCAAGAGGTTTCTCAAGATAATAGCGATCCCTATCTAGAGCTATATCTAACCAATCGGGTTGGTTTTTCTACCTGGCATCAGTTAAGAGTCCGTGAAAATAACGATCTCGGCGTTGGAGTGGGTTTGTTTGCTCCCCTATAGTAGATAGTTTAGATATTTACATCAACTTGTAGAAAAGCCGATCCATCTAAATCAATATCTGGCACCGTGTTGTTTTAACAGTTCTACAAGTTGTTCATTACCCGAATAGGCAGCTTTTAAAAGAATACTTCTACCTTTGCTGTCTCTAAAATTGACGTTGGCACCGTTGGCAATTAACAATTCTACAATTGAGAGGTAACTGGTATTTCTAGAGTTATTTCTATTATCTACCAGTAGCGATAATAGTGTTTGATTTTGATTGTTCACCAAATTGACTTCGGCATTGTTGGCAATCAATAATTTAGCTATTTCTAAACTATTGTTATGGTATCGGTTAACAATTCCAAAGATAGGTGTGTTGCCATTCCTATCTATAACGTTGACTTCAGCTTTGTTTGCCAGCAACAGTTCGATCATTCTTAAATTGTTTTGGCTGACTGCGGTAAACAGGGGAGTTTGTTGAGTGTTCCTTTCGGTAAGATTAACATCCGCACCATGAGCGACTAGGAGTTTTGCTATCTGTAAACTATTTCGTCGTACTGCTTGTGAAAGTGGAGTAGCTCCTTTATTATCCACAAGATCAACTTCTGCTCCTTGGTTTAATAGCAATTCAACTATTGATAAAAAAGAGCGATCGGAAGAGGCAGCATAAAATAGAGGTGTTTTGCCATAATTATCCTTGAGGTTGATATTTGCACCACTCTCGATTAGAGTTTCTACTATTCCTTGCCTTACCTGATAATTATGATGATCTAATGCCTCAAACAGAGCCGTTTGGTTTAGATCACTGCGAAGGTCAACCTCAATTCCTTGGGCAATTAAATAGTCAACTAGCTGGCGATCTGCTTCAGTAGCAGCTTCAAATAGTAAGCTTCTCCCATTTTTATCCCTGTGCTTCAAATCGGCACCTTTGCTTGCTAGAAGTTTGACCAATTCTAAATTGTTATCGCTTACGGCTATAAATGCTGGAGTGATACCAGTTGTGTTAGTAGTATTAATTTTTGCGCCTTTAACAATTAATTCTTCAGCAATGTCTTGGTAGTCGTGCAGCATTGCTAATATTAGTGGTGTATTTTTATTTGAATCTAGAGCATCGATGTTTGCCCCTCCATCAATTAAAAGCCGAGCGATTTTTTTGGTTTGACTATCAGTACTTTTTTGTCGGTTTCTCTGGGAAAGAACAAATTGTAAAGGAGTCCGATCGTTGTTATTTTTAACTTCAAGATCTGCTTTCTTGTCAATTAGCAACTTAATAGTTTTTAATAATTCTGCGCTATTTTCTTGTCTTGTTGTTAGAAGACAAAACAATAGAGAAGATTCTGCTCGATCGCTGTTAATAATTAAATTGGGATTTCCACCATTCTCTAGATAGTATCGAGTCAGTTCGGGACTTTGGCATAGCTGCGCTGAATTTTTTTCTAACTCGGTAATTTTATTAACTTCAGGTTGATAAGAGTTCAAGATACTGATAGTAGCTGTACTACATATTGCTGCCAAACCTACAGCCACGATGCTTATTTTTGTTTTAGCCAGCTTTTTGAATGATTCTTTTGTAGCAAAACCAGAATTACCTAAATTAGTTAAAGCAGATTGAGCAGAAGTAAAACGATCTTCTACATTTGGCTCTAAAGTTTTATCTAACCAGGTAGCAAATTGATTTGATATTTGGACGCGATCGCGAAAATTAATTTTAAAATTTTTGTGGGGTAATTCAGCAGGAGCATAATGAGTTAATAAATAGACTAAAGTTGCTCCCAAATTATACAGATCGGTACCAGGAACAGCTCGTCCTCTAAACTGTTCTGGAGCCATATAGCCGTAAGTACCTACTACTGTACTCCCTTGTTGAGAATTGGCATAATAGCTATTTTGAACTACCCCAAAATCCACCAAAAATATTTTTCCATCTTCCCGACGAATGATGTTTTGAGGCTTAATATCTCGATGAATTACTGGAGGTACTAACCCATGTAGATAAACTATAATTTCTAAGGTTTGTTTGGCAATAGATTTGATTTCTGCTTCGGTAGTACGCCAACCATCTTGCACTAATTGAAACAATGATTTTCCCGTTGCCAGCTGCTGTACGATATAAAAATTTCGGTTGGCATTATGGTCGATGTGGAAGTAATCGATATATTTAGGAATAGCAGGATGGTCTAAAGTTGATAAGATTTTTGCTTCTCTTTCAAACAATTCTATTTGTTTCCAGTTACCCAAGCCTTGCAAAGATAAAGTTTTGATTGCTACTTTGGTATTGGTCGCCAGAGCGATCGCACTGTAGGTAATGCTGTTGCCACCCTCCCCAATAATTTCAATAATCTTGTATTTTTGATTAATAATATCCCCGACTTGATGCATCTTGTTTATAAAATTACTTAATAATATTTTTGTGTATTATATATTAAGTATATTTAGAGCATATAAAAAATAATTGCTCTTTAATAACTCTTTAACGTTTAATAAACGTTTAATAAATGTACGATAATGCTCATCAGATTGTTTCGCTCGGAGGATACCGCACAAATAGCACAATTATTTCAAGATACAGTTAGACAGGTAAACATTCGTGATTACTCTAAAGAGCAAGTTACAGCTTGGTCGCCCGATAATATTTATTTTAGAGATTGGTCTAAAATATGTTCGAGTCGATTTACCTATGTAGCAGAACAAAATGGCAAAATAATCGGCTTTGGTGAGTTAGAAGCTAGCGGTCATATAGATTGTTTTTATGTCCATTATCAGTATCAGCGTCAGGGAGTTGGCAGAAAAATATATCGAGCAATAGAAAACAAGGCTTGGGAGTTAAATTTAATTAGTTTGTTTACCGAAGCCAGTATTACCGCTAAGCCTTTTTTTGCCAGCCGAGGTTTTGTGGTCAAGGAACAGCAAAAAGTATCTTGTAGAGGTCAAACTTTTACTAATTATGCAATGGAAAAGTTACTAACTACCGAGTTGCCTTAGCTTCTGCTGACTGTTCTAAAGCCAAGATCTCTTGTTTGAGATCGCCAATTTTTTCGATAATTTCTCGTTTTCTTTGGTTGTCTTTGATATGAACTAGAACGCTAGACCAAGCTCTAACCTGAGCTTCTTTTAATTCTATTTCGGTGGTAGATGCTAAAGCTGTATCCAAATCTTTGATTGTTATATTATTTGAGCGATCGCCATTAGTTAAAGCTGCCCATTGTGCTGCCATTTTGTAAGATTCTATCGCTGCTTGTTTGTCTCCCAAAAACAATAGCTGGTCTAAACCCTTAGAAGTCCAAAGCATTGCAGCTTGTTCCGATTCTGGATCGACTGACTGAAGAACTTGTGCCATCAAAGCAATAGTTTTTTCTGGATCGCCAGCATACATTGAATTGGCAATAGAAAGTCTCAGATGGGCTTGCGTAAAATGGGGATCGATTTGACTTATGGTTTCAAAATAATCGGGAACTAATTTATAGCCTATAGTTTTTCTCGCATTTTCATCGCCAAAATACTGCACAAAATTTAAATATGTCCAATTAGCTTTTAGGTTGTCAAAACCAAGACTAGGAGTTTGTTGTTGAAATTTAATCAGTCTTGCTTGCTCCTGTTCTTGACTAAGATAATCAGCGCGATTTAGTTTTTGTGCCGACTTTTTATATTCTTGACCTTGTAAAACAACTATTCCTGCTAAACAGATAAAAGGTGCCAGCGCAGATAGCATTTTAGTGATTTTACCTAATTGTCTACAAGCCATAGTAAATTTATCGATAGTAATATTTAGTATTTTCTTTTACGAGAATACACTTATATTATCATCGTATTAATCTCTGGTTGTAAATGCCGATTGTCTGTATTGTATAGAGCAGTAGTCGTGAAATTTATTCGTAGCTTATATTTCAAAACTTTAAAGCAAAGGTAAAGCCAAGATCTTAATTTTTAAATTCATCAAAATTTTATTTGCTCTTAACAAAACCTTTAAAAAAACCAAAAAATCAGGATTTTAAACTAAACCCCGTTCCCATAGAAAACTTAAGACGACTAGTGGTCTTGGGCGTAAATAGAAGCACCATTTGTTTAACTCAAAACCCTGACTATATCTAAACTGGCTACTCGTGAGGCAGTCCGTCCCTAAAGGGATACCGAGACCGAAGGGAATCCTTTAGGGCTTCGCATATTGGGCGGGTCAGATGCGGGCAAGCCCTTTCTCGACTTGAAGGAACTGCCGAACCCGAAGGGCTACTCGCTACTAGGGCATAATGAACCCCAATTATCTCGAAAATAATGCCAAATTCTTGGACACGGCGTAAAAAAATATACAAAAATAAAAAATTCAGTTTATAAAGACCAAAAAAATTTACGGTCAGTCCGATAAAAAGTTACAATGTTATAATGCTATCTTGCCAACAGACAGGAGTGTTTCAGTAGCAAAGTGTTTTGTAGAGTTGTTTTATGAACTCAAGCTTAGCATCTTTGCCAGTCAAATACCCAATAAATGTAGGTGTAGGCTGCACAACAAGCTGGTGAGTGTACATCAAGCAGGAGGCTCATCCAATCAAAAAAACTAGGAAATACAATAAGGACATCTAACCCATATGGTCAATCAGCAAGCAAACAGTACTAAGGATATTGGTTTTACTCATGACGATTTCGCTGCTCTTCTCGACAAATATGATTATCACTTCAGTCCTGGAGATATAGTAGCGGGAACAGTTTTTAGTATGGAACCAAGGGGAGCTTTGATTGACATTGGTGCCAAAACAGCTGCTTATATTCCCATTCAGGAGATGTCAATTAACCGAGTTGATAATCCCACCGAGGTTCTGCAAGCAGACGAAACTAGAGAATTTTTTATTTTAACCGACGAAAACGAAGACGGACAGCTAACTCTTTCCATTAGACGCATCGAATATATGCGAGCTTGGGAGCGAGTTAGGCAATTGCAGCAAGAAGATGCTACTGTTCGTTCCAACGTCTTTGCTACTAACCGTGGTGGTGCATTAGTCAGAATCGAAGGATTGAGAGGCTTTATTCCTGGCTCACATATCAGCGCGCGAGAAGCCAAAGAAGACCTTGTAGGCGAAGATTTACCACTAAAATTCTTGGAAGTTGATGAAGAGCGCAACAGATTAGTGCTAAGTCATCGTCGAGCTTTAGTAGAACGCAAGATGAATGGTTTAGAGGTAGGTCAAGTTGTTAGAGGCTCCGTACGCGGTATCAAACCCTATGGTGCATTTATTGATATTGGTGGAGTTAGCGGACTACTACACATTTCCGAAATATCTCACGATCACATCGATACTCCCCATAGCGTATTTGGGGTTAACGATGAACTAAAAGTGATGATTATTGACTTAGATGCAGAAAGAGGTCGAATCTCCCTATCTACCAAGCAGTTAGAGCCAGAACCAGGCGATATGCTCAAAAATAGAGAAATAGTATTTGAGAAAGCCGAGGAAATGGCAGAGAAATATCGTCAAAAACTATTGGCCGAAGCTGAGGGAATTACTCCAGAAGAAGCTGCTGCTATATCGGAAGCCACAGCAGTAGAAGAAAGCACTGAAGAAGCTACAGCAGTAGAAGAAAGTGCTGAAGAAGCTACAGCAGTAGAAGAAAGCACTGAAGAAGCTACAGAGGAAACGGCAGCAACTGATATTTCTGAAGATGCTGAAGAAGAAATGGTTGGTGCAGCAACAGAGGAATAAATAGAACAGATAAATTAGCTAGATTAGCTTTATTTTGTTTCAAAACATTTCATTATTTTAGAGAGGAAATTAACCTCTCTTTTTTTATCGGTTACTTGTATTATTTTATTATTTATTGGGAGCAAAAATTTGTCGATCGCGATCGCCTGCCAAGACTTAAAATTTGATAATATAGCTGCGGTTATCTTTGACAAAGATGGTACTTTAGAAGACTCCCTGGCTTTCTGGCGAGAAGTAGGCATTAAAAGAGCAAGACTAATAGATGCTCGGATACCAGGGGTAGGAGAACCTTTGTTGATGGCGTTTGGAATTATGGATCATACCCTAGATCCTCAAGGCTTGATGGCAGTTGGCAGTCGCCAAGAAAACGAGATCGCTGCTGCTGCTTATATCGCTGAAACTGGACGCAGCTGGTACGAAGCTAGAACAATTGCTTCAGAGGCTTTTACCGAAGTATCTGATTCAAAATATCTCACCAAGACTCCAGAATCTACCTCATTGTTTTCTGATGTCATTCCCACCCTTCAAACTTTGATTGACGCAGGTTTAAAAGTAGGGATTCTCTCTGCCGATTCTAGCGCAGAGGTAAAAAATTTTGTTACTAACCATCAGCTAGAAAACTATATACAATTATGTATGGGAGTAGATGATGAAATTACCAAACCAGATCCACGGCTGTTTATTCGAGCTTGTCAAGCCTTGGGAGTTACACCAAATCAAGCTCTGATGGTAGGAGATTCCACAGGAGACATGGCTATGGCTAGAGCAGCCAAAGCAGCAGGAACAATTGGGGTTTGCCGTTATGAAAACTCTGTGTCTCAAGCAGATCGAAAGATTTTTAGTCTATTAGAAATTCAAACTTTGTAATTCATAAATAAACCTGTATTATATACCTTATAGTTGGATGCTTAGGTTGATATCCCGCGTCATCACAATAATAATCCTCAGAGGACTACGAAAAATTGTCTAATAATTACTTATTTACCTCCGAATCGGTTACAGAAGGACATCCAGATAAAATCTGCGATCAGATTTCTGATGCTATTTTGGACGCTATCTTATCTCAAGACCCCTCAAGTCGCGTTGCAGCAGAGGTAGTGGTTAATACAGGCTTGGTTTTAGTTACGGGAGAAATCACCACTGAAGCTCAGGTTAATTATGTAGATTTGGTGAGAAACAAAATTGCTGAGATTGGCTATACTCATGCCGAAAATGGATTTTCAGCCAATAGCTGTTCTGTATTAGTTGCTTTAGACGAACAGTCTCCAGATATTTCTCAAGGCGTTACCTCCGCTCAAGAGCAAAGAGAAAATCTTAGTGATAGCGAACTAGATAAAATTGGTGCTGGCGACCAAGGACTTATGTTTGGCTATGCTTGCAATGAAACTCCCGAATTGATGCCAATGCCGATTAGCTTGGCTCATCGTATATCCCGCCGTCTAGCCGAAGTAAGAAAACAGGGAGAACTAACTTATCTCCGTCCCGATGGCAAGACTCAGGTTTCAATTAAATATGAAGATGGAAGACCGATAGGAATAGATACGATTTTAGTTTCTACTCAACATACAGAAACTATTGGCGATATTTCTGAAGGTAGTGCCGTTCAGAGAAAAATCAAAGACGATCTTTGGTCGGCGGTACTTCAGCCCGTGTTTGCCGATTTGGAATTAAAGCCTGACAACGACACCCGTTTTTTAGTCAATCCTACGGGAAAATTTGTGATCGGCGGTCCTCAAGGAGATTCTGGCTTGACTGGTCGTAAGATAATTGTCGATACCTACGGTGGTTATTCCCGTCATGGCGGTGGTGCTTTCTCTGGTAAAGATCCCACCAAAGTAGACCGCAGTGCTTCTTATGCTTGTCGTTATGTTGCTAACAATATTGTGGCAGCGGGTTTAGCAGACAAATGTGAGGTACAGGTTAGTTATGCCATTGGTGTAGCTAGACCCGTTAGTATCTATGTTGAAACTTTTGGTACTGCGAAGGTTGCCGAAGAAACACTATTAGATTTAGTCAAACAGCATTTTGAATTGCGCCCTGCGGGGATTATTCAAACTCTCAACCTGCGCAATCTACCCCAAGAACGAGGCGGGCGTTTTTATCAAGACGTAGCAGCTTATGGACATTTTGGCAGAAGCGATCTGGATTTGACTTGGGAAAAAACAGACAAAGCTCAACTATTAAAAGAATATTTATTATCTAAGAGTGCAGCTTGATAATCGATCGCTCAAACTAGGAAAATAATTTTATATTTTTGTCTGGGGTTTAGGTAACTAAGCTCCTTTTGCTTTTGGCGTACTGTAAGACAATACAGTAGTTTTTCCCACAAATAAAAAAATAGGCTAAAGTAAATTCAATTCTTGAGCTTAATCAATATATGTCAGTGCTGGATAAATTTTTTAAACATCACAAAAATCGCCGTGTTGCTGTCGGGTTAGCTTTATTAGGCACAGTCACGCCGATCGCTGGACTGCATAAACTATATTTAGGACAGCCAGTGTGGGGAATCATTTATCTTCTGTTATGGTCAACGCCAATTGCCCGAATTGCAGCTGCGATCGATGCAGTCTGGTATATCGTTCAAGATGTCGAACAGTTTGAGCGTCAGTTTAACGGATCTAGTCAATACAATCTGAATTTTAATAGCTCTCCCCAGGTAAAAGCGATCGCCGAAGCCCTACGAGAACTTGACCGCCTGCGGGAAGACGGCTTAGTTACCGAATATGAATTTGAGCAGAAACGCCGACAACTGTTAGATCGTATTGCTTAAGTAAGATATAAAGTAGGCAGTGATAGGTATTGATTATAAAGACAATGTTTAAGCTATCTCAAATCGGCATCAGAAACAAAATAGCCAACGATCCTTACTATCGTTTTCAAACCTTGAGAGAAATTGCGATCGCTGCGGAATTAGGAATTAAAATAGATGTCAATCAGGCGACGGTAGATGATTGGTTAAGGCTACCAGGAGTTTCCATTCATCAGGCAAGAACTTTAGTAGAATTAGTTCGGGCAGGAGTACAGCTAGTTTGTCTTGAAGATGTTGCTGCTGCAATTTGCGTTCCCGTCGGGCGAATTCAACCATTAGAACCGATTCTGGCTTTTGCCTACTATGACCGCCTCAGTTCACTTAGCCCAGAAAAAACCGATCCAAATCTCGCTTCTGCTCAAGAAATTGCTACCATTCCAGGAATTACCCCAGACATAGCGCAAAAATTCGTAGAAGATCGCCAGAAACATGGTAAATATCGCAATGTTGTAGATCTACAGCGTCGTTTAAATCTGTCTAGCGATTTGACATCACAATTGATGCACTATATACGGTTTTAGCAAGTAGCTACATCGCTCAGAACTCCGAACTTCATGTCTCAATTTATCGCTAAAGAATCTGCAACACCACCAGATGAACCGATGCGGAGTGTTCATACGAATAATTTTCCTGAGATTCTGCGTCAATTAAATATATCTTTAGTTGTCTCTACCTATCAGACGGGAAAAGTAAAGGTTATTCCTTGTCTAGCTAGGTTAAATTAGAAAGTGCGTACTAAGAATGCTAACAGCTGACAACTAAGGTACGCGAACCAAGGGAATTTATATAAAAAACATTCTATGAAAATCAATTTAAAAATTTGGCGACAAAGCAATCCTGAGATTGAAGGAAAGCTAGAAGAATATACTGTAAATGCTCATCCCAGTATGTCTTTTATCGAACTATTAGATGTCTTGAACGAGCAGCTAATCAAAGAAGGTCGCGATTCTGTTGCCTTTGATAGTGACTGTGGTGAAGGTATCTGTGGTTCTTGTGGCATGATGATTAATGGGGTGGCTCACGGAGAGCAAAAACAAACGGCGGTGTGTCAGCTACATTTAAGAAGCTTTCAAGATGGAGATACGATAACCGTCGAACCTTGGCGTGCCAAAGCTTTTCCCTTGGTGAAAGATTTAGTAGTTGATCGCTCCGCATTTGATCGCATTGTGGCTGCTGGAGGCTATATCTCTGTAAATACTGGTGCTGCACCCGATGCCAACTCTTTACCCGTCGCCAAAGAAAACAGCGATCGCGCTTTTGACTATGCTGCCTGTATCGGCTGTGGTGCTTGTGTTGCTGCCTGTCCCAATGCTTCGGCTTCTCTATTTACCGCAGCTAAAGTTTCTCACCTAGCGTTACTCCCCCAAGGACATCCCGAACGCAAACAACGAGTACTCGATATGACAGCACAAATGGCAACGGAAGGCTTTGGCGACTGTTCCAATCATGGAGAATGTACCGCTGTCTGTCCTAAAGGTGTACCTTTGGATGCAATTTCTGCTATGCGACGGGAATACCTTAAAGCGATGTTTAGTTGATTATTTGTTGTTTTTCTGCTTCCATTGCCTTTGTCGAACTTTTGGTAATTTTTGAATACGTTTTAGCCAATCTGGAATAATTTCGGAATTTGGTTGAGTTGCCTGCCAAGCTGGACGTTGTATCAAGCGATCGCACCAAGATTCTACTTTGGGATAATTAGATAGAGCTAAGATAAGAAAACTATTAACTATTTATCCTTAATTTAAAATTGCCTCGATGAACCATTTGCGTTGATAATTAAAAATAGGTAAGAATACTTGGCTTGAAAACAAAGAAATAAAGAGAGTGGCGATCGCTCGTTAGAGGATAATAAACAATATGATAGATACACAATCGGTTCTAGAAGTATTACGTCCAGTACAAGATCCAGAGCTACAAAAAAGTCTTGTCGAATTGAATATGATCCGCAACGTGACGGTAGATGGCGGAAAAGTGAGCTTTACTTTAGTCTTAACTACACCTGCTTGCCCTTTACGAGAATTTATTGTTGAAGACTGTCAAACTGCGGTGAAAAAACTTCCAGGGGTGGAAACTGTAGAAGTAGAAGTAACTGCCGAAACTCCCCAACAAAAGTCTCTTCCAGATCGTGCTTCTGTTCCAGGAATTAAAAATATTCTCGCCATCTCTAGCGGTAAAGGGGGTGTGGGTAAAAGCTCTGTGGCGGTTAATGTGGCGGTAGCACTGGCTGCTAAAGGTTCCAAGGTTGGCTTGTTAGATGCTGATATCTATGGTCCTAATGCGCCTAATATGTTTGGCTTGTCTGATGCCAAAATTGCGGTCAAGCAAGATAGCAATGGTGAAATACTTGAACCTGCCTTTAACTATGGCGTTAAGTTGGTTTCGATGGCGTTTTTAATCGACCCAGATCAGCCTGTGATTTGGCGTGGACCAATGCTTAACGGTATCATTCGTCAGTTTCTCTATCAGGTAGAGTGGGGAGAATTAGATTATCTAATCGTCGATATGCCTCCTGGTACGGGAGACGCACAACTAACTATGGCTCAAGCCGTGCCGATGGCAGGGGCAGTAATTGTTACTACTCCACAAACTGTATCTTTAATCGATGCCCGTCGTGGTTTGAAAATGTTTCAGCAGCTAGGGGTCAACTTGCTGGGAATTGTGGAAAACATGAGCTACTTTATTCCTCCAGATATGCCAGATAAGAGTTACGACCTTTTTGGTTCTGGTGGTGGTGACAGAACCGCACGGGAGTTAAATATTCCCTTGTTGGGTTGCGTACCTTTAGAAATTGCCCTTAGAGAAGGGGGAGACAACGGAATTCCGATTGTCGTTGCCGAACCAGAATCCGCTTCGGCTAAAGCTTTAGTGGCGATCGCTGAACAAATTGCTGCGAAAGTTTCTATTGCTGCGTTTGCCTAACGTAGGGGTGAACAGCCCTAAAGGATTAGCCCTATCCTAAAGGATTCCCTTTGGTCAAGGATTAGCTTCGCGTCCTTCGCGTCCCGTTTGCCCCAATACCGTTCGGTTAAGCCCCCCAGCCCCCAAATTTGGGGGATTTAGGGGGCGAACGAAATAACTTGAAAGACTAACCGAACAGTATTGCCGTTTGCCCCAACTATCCGTTATCGATCTTAGTTCCCACCGTCAGACGCATTCCATTGACAAAATCCCAACCAGACTGGGCACGTTTTCCTGCAAGCTGTACCTGTTTGAGAAGTAATAACCCCGAACCCGTTTGCACTACTGCGCCCTGATTTTTGATGTTCTTAACTATTTCTCCTGGCTTACCCGTTAGAGAAGCTAGTTCTGAGTATTGTTGCTTCAAGCTGCTATATTCTTCTGGCAAGTTATTAATAGTGTCTTCTGTAATTGGAACTGTAGCAATAATTTTGAGTTTTTTTCCTTCCAGTGTGGCTGCACAATTGGGAAAAAAGCCCCGCACCTGGTTATGTATTGCTAGAGCATCTTTTGACCAGTCGATCGCAAAGTCTGATTTTTCAATTAGTCTGGCATAAGTCGCCTGTTCCTCGTCTTGGGGCATAGGAGTAATTTCGTTTTGTTTTAACTTCAATAGAGTTTCTACTAATAAATCTGCCCCCTGGCTAGAAAGAGTCACCGCCAGATCGCGAGCATTATCCAGCAGTTCGATCTTTGTTTCTGCTTTGAGTAACATACCTCCCGTATCCATCCCCACATCCATCAACATCGTAGTAATTCCCGTCAGGCGATCGCCATTAACGATACTCCACTGAATCGGCGCAGCACCGCGATAGCTGGGCAAAAGTGAACCGTGAACGTTGATGCAGCCTAATTTGGGCATGTTTAAGATTTCTGAAGACAAAATCTGTCCGTAGGCAACGACGACAAAAGCATCTGCCTCAGTTGCCTTAAGACAATCTAATGTTTCTCGATCTTT
Source organism: Pleurocapsales cyanobacterium LEGE 10410 (assembly GCA_015207195.1). Lineage (GTDB taxonomy): Bacteria > Cyanobacteriota > Cyanobacteriia > Cyanobacteriales > Xenococcaceae > Waterburya. Next base: position 21,447 of record JADEXJ010000084.1, read on the forward strand.
TTTAATTCTCTTTGGTTGCCAAATAGGTAGCTCCTGTTCTAACGCTATCTGTTTGACTGCCGAGGGAAGGGTTTTGTTGCCCCTGCCTCTTCTCTTGTCGGGCTGAGTTACTACCCCTACTACTTCAAAGTTGGGATGTTCGAGCAGTCTCATCAGGGTGGGAACGGCAAATTGAGGGGTACCGAAAAAAACAATTTTCATCTTTAAAAAACTTTGTAATAGCGATATCTAGTAGCGAAGACGGTCATCGAGCGACCAAAATATTTAATTATCGCCGATGCCCATTGCTTTAGCTGGCTGTTCAACTTCCACTCGATCGATAGGCAATTCAAACCAGAAAGTAGTGCCGACACCTACTTCGCTATCGATATAAACCCTGCTGTTGTGTTTTTCAATAATATTTCGCACGATAGACAGACCCAATCCAGTACCTTCTAAAGTGTGAACTCGATTTTCTACGCGAAAAAAACGTTCAAAGATAGCCTCTTTATCTTCTGCTGAAATTCCAATACCCGTATCAATTACCTCTATTCTTACGGCAGGCTGATTTAATGTATTAGATTCGGCATGAGTTTCATAGGCGCGAACCGTAACTTTTCCTCCCGAATTGGTAAACTTGAGACTGTTTCCTACTAAGTTAGTCAACACCTGAAGCAGCAAATCGTAATTGCCCATTACCAATGGTAGATCTGACGGTAATTCTTGATATAGCTCGATGCCTTTGTCTTTGGCATTTAGTTGGCAAGTTCTTAAGGTTTGTTCGATTGGTTGGCTCAAATCCACTTGACTCAAACTATAAGTACGCGAAGATTCGAGTCGAGACAAATCTAAAACATCATTGACCAAACGAGTCAGTCGATCTGTTTCGTGGTTGGCAGTATCCAAAAATTCCCGTCGCTGAACCTGAGTCAAGTCTTCGCCATATTCCGAGAGAGTTTCAATAAAAGACTTGATATTGAATAACGGTGTTCTCAATTCATGGGAAACATTGCTAATAAACTGGCTTTTGGCTTCATTAAGCTCGACTTCACGAGTAATGTCCTGAACCGTCATCGCAATCCCTTTAATATTCTCGTTACCACTATCCAAAACTCGACTCAGCAAAACCCTAATAGTTCTAGGTACTGGTTGAGTCAGAGTAACCCGAAACTCATCGCGATCGCTCGTATGATGCCTTTCTTGAGCAATAGACAATCCCTCGCTAGTTATTTCTTCTGGCTCAACTTTGCTCTCGATCATCTGATAGAGAGGTTTAGTCAATTTGACAGTTAACTCTGAAGGAAGACGGTGTAAAACATTGTCGCCGATCGCATCTTCACCCCAGTCAAAAATGTTCTTAGCGGTGGGATTGACCAAAATAATCTGCATCTGGGGGTCAATCAGCACTGCACCATCGGCAATAGTAGACACTAAAGTTTCCAGCTTGGCTTTTTCGGAAGTTAATTCTTCGATGTTTTGTGCTTCATAATTTTCTAATTTCTCCGCCATCAAATTAAAGCTGGAGATTAATTCCCCTAGTTCTCCCCTCAGAGGTAGGTTGATGCGCTGCTTGAAGTTTTTGGCAGCAATGTTTCTTACCCCCACCAGCAGTTCCTTAATCGGTCTGGTAATCATTAGAGCATTAAACACATTACCCAAAATTACCATCGCCCAAATGGTGATAAAGACGGCAATTGTCACGTCTCGCGTCAGATTAGACGATGCTACTATCGTCGGGTTAGGATTAATTCCTACCGCCAATACCCCTAAATACTTACCGTCATATCGCAGGGGAACAAAAACATCCGTGACCTGTCCGTTAGGAGTTTGATGTTGTCGCACAAAGGGTAAATCGCTATTTTGAGCGTAGTCGTCGGGCAATCTAATACGGCGTTTTATGGTTAGGGAATTTTGTACTTCCGCCTGAGAATAAGGAATCCCAAAAAAGATATTGCCAGAGCGATCAGCGTAAATTATATAGCGAATACTAGAGGTGCTGCGATAAAAACGAGTCGAAAAATTTGCCAACCCCTGTAGGTCATTTTCCGCAACCAAGGGAGCAGCGTTGGAGGCGATTAAGATGCTCAGGTCGCTACCAAAGCGCGTATCGTTGATATTGGATTCCAATTGAATCGTATTAACTGCCCAAAAAGTTAGACTACTCATGATCAAGGAAACCACTAAGGTGGCAGCAGCCATCAGCTTGGTCTGGAGAGTGAATTCCGACCACCAAAGGGCAATAACTTCTCTGATCTTGGTAATAAAAGTTAACAATGTTTGTGAGCAGTAATAATAATTATTAAGTTACTTGAATTATAGTTTACCAATTGCCTAGCTAAATAGGTTGTCTCACCACAAATTTTTACGGAGATACATACCTATTTTTGAGTTCTATACTTATGACCTATATCACGCCGATAATACATTCCTTCAAACTGAATCGATCTTACTGCATCGTAAGCAGAAGCGATCGCCCGTTCAAAATTATCTGCCACGGCGGTCACACCTAACACTCTTCCGCCATCGGTAACGATTTGTTGCTCTGGTTGCTGTAGTTTGGTTCCTGCCTGAAACACAATTGCCCCTTTTTGAGTAGCCTCTGCTATACCTCTAATTGCTTTACCTTTTTCATAAGCATCGGGATAGCCTCCAGAAGCAGCCACCACGCATACCGCACTGCCAGCCTTCCATCTAAAGGGTGGTAATTGTTCTAATCTCTGCTCGACACAAGCAAGTAAAATCTCATCGAGAGGAGTATCTAGTAAAGGTAAAACTACCTGAGTTTCAGGATCGCCAAAACGACAGTTAAACTCAATGACTTTGGGATCTCCTGCGGGGGTAATCATCAAGCCCGCATACAGCACCCCACGATAGTCAATGTTGTGTTGATTTAAAGCCTTGAGGGTAGGCTGGAGTATTTCCTGTTCGATTCGTGCCATCAACTCCTCAGTTACCAATGGTACGGGTGCATAAGCCCCCATTCCTCCCGTATTTTTCCCCGTGTCTCCTTCACCAATTCGTTTGTGATCTTGGGCGGGAATCAGGGGACGAATTGTTTTACCATCAGTAACAGCTAAGACAGATACTTCCGAACCTCTAAGAAATTCTTCAATCACTAACTTGCTAGAATTATTACCTGATAACTCTTCTACGGCTGCGATCGCCTCATCCACAGTATTGGCGACAATTACTCCTTTTCCCGCAGCCAAACCATCAGCCTTAATCACAATCGGCGCACCTTCAGCCTGAATATAATCTTTGGCAGCAGCAGCGGTAAAAGTTTGCGACTTGGCGGTAGGAACATTTGCCTGGGTCATAATTTCTTTTGCCCAAGATTTACTCGATTCGATTTGCGCCCCTGCTTGAGTCGGTCCAAACACCGCAAGATTACGCTGCCTGAGATAGTCTACGATACCCAAAGCTAGAGGAACTTCTGGCCCTACTACTACTAGAGAAATTCCTTGGTCTGTAACCGCATTGGCAATGCCCGCAAAATCATCTACAGCTAAGGGGAGATTTTGACAGTTTTTCATCGTGGCAGTACCGCCGTTACCAGGAGTACAAACAACTTGTTTTATATTGGGAGATTGTAATAATGTCCAGGCTAAGGCATGTTCTCTGCCTCCGTTACCGACTACTAATACTTTCATGGGTTCAGATAACTACTTTGCAAGTACGTAATTATCTCACGAGTATTAAACTTTAATTATTAACTGACATTACGCAGTTTTGAGAGATTGCAGTTCAAGCATAGCGTGTTGCAAAGCTTGTATGTAAATACGACTCCGCAAAGCAAAATGATTCATTTTGTGTTTTATTTTCAAACATTCCAATTTAAAT
>JADEXJ010000085.1 GCA_015207195.1 Pleurocapsales cyanobacterium LEGE 10410
GCCTTGAGCGAGCTTTAGAGACGATTCAAATTCGCTAAAATCGTTCATAAAAGTTGGATCTAAGTCTGTTGTTGCTACTCTATTGCAATCTTTTTCGATTATATTTAAGCTGTTATCATCTCGAACTGAAATGCGATCAAATTCGCTGACTAATTGAGATATCACCTGTTTATTTTTTTTTAAGTCTCTTGTCTGACCAAAACTAGGTGCATAGCTAATTTTTCGAGTTTTGCTATCATCAACAAAGTCTAGAAAAAACGAAGGATTAAAACCACCTCTAAAGCCATCTTTAATACTCCATATCTGATCGCTTCCACATATAACTACGTCATATTTGTCACTAAAATTTTTTAAACCTGCTCTGGTATAAGTTTTTTTTTGGCTTAGATTTATTTCCGACACTACAAATTTTCTCATTTTCCAAGCTTGAATCAAATATAATATAAAGTTGTTAGCCCATCTGTACTTCAAATAATTATTATTTACTGGCTTAACTGGCGATAGCCTTCCTAAATAATGTATGGCAGCTTTGTATGGTCGATAATCAATAATTTCAACTTCATGACCGTATTGCTTAATTGTCTTCCATAAGGCATAAGCCTGAAGGGTAGCACCATAATTTGTCGTATGGTGATAAGTTAAGATTCCTACTTTCATTGGTTACTATCTTTCTTATTGTATTTTTTTGGTTAATATTTTTTCTGTCAATTACCAATCTGCTCCTTCCTGCTCTAGATTAGAAATTAGTGTCTATCTTTTAATAAATTTATTCTACAGATATGACTTCTAATATTGCCTTTCTTTGAGATAAAATATGCAAAATTTTTACTATATTAATAAGAATAACTATAGGAACATGACTTGAAGATTTATTTAAGAGCCAATTTTGAGTTTTAAAAGAAAAATTTGTTTTTCCAATCTTCAGCCAACTTAGTTTTTGAGATATACCCAAATGACCTTCCTTGAATACAGAACCACAATTTGGTCTAGAATAATCTTGAAATTCTTTTGACCACTTTAGTCTTGTAGCTATAGGGTTTTTATCAAAATAAATCTGGTCAAATTTGAAAATAGCGCTTAGTATGAGGCGAGAATGAATACCAGTAAAAATGGTTTCTCGATAACCTTTGACAATTTCTTCTTTGACTAATGTTTTAAGACTGTTATTTTCAAAATCGAAAAAAGTAACACTTTCAACAAAGTCGTAGATAGTAATAGAGTGTTTTTTTCCTTTACCAGCATTCATTGCTAAAGCCCCCCCAATAGTTGCTGGAACTGATGCAAGGAAATAAAAAGAACTCAAACAATTGTCGTAGCAGTACTTAAGAACATCCATAGCCAAAGTTGAGGAAGAAACTTCAACTTTACTTTCTGAAAGAGGAACGATGCTTTTAGGTATGCTATTTTTGAGAATTAATGTTGTAATATTCTTTTTGACGAAGAGAGTGTTTGAACCATTTCCCAATATATACAATTTAACATTGTTGGCTTTGGCCCAATTGCAATATTCGCCAAATTCTTCGATGGAGTGAAATTCACTATATCTTTCAAAGTGGTGTGTAGTTCGATAAAATGATAGATTGTTTGCTGCGAACGATTTGATTTTTTCCATATGATTATAGCCTGTTGAAATTTTTTATTTACAAACTAATTTTTGTCCGCTCTTAGAATTTAGGCTATCTATTTGATTGCCAAGTATTTCGCATTAGCCGAATTTGAATTCTTTACATTGTAAAGACAAAATTCTTCACGGATGGTGTCAGTCAATGGTCGAGATAAAATACGTTTTCCCACTATGACTAGACATACACTCAATTTTTTGTAAAGAGAATTAGCTCTTTGAAGTCGCATATATCTCTGAGTGTATAAATTTGCCCCATTATTTGTAATATATACTGCACCAGGAAATGGCAAATTATCTAGACAATGCCCCCTATCTTGAAGTTGTTTTTCTATCTTTCCTCCATGAAATAGCCATTGAGGATTGACATCATCAATTTTCATGTTTTTGTCTGGAGCAATGATATTGTATTTGACGATATTGGATGTACCACAACGATAATAAAAAACTTTTTGTCTGAGCAAGATTGAACTACTTCCATCCGTGTACTCGTAGCCATCACTGAACATCCACCCAATAGATTCAGAATTTTGACTAACAAACTGTGCTAAATGTTTGCTAACGCAGTCATCTGCATCGACAAACATAATATGGCTGGGATTGAACCGACTTGCATAAGTAAGTCCCATAAATATCTTTTTCTGCTTGTCAATTCTTCTACTGCTGTAGTCATCACTTCTTTCCCAAGTAGGTATGGGAAAATCAACTGGAAGATAAGCGATGTTGGGATGGTCGAATTGAATATCTGGCAAGTCATGGCAGACAACAATAACTCGAAACTCCTCGCAAGTCTGATGACAAACCGACCTTAGAGTTCTTTCGAACAGTTGAGATACTCGTCCCCAGGAATCTGTGGTTTTGGCACTTCTCAAAGGGATAATGAAAATTAGCATTTTTTTGAGTCACTTTTTGTTTTGATAGAGCAAATTTTGTTTATTAGCTATAGTTTACCTTGCAACTAAGTTTGATTTATGCCTGGCTCGAGATGAATCTTGAAGGTCATACAAACTAAATTCTTCACGAATAGAATCGGTTAAGGGTTGTGACAAAAGGAGTTTTCCTGCTGATATCAAATAAACTCGTAATTTCTGATAAATAGACTTTGCTCTTTGCAATCTTAGGTTTATTTGATTAACCATATTTTCCCCGTGATTTGTAATATACACGGCACCAGGAAAAGGTAAAACTCCTAGCTTAGATCCTTTTTTCAACAATTGATTTTCTATTTTTTTTCCGTGGTATAGCCATATATAATCAATATCGTCAATTTCCATAGTATTGTCTAGAGCAATTATGTCATATTTGACAATACTAGATGTACCACAACGATAATTAAAACCTTTTTTTCTGAGTAAGATTGAATTATTTCCATTTGCATATTCATAGCCTTGGGCGAATACCCACCCATTAGACTCAGGATTTTGACTAACAAATTCTGCTAAATGTTTGTTGACGCAGTCATCTGCATCTACAAACATAACATGGGTCGGATTAAACTGACGTGCATAGCTTAATCCAACGAAGATTTTCTTCGTTTTGTCAGTTTCTCTACTTATATTATCTGTATCTGCTTCCCAGGTCGGAATCGGAAAATCTACACTCGTATAAAAAACATTGGCATGAGTAAAATTAATATCTGGCTTTTCATGACAAACAACTATGACTTTAAATTCTGGGCAAGTTTGATTGCAAATCGATCTAATAGTTCTTTCAAACAGCCGAGACACTAAATCCCATGAATCTGTAGCTTTAGCACTTTTTAAAGGTATAATAAAAATTAGCATTTTAGTTCATTTTTTCTTTAAATAGAGAGAATTTATTTGTTTTCAAATATTGCCGAAATTAGATAGCATTTAGGTTGGGTTCAACTGAAACCAGCTATATTTAAATAAACGTTTATTTTCTTTTATTTAGTAACTAAGTTGGATTTATTATTAGCGTTAGATAAAGCTTGGATATCGTACAAACCAAATTCTTCACGAATAGCATCAGTTAGTGGCGGTAATAAAATACGTTTTCCTATGTCTACCAAATAAACCCGTGTTTTTTTGTAAATAGAATGCGCGCTTTGAATTCGTATTTGTTTCTGAGAGTAGATGTTTGTCCCGTTGTCAATAATGTATACTGCACCAGGGAAAGGCAAAACTTCTAAAGAATATCCTTTATCTCTTAATTGTTTAGATATATATCTACCATGAAACAACCATCGCGGATAAACATCATCAATCTTAAAATCAGGTTCGGGCTTGACGAGATCGTATTTAACTATATTAGATGTACCGCATCGTGAAGAGAAATTTTTTTTGAGAAGAAAAATATTTTTTCTTCCATCTATATACTCGTACCCTTGAGCGAAATTCCAACCGTTCGATTGAGGATTTTGGCTAACAAATTCTGCTAAATATTTACTCACGCAATCGTCTGCATCAACAAACATTACATGAGTTGGATTGAACCGACTTGCATAATTAAGTCCCATAAATATCTTTTTCTGCTTGTCAATTCTTCTAGTGTCGTAGTCATCACTTCTTTCCCAAGTAGGTATAGGAAAATCAACTGAAAGATAAGTAAGATTAGAATGGTTAAAGTTAATATCTGGTTTTTCGTGACAAACAACAATGACTTTATATTTCGCACAAGTCTGATGACAAATCGACCTTAGAGTTCTCTCCAACAGCAAAGAAACTCGTTCCCAAGAATTAGAAACTTTAGCACTTTTTAGAGGAATAATAAAAACTAACATTTAAGTTTGGTTACTAATGGTTATTAGCTATATTTATTTAAAGTAAGTATTTTATAAGCAAGGCTTAATAACTGGCTTTATTTTGCTGCAGTTGATTCATACTGCATTTGGTGATATTTCCAAAGCGTACCTTCTTCGGCTAACAAATCTTGATAGCTTCCCTGTTCTACTATCTTGCCCTGTTCTAAAACGACAACCTTGTCCGCTTTAGCAATAGTTGATAAGCGATGAGCGATCGCAATGACCGTTCTGCCACTAGACAATTGTTCCAAAGACTTCTGAATTAACTGTTCAGTTACAGAATCCAAGGCACTAGTAGCCTCGTCCAAAATCAAAATATCTGGATTACGCAGGATGGCACGGGCGATCGCAATCCGCTGGCGTTGCCCACCTGATAGTCTGACTCCGCGATCTCCAAGTACTGTATCCAAGCCCTCTGGAAGTTCTTTAATAAATTCATCGGCATAAGCAAAACTTGCTGCATCCCAAATTTCCGCTTCGCTAATATGATCCAAACCGTAGGCGATATTTTCTCTGACAGCAGCATTAAAGATAAAAGTATCTTGACTGACAATAGACATTTTGCGCCTGACAGAAATAATATCAAAGCTGCGTAAATCTTTGCCATCAAGCTTGATTACTCCCCTGGTTGGATCGTGGAAGCGGGGGAGCAGGTCGGCTAAAGTGCTTTTCCCCGCACCCGAACCTCCTACTAAGGCGGTAACTTTACCCTTTTCTATCGTGAGATTGATGTTTTGTAAAACAAAATTATCATTCGATTCATAACTAAAATCGACGCAGCTCAAGTCAATACCTTGTTTTAATCCTGGAAATACCCGCTCGCCATTGCTTAAATAAGATTTATCTTCATGCTTAATTAATTCTTTAACATTGTGAATAGAACCTTGAAAGCGACTCAAATTTTCTCTAGCCCCATTAATCTGAGATACTAAGGGCAAAATTCTCAACAGGGCAAACAAAAAAGCAAGTAGTGAAGATGCCTCCAATCTTCCAGTAATAATAAAAAGATTAAACGCCATAATAACCATAGCAATTAAAATAGTACTACCTAATGCTTCTGCCAAAGGCTGCACCATTGAAGAAACAGAAGCTACTTTATCTTCAGTCTGGATTATGTTATCACTAGCTTGATAAAATCTTTTACGCTCAAAGTCTTCACTTGCCGAACTTTTAACTGTTCTAATTCCATTAATAAATTGAATGGCAATTCCAGACAGTCGCCCATTAGCCTTTGGCACGGCAAAGCCTGCTTCACGAACCCGTCTAATTAAATTTGACAGACCAACTGAAAGCAATGCAAACAGAAACATCGCCGTCAATGAAAGCTGCCAGGATATCCAAAATATTGAAAAAATAAAAGCTAATAGTGAAGAAGTTTTGACTATTAAATTTGAAAACAGTGCAAAAGCCTGCTTGATCTGATTTATTTCAGTAGTGATGCTGTTAATTAGTTGTCCAGAATTGCTAGTGGAATAATAGCTCAAACTTAAACTCTGCAACTGCTCAAATATACGCCTGCGAAGGCGATCGCATAAATTAGATTGAGCAAGTCTAATATGATATGCACCCAAATATCTCAAACAGGATTTTAACCAAATTATGACTAAAATAAAGGCGGATAAGCGATAAATTCTGACTGTGGGAGATGCTTGCGTTGCTAAAAATTTGACATCAAACCAGTCAATTCCAGTTTCAATTGGTGGTTGGTTAGGAGTTGTCAATCCTTGCATAAATGAGGCAATTAAACCCACAGAGGCACCATCAGCCAAAGCTGCCAGCAAAGTGCAAACCAAGGCAATAGTAGCAATTCTAGGAAACTTTCTTAGCTCCCGTAAAATTATAAAATTGTCTTGCCAAAAGCTGGTTCTCTTGAACACTCTACGCATCCAAAGTGGAGGTTTGTAGCGAATAAACATAGTCACAATTTTTTTTAATAGTTTAGTAGGCACCAAAACCAGAGAGAACTCTCGGCACTGTCATCAGTAAAATTTTTAGATCCTTTACTAAAGACCAGTCAGACAGATAATCTAAATCGCATTTAGTCACGGAGTCTAGATCCATTAACTTAGATCTGCCTTTCACCTGCCAAGCCCCAGTAATTCCTGGCAAGGCATTCAATCTTTTAGTATTTGGTTTTCCCAAGCGGAGAGCATCATACAAAGCCCAGGGACGAGGACCTACCAAGCTCATTTCTCCTCGAACAACGTTAAATAACTGAGGTAGTTCGTCGATGCTATACTTTCTTAACCACTTACCAATAGAAGTAATGTGAGGATCGTTTTCGTGTTTGTGCCAACCTTTCTGATTGTTCATCAGTGTGTCGCGGTTTAGTTCTGCATCGACAGTCATGGTACGAAATTTATAGATTCTAAACAGCTTTCCTCTCGCTCCTACTCTCCACTGACGAGAGAAAACAGGACCTGGAGTAAAAATTTTAATCATCAGAGCAATAAAAACCATTATCGGACTGAGAATTGCCAATAATAATACAGTAGTCAGCCAGTCTATAACTCTTTTGACTCTCCAGTAAGTAGTTTGCTTGCAGCTTGGTAGGTAACTATTAGAGGGAATACGGAGAAAAATTGGTTTACCTGCCTGATGGCAGGTGTCAGCCCAGAGTTTGATTCCTGGAGCGCCGACATTAAGGTCTATACAAACTCTCTTTAGCCAAGAATTCCGTAAACATTGTTCTAACCACTGTTTTCTGGTCAGAGCGGGAAAAGTATAGCCATTGCTGTTAGAAACGCTTTCGACCCAAAGATTTTTTTGTCGCCATTTTAAAGCACAGGCTGGTAAATAACTTTGAAGGCGCGAAGAATCTAAGTTTAAGGTAAGAACCTTGGAAGTTTGGAGTAAAATGTTAACTGCCATAATGTTTATTGGTATGGATAATTAAGCTTGTTGTGGCAATAAATACTTAGATTGAGCCTCGTATATTTGAATAACTTCTTTAGAATCGTTAGCCACGATTCCGATAACGTTTAACTTGCTAAATAAAGCGGTAGCCTTGAGTAGTTCAGAAGTTTTTACTTTGTTGAGGCGCATTACTAACAAAGAGTTGTCGCAAATAGAAGCAATCTTGATCGCATCAACCGCTCCCATGGCAGGGGGAGTATCAACTAGTACTAAATCGTAGTTTTCCCTTTGTTGTTTAATAAACTCTTCTAATCTAGGAGAGTTGAGCAACTTGACTGGATCCCGCGGTTGATAGCCAGAGGTAACTAGATCGAAGGTTTCTCCAGAGAAAGAAACCTGCTCGATATTTGGGTAGTCCGTCTCATTCGCCAAAAAATTAGCCAAACCAGAGGTATTATCCAGGTTGAAAGGCTGATGAAGACTGGGGCGACGAAGATCGGCATCAATCACTAAAACTCTCTGTTGATGGCGAGCTACGCTTAAAGCTAAACCTAAAATGAAGGTGGATTTTCCTTCTCCAGCGATCGTGCTGGTTACCATCAAAGACTTTAATGATGAATCAACTAAAGATGAACTAAAGTGAGACAGCTTGAGATTTTCGTAAATCATGTCTATGGCTTCGCGAAAAGGCTGCCATTCGATTACCTCTTGGGTAAGATTTGTCGGCTCAGAACTAGATAAAAAAGGAACTGGCAAGAGATTATTAGGGGGTAATTGTAACCCAGGGGTAATGCCTAAAACGGGCAAGGTAGTTTGGCGTTCTATTTCTTTAGGGTCACTGATGCTGTCATCTAAAGCTTCTCTGGCAAAGGCTGCTGCTGCTCCAAGGAACGAAGCAACTACCAAACTAACTAATAAATCTTTTGATAAATTGGGTTCAGTTTGTATTCCCAACTGAGGTGGTTCGATAACCTGCCAACCAAAGCCCCCACGATTTAATTCAATTTGCAGTTCTTGTCTCGCTTCTAAAAGCCTTTGTAAAGCTTCTCTTTTAACTTTTGCTTCTTGAGATAAGTCTCTATATTGAGAAATCAGATCGGGAAACTCGGCTAGTTTCTGCTTGAGTTCGGCTTCGGTTTGTGCCAGACTCAATTCTCGCTCGCTAATTCCTGATAACTCAGCTTGGGACTGACTAAGCGCGCTAGCAATCTCATTGTCACTACCAACTAATTGCCCCTGCTTTTGCAGAGATTCTAGTTCGTTAACAAAGTTTGGGGGAAGCGTGCCTAAAATTCTTTCTGCTTCTTGGAGCAACAAATCTTTCTGGCTATCTCTTCGATTAAGTAAATTTTGCAGCGCAGGATTATCATCGGTAAACCTGGCTTTTGCTGCTGCAATCTGCATTTCTACATTCTGTAGCTCATTCAACAGATTTTGATAGCGAGGGGATTGACTTAGACGGGATATAGCCTGAGCATTTTCAACCGATAAACCCAGTTGCTGCTGCAAGGTATTAGAATTTCCTGTAATTTGTCGCTGTTGGGCTGCAATAGATTTTCTTTCTTGAGCAATTTGTCTGATATTTTCTTTAATAGCGATCGCTTCTTCTTCTGGAGAAACTATATTGTTTTCTTTAATTAATCTTGTTAAAGCTGCATCCGCCTGGGTTAACTGCATTCGCGCTTTAGGAATTTGTTGATCGATAAAGGTTAATCCATCCCGAAGTCGCTTTTCTTGCTGTTCGAGATTGTATTGGAGATAAACTTCTTGAATTACTTCTAAAACTCTTTTCGTTTCTAAAGGGTCATCACCAGTATAAGTAGCTTCTATTATGTTGGTTTCTACTGCATCTCTCGAACCGCTTTCTTCATCGGTAAGCTGTGATACTGTAATTGCCTTTCTCAACTCTTCGATGATTTCTGTGGTGGTTCTGTCAGACTCTTCTAAATCTAGTTGGTTAATAACTTTTCTTAAAATCTCTGAGCTTTGTAAAACCTTGAGCTGTGTGGCATAATCCAGTTCTACGCCTGCATCCGCAAATTGTCGCTCTAGATATTCATTGCCGTATCCACTACCTCTAGTTTCTTTTCCCTGATAGTTAGACTCAGCCAACACCTGCATATAGCTCATGTATACTGGCTTTTTCATCAAAGACAAAGGAACGGCGATCGCTAGTACGCCACAAAAAACACCGCCAAACCAAAAACGACGCTGCCACAATTTAGTAAATAGCTGCCCGTAACCTAATTCATTTTGCGCTTCTAAATCCCAATTACTCTGAATCATTTTTTACCTCCTACTGCGGTTTGCTCTGCTAACCAGCTACGGTCAATTTCTAAATTTCGTAATACTGAGTGACCACAAAACTCTTCAATAACTTTTAAAATTTGCTCGAAAAACACTGATTCGGAAAAGTTGTTAACTGCATGAGTGCGAATTTCTTCGTAGTCCCATGTCTGAGCCTCTATCTGTCTAATTGCTTTTTGTAAGGCATCTGGAGATTGAGGATTAAACAGAATGCCAGTTTTTCCTGAAATTTGAGTATCTAAAACTCCTCCAGCACCATAGGCAATAACAGGAGTACCACTAGCATTTGCTTCTATAGGAACCAAACCATAGTCTTCAAGAGCGGTTACGATAACGGCTTGGGCTTTAGCCATTAAATGAGTGCGCCATTCATCGTCTACATAACCAAGAAACTTAATATTGTCTAGGGAATTGGCTTCTAGACGTTTACGCTCTGGACCATCGCCAATAATAATCAAGGGTAATCCCAACCAGTTAAAGGTTTCGATGGCAATATCTAACCTCTTATAGCTAATCATGCGCGATGAGATTAAATAATAGTCTTCTTTTTCTGCGGAAAAAACGAACTTGTTGGTATCGATTGGATAATTAATTACTAAAGCTTTTCTTTTATAAATCTGCTTAATTCTTTTAGCTACGGTAGAAGAATTTGCTATGTACAAATCTGGTTCTTGAGCATATCGTAAATCCTGTTTGCGCATAGATTTTAATATGGGTTCGATTACAGGAGAAAATTTTTTGATACTACTATATTCATCTAAATAAGTTCGTGTATTCCACAAAAAGCGAGTTACGTTATGACAAAAACAAATATGCATTGCGCCTGGTTTCTTGCGTACTCCTTTAGCAAAGCTAGAAGTACTACTAATAATTAGATCGTACTCTTGCAGATCTAGCTGACGAAAAGCTCGGTAATATAAAGGAGCAAACAGGCGAAAGTTACTTTTCGACCCTGGTATATTTTGTAGAAAAGTCGTTTGAATATTAGACCGTTGAATATTAACGGTGTTTTGCCGATCGTAAACAGATGAATAAACATCAGCCTGAGCAAAAAATTGGCACAGTAATTCAAAAACTCTTTCTGCTCCCCCTTGCTGTGTTAGATAGTCATGTACTAGAGCTATTTTCATTGTTTTGGTAAATGTACTAGTATTTCTGTTGTGTCTGTTGTGACTGAATTCAACGTTTCATACTAAAAAAAATAATTATTTGTTTAGGCGACTTCTTTTGATGCCTACAGTCGCTACGTATACTCGGTAAGGACAAAAAAAATTACCGACATCAAATAGTTGGGGTTCAGTATAGATCGAAACTGTTATCACAATAAAGTCTTTTTTGGTCAGTTAAAAGTGATCTTTAGGTGAGATCTATCAGAATTTATCCAAGAAATCCCAGCTATTAAAAAATTTGTTCAGCGTTATTTATGACCGTTGCCAGTACTAGGCAACATGGACTTGTCGCCAACAGCGTGAGATCAAAAAAGATGCTGCCTGCTTTGATCAAAGACTGATGTTCTACATCAGGGAAGTTTTAACTAAAGAGTAGGTAAATTCCTTGATTACTCAGAAAAATTTATCAGTCATGTAGCGTAATATACAAAAAAACACCGAAAAATTCTTTTGAATTTTCCTATTTCTGATTTTCTCCCAGCTAATATGTTGATTGTGTGAAGTAGTCCATAACACCACGATTATGTGGTAGCATCCGTAATATTACTATCGTACGAGTATTCACATAGTTTTTCTGTTGCGTGGATAATTTTCTTGAATACCCTGACTGACAGGCAAATTATAGATCTTTGGCAAGACTGATTGTCTAATCAAATTACCTCGCTGTGAACTGTCCGTTTTACGTAAATTTACGTAACCTTAACGGTAATTATGTAATATATACACAGTTTTAACTATTAAAATTAACTAATATTACTCTTGCTCAAAGCCTATAAATATATCTATCTATTAATTGCAAAACTTCATAAGGTCGTTCTGTAAAGCCCATAAAAAAACCGAGTTTTATAAGACTTTTCTATATAAACCCTGAGTCGTATTAAAAATAGCAAGATGAACAAACTAGTTGACTTTGAATCTGTGTTGTCTTTGATTGATAAGTCTATCAGTCCTACATATCTTAGTCCTACACAGGAGATAGTACTTCGGGAAGTATGGAATGGTAAAACATATTCGGAAATGGCTTGTCAACACAACTACGACCCCGAATACATTAAAGGTGTAGGCAGCAATCTTTGGCAAACTCTTTCCCGCACTTTTGACAAGCAAATTAATAAGAGTAATTTTGTCCCATTTATGAGGCAGAAAGTAGCTAGCCTATTTGATGAGAAGTATTCCCAGCCAGAAAGCAACCAGATCGAGATTGCAACTGCTAATATTCAGGAAAAACATCAGTATCTTCACTGGACTACTGCCCCAACAACCAAATTTTTTCAAGGTAGAGTAACGGAAATAAATACTCTACAACGGTGGAGCGAAGATCCAGATTGCCGATGTATTATCGTTTCAGGGATGGTGGGCTGCGGTAAAACCACTCTGGTAACTGAGTTTGCTCGCAAAGTCCAGGATCAGTATAATTACGTTTTTTGGTTTTCATTACTCGAAACACCATCTTTACCAAAACTTATTAGCAATTATTTAAACATATTTAACCAATCAAGCGAGCAGTCAAGCAAACTAGAAGAAGCTCCAGAAACTTGGGAATTAAGTTTTCTGTTATGGGAATTTATTAACTGTCTAAAGCAGCATAAAGTTTTACTAGTTTTAGATGGATTACAGTCTATCCTTGGTAGGAATAATAGCTCTACCTATAAAAAGTGTTATGAGGAATATGGTTGGTTTTTACGTTCGATTATCTCTACTAATCATCAAAGCTTGTTAATAGCTACCAGTCGCCTAAGACCAAAAGTGCTGGAATACTATAGCGATAATCAAGTAAAAATGCTCGATCTTAAGGGTTTTAGCATCGATGATACCAAAGCGGTTATTAATTCATCAAACAGCAAGCCAGTAAGAGAAGAGGGGTTACTGTTTTTGTCTGAGAGTTTACAAAACATTCCTCAGCTACTAAATATTGTCAAAAATCATTTGGATGATTTTAGGGATGTTTTAGATGATGACCAGAACCAAGTGTTACAGGATCTTAGTCTTTTAGGAGCAGTCGGTGAATTACTAGAGCAAGAATTATCTTATTTATCGGATTTAGATAGAGAAATTATTTACTGGTTGGCAATTTCCTGCTCGGCAATTTCTTTGAATGAATTAACTGGGTACACTGAACAATCTCAGCCTAAGATTAAATTTACCCATAGCGTAAATTTTTTGGTCAAGCGATCGCTTGTTATTAAGCAAGATCATCGCTATTCGTTAATGCCAATCTTAAAAGCTTATATACGTCGAAAATTGGTCAAGCAAGCTATCCAGGAGATCAACAGTTGAGATGGATGTAAGTGAATCAATAGCCTAAGTGAATTAATAGCCTAAGTGAATTAATAGCCATGAATAAAATTCTGTTTGTTGACCACACGGCAGTAATGGGAGGAGCAGAAATTAGCTTGTTGGATTTGGCAACTGCATATTCTCAAACTAGCAAAGTAATGTTGTTTGATGATGGTCCTTTGCAACAACGTTTAGAAACATCAGGGGTAGAGGTGGCTACTGTCAAAGCGTCGGAAACCTTGCTCAATCTGCGTACTTCTGGAGGATTAAATTCTCTATCAATGATTCCCGAACTGTGGAACATGGCGGGGGCGATCGCCCGTGAGGCAAAGGACTACGATTTGGTTCTAGCTAATTCGCAAAAAGCATTTATCACCGCAGCCCTCTCAGCTTTAAGGGGTAGTCCAGCGATTTGTTGGCATTTAAGAGATATTTTAACTGCCAAACATTTTAGTAAAGTAAATCGGACGGTGGCTATATTTATGGCTAATCGCTTTGCTAGCAGAGTATTAGTAAATTCTCATGCCACTGGTAAAGCTTTTGTGGCAGCAGGAGGAAAAGAAGAACTAGTTAGGGTGGTTTACAACGGTTTTGAGTCCGAACGATTTGATGCTGTGACTATGGAAGATTGCCAAGAAGCACGCGATCGCCTTGGTATGGGAAATGCACCTTTAGTAGGGCTATTTAGCCGTCTTTCTTACTGGAAGGGACAGCATATTTTACTCGAAGCAATTAGAAAATTGCCTCAGGTTCACGCAATATTAGTTGGAGAAGCTTTGTTCGGCGAACAAGATTATGTATCTGAACTTAAAACTTTAGCCGAGTTACCAGAATTGGCAGGGCGCGTTCACTGGTTGGGTTTCCGAGATGACATTCCCACTTTGATGAAAGCTTGTGACATTGTGGTTCATACCTCTACTGAACCAGAACCTTTTGGTCGCGTAATCGTCGAAGGGCAGCTTGCTCAACGACCAGTAATTGCTTCGGCTGCGGGAGGAGCCTTAGAGTTGATCGAAGATGGGGTAAACGGCTACTTGTTTCCACCAGAAGATATCATTTCTCTACGACAGCTAATTGACAAACTAATAAGCGATCGCACCTTGGCAAAATCCGTTGCCCAACAGGGCTATGAGGATGCCAAGACTAACTTTGCAATGGAAACTATCCTAAAAAGTTTTGCTCAAGCCTTAGTTTTAGATTGAAGATTTTATTACTCTTGTTAGAGCGAAACGAATGATATTGTGTCTCATAGTTCTAAATAACATTTAGCGTAATGTCATACAAAAGATTACAAAAATTTTTAATAAAATTTAAATAATTTCCTTTATAATATATAGATTTTAGACAATGCAAACAAGTAAAAATATTTCTAATCAATATTTTGTCTGTTTAAAAAGAAAGAAGAAAGCTATTGCTTGGAATCTCACTGAAGCAGAATCAACAATTCATCCTAATTGTACTTATTTTGGTAAAGTTTTCACGGCTATGGAAAAGCACTTAACTCGAAAGGGATTAGTGTTTTATCTCACTTGGAATCTCGATGAACTTCCATCTTACGGAAACAATGTTGTTGCTGTTGTGTTGGGGGATGAATGGTGTCGAATACCGATGTATACTCACAAGGTTTTAGCTGTATTTAAATGCTATGGTACTCGTCCTTACTTAAATATTAATCCATTCCTCAACCCTTCTTATCTTAATATTTTGTCTTGGATACAGTTCCAAAGAACTGGGCTTGGAAGATTGCCAGGATGGCTAAATTATGTATTTCATAAGTTCATAAGATCGAGAAAAAAATTACAAAAAACTACTCCGATTTACGATATTCCTTTAGGGTACCACAAACAATTAGAACTACCAATTAAAGACATAGAATCTCGTCAGTATGATATTTATTTTGCTGGTAGTTTGGTACACAAAAAATATCCTATAACATCTTTAAAGCATTGGCTTAAAACTCCTAAAACGTTGTCTAGGGAAAAATTGATCTCAAGTATGCATAAGATTGAGTCAAATTTTCCCAAATTCAAAGTCAAATTATTTTTAACAAAAAGCTTTCACTCTACAGGTCAGGAAGAAATCATAAATTATTCAGAAAACATGATGAATACGAAGATCTGTCCCGTCCCTAGAGGTACTTCTCTAGAAACATATCGCTTTTTTGAGGCTATGAGATACGGCTGTATTGTGGTAACAGAATCTCTGCCTTCACGATGGTTTTATGATGGATCCCCTGCTATTAGAATAAATGATTGGAGCGAGCTAGAAGAAGTGGTCAAAAAACTGCTGAGCGATCGCCAGCTAATGCATAAAAAACATCAAGAGTCTTTAGATTGGTGGAGAAGTAAATGTTCGGAGACTGCTGTTGGTGAATATATTGCTACAAAACTAAACGCCTTAATCTAGCCAGAAATTTGCCACCTGTTAGTTGGTAATTTTTAGCCTAGGGTGAAGATTCTTCTAACCTAATTAAGGCTCCCGAATCATCAGTACGATAAGTCCAATTTGCGATGCCGTCGGTAACGACAACACGCCAACCAGGAGTAATAACTTGAGAGCATAGTTCATTGGGCTGGGCAAGATTCAAACAGCCATCAGACCAAGTTTGCGATCGCGCTGACACTATTTTTAAATCCGCGACGGTTTTGCTGGTTCGTTTCATTGCCTCATCGAATACTGCACTTTGAACGGCAGGGGGTAAAGTCTCAGCAGATAAAATTTCTGTTGGCTGTTCGTCCTGTATATTGGGAGCAGGAATTAAACCTGTATCAGCGATCGCGATGTTCCAGGTAACCCAGAACGCACCTAAAGATAATAATAAAACGCTCAATAAATTATATTTTGCTCGATTCATAGATTTCGGGTTTATTTATAGCACTGTGCTTAATTCAGCTTAACAACTGCTTGAGTAACAAACAGTTAGGAGACAACCAGATCATTTAAACAAAACTTCTTACTTCTTACTTCTTACTTCTTACTTCTTACTTTCTATCCAGTAATTTCATTATCTCGATCGCTCAGCGTACTGTCACTCTTGGCAAAAAAGTCAAAAGCGATCGCAGCAAATTTTTCTGGCTGCATGATGCTCCATTCATGATATCCTCCTGGAACAATCTGCAATCTCGAATTGGGAATTGCTTCGACCAGTTCGTATCCCGAAGCTGGGGGAATAAAATCATCTCGTTCTCCCCACAAAACCAGGCAGGGAGATTTAAGTTCACTCAACCAAGGTCTAAGATCTTCGTTAACCGCAATTTTTGCTCCTTCTATGAGGTGCGATGGTTGAGAAATTAAATTGTACAGGGCAGCACCCAAAAACTTCAGACTGGGAATCAGTTGCCATTGAGCTATTTGTTGAGGGAGTTCGGCAAATCTTCCTTGAATAACCACTGCTTGGGATAAAGGAATTCCCGTGCTGTCGATGACGATTAGGCTATCAATCTGGAGGGGTATGGCAGCAGCGAGTGCCAGAGCAATTCCACCGCCAAAAGAATGTCCGATCAGCCCAAAGCGATCGAGCTGTAATTTTTTGAGCAGCATTATTATACAGTTGGCATAGGTTTGATAGCTAAGTAAGGTTCCCCAATAGGGCGATCGCCCAAAACCAGGCAAATCAGGAGCAATGACCCAATAATTTTCGGCAAGAGAATCCAAGCAATCCTGATAGGGTTCTGTAGAAATACTCCATCCGTGTAAAAACAGAATGGAAGGACGGTTAATTTTACCTCCTTCTACATAAGAAAGCGCAAAGCGATCAAATTCAAGGTATTTTCTAGTCCATCTCTCATTTTCGGTATTTCCCAAAATAATTAACCTATTCCTGTAATTGCTGCAAAATTTCTTTTAGCCGTTGCTGATAGCGACCATATTCTGCCCAGTTACCCTGACGCTGGGCTGTTTCTGACCGTTCAAAAGCTTCGGCTGCCTGCTGGATCAGATTAGAGTCAACATCTACATTTAGATCAGTTGCTGGCTGTGCTACTTGGGATTCAGGTTCGTTACCAAAGATGGCGGTCAGAGATTCTTCTAGGGTAGGTCGCATAGCTACTTCTTTTTCGTAAGCCACAATCACCCGTCTCAATTCTGGTAGTTCTCCCTGTTCCGCACGCAAATAAACTGGTTCAACATAGAGCAAAGAACCATCGATGGGAATTACTAAAAGATCGCCTCGAATTACCCGCGAGCCTTTTTGACTCCAGAGGGTTAACTGTTGAGAAATTTCAGGATTTTGATCGATTCGCGCCTCGATCTGAAATGGACCATAAATTAATTTTTGTTTGGGAAATTCATACAGTAACACTTTGCCATAGTTTTCACCATCAGAACGGGCTGCCATCCAGGCAATCATGTTGTCTTTGTTGACTGGAGTAAAAGGCAAAATTAGGGCGAATTCTTCTCGCGACTCCCCAGGCAAATTCATAATTTGGTAGTAGGGTTCGATTGGCTGCTGATTCCCTTCATAGTTCTCCGTAGCAAAACGCCAAAGATCCTCGCGGTTATAAAACACCTGGGGGTCATTCATGTGGTATGCCAGATACATCTTTGCCTGGATTTTATACAGGTCTAAGGGGTAGCGGAAATTATCCCGTACCTGGGGAGGAATCGCATCCTGTGCCAAAAAGAGATCGGGAAAGATTTTGCGATAGGTAGCTAGAACTGGTTCGTTTTCATCAACCACAAAAAACTGCATCGTTCCGTCTTTGGCATCCACCAGAACCTTCACCGAATTGCGAATATAGTTAATTCCTCTGGTGACGGGTTCGGAATAGGGAAAGCTATTACTCGTGGTGTAGGCATCAATAATCCACTGTAACCTGCCGTCAATCACCGCAATGTAGGGGTCGCGATCAAATTTGAGAAAGGGGGCAACGTGGCTGACACGCTGCTCAATGTTACGGTAGTAGTGAATCCGCGAATTATTTGTGAAATAGTTAGATATTAAAATCTTCAAGCTACTAAGTTCATAAGCATAAGCTAGTTTACGTACCATATTGGGAATTGGCACACCTCCTATCCCTTCGTAGGTAGTAAAAGCATTTTCGTTTCCCTGGGGATAGTCAAATTCTGGGGTAGTAGCGCCTGTGAAGATATAGTCGTTGGTTTCTTCGCCATAGTAAATAGCAGGTTCTTGAACTTCCAAATCTACTTGCGAAACAGGAGGAATGTTTTTAATCAATAATTCTGGCAAACCATCGGGAGTAACCTGATTGACGGGACTCATCACCAATCCGTAACCATGAGTATATTTTAGACGTTGGTTGACCCAAGTTTTGGCTCGTTGGGGGATCCGCTCGTAGGACAATTCTCTAGCAGACAGCATTACCTGACGGTAGTTGCCATTTAGGGTATAGCGGTCGATATCGACATCATTAAATTGATAGTAGGGACGAATTGCTTGTAGTTGGCGATAGGTGCTAAGAAGGGGTCGATAGTCCCACAGGCGAATATTCTGGATAGTTCCGCGATCGCCCTGCAACGCCTCCGCAGTTAACTCCGAAGATACTGGATAATTTTGAACCTCGATCTCGGCTAAACCGTATGCTTCTCTGGTAAACTCTAAATTGTGTTTAATATAGGGCAGTTCTTTGTCCAGTTCGTTGGGTTCAACGATAAATCGCTGTTGTAACTCAGGATAGATTCCGTTGACCAACAAGAGAATTAGTAAATAAACCGCAATGCCGTATAGCGGTAGCGCATTGCGACGAAACCAAACCGCCAGAGTTAAAAAGACACCCAAAATCAAGGCTCCAATGCCCATTACCCAATAGGCAAATAGCCGAGCATGGGTATCGGTATAGCCTGCCCCCCAAACCACTCCATCGGCAGAATATAGTAAGTCGTAACGCTTTAGCCAAAAATCCACTGCTACCATAATGGCGATCGCAGCCAAGAGCAAAACAATATGAGTTTTTTGTTGACCCTGAAAATAATTCTGCCACTGACGTTCCAACCTGAGTTTTTGCCCCGCAAGCCCCTGTCGGGTCAACCTTGGGGCAACGAAGTTTAATTGAATTACCCCTTTGAGCAAATAAATGGCGAACGCTGCAATCAAACCTGACATCAACAGCGCAAACAACCAACTTTGCAAACCCTCATAAAAAGGCAGCTTAAACAAATAAAAGGCAATATCCTGGCTATAGATTGGGTCGGAACGGTCAAAACTTGTAGCATTAAGAAACTTTAAGCTAGTTTCCCAAAATCTCGCACTAGCCCCAGCAGCACTGATAGCAACGATAAAGATCAGCACCAAGGCAGTCAATTTAGAGATAGTGTTTGTATGGGGTTCCAATTCACTCCCCGCTAGAAACTGGAAAGAGCGATCGCTCGTTAAGCGCGAAGCCAACCAGCAATTAAACCAGAGAAACAAACTAAAGATCGCAAAGGTGGCAGCCCAGATCGCAACTTGCCAGGTGATTCTCGTCCAGAAAACGTCTGCAAAACCGACAGCATCAAACCACCACGATTCAGTCAATAGATGAATTAGGGTAGAAACAAGAGTTAAGCTAATTATCCCAATAAGAACCAGAGTAACGATCGCCTTCTGTCGAAATTGCATACTATAATAAAATCTTCTCGATCTAGGTTACTTATAATGTTAGGCAGGAAGCAGGATAGATCGTAAAGAAAAGCAACAAAATTAAACGTCATCAAAGATCCGTTAGTTTAAAACAGTTGGGAGTTAGTAAAATAAGTTCTTGTTGAACAGGATTGTATGTCTTTAGAGATACAGACTTTACCAGATGAAGTAGTCGATCTCATTGCTGCGGGTGAGGTCATTGATTCTTTGGCAGCAGTGGTACGAGAGCTAGTGGAAAATTCTCTTGATGCTGGAGCAAACAGAATTACCATTGCTTTGAATCCCGAACTGTGGCAGGTTCAGGTAATCGATAATGGTAAAGGAATGTCATTGGAAGATTTAAGAATCTGCGCTCAACCTCACAGTACAAGCAAGATTCGTACTTCCCAAGATTTATGGCATATTACTAGCTTGGGTTTCCGAGGAGAAGCACTTCACAGCATCGCTCAGGTAGCAGAGCTAACTATCTGTAGTCGGGCTAATTGCTCAAATACTGTGGGCTGGAAAGTTACCTATCAAGAGGCGAAATCTGAGGGAGAGTCGGTTGTAGCGATCGCTACAGGGACAATTGTTACTGTATCAAACTTGTTTGCCAAAATTCCCGTTCGTCGTCGCGGTTTGCCTCCTTTATCCCAGCAGTTAAAAACAATCCAAAAGCTGATTTACCAGATTGCCCTGTGTCATCCTCAAGTTACTTGGCGAGTTAAGCAAAATAATAGTCTCTGGTTTGCTATTAGCCCTGGCACAACCGCTAAAGATGTTCTGCCTCAATTTCTGAGAAGAGTCAATAGCAGCGATTTACACTATCTCAAAGTTGACCTAGAAACCCCTGCACCAAAAAAAGAACAGGATTTATCTCAATTCAGCGTTGACCAACTTACTCATTCTCACCCTACCCAACCCCGCAATGCAGCAACGTTTGAGTTGATTTCCTCTCCAAGAAATTTGAGATCTAACGAGCGACAGTTAACGGCTAATAAATCTCAAATCGAGCTAGTTCTTGGTCTACCAGATCGCTGTCATCGTCATCGAGCAGACTGGGTAAAAGTATCGGTCAACAACCGTTTCGTGAGATCGCCAGAATTAGAGCAGACTATTTTAAACAGTATGGCAAAAACTCTACCCCGCAATCGCTTTCCTGTCTGCCTGCTGCATCTCCATACCTGCCCTAGCCAAGTTGATTGGAATCGTCACCCTGCCAAATCCGAAATTTATCTTCATTCTCTTTCCTATTGGCAAGCAGAAACAGAACAGGCAATTTCTCAAGCGTTAAAGCTGAATACGGTCAATCTTCCTGTCGCAGTAGGCGATCGCCGAATTGGTAAAATCTTAAAAGTGGCTGAAGCATCAAGAAAATATCAAATAGATCGCCAACTAACTGCCAAGTTGGAAGCAACAAATACATCTTCGATTAACTCCTTAAAACTTAAGGCAGTAGCCCAAGTCAACAAAACCTATATCGTTGCCGAACACGCCTCTGGAGTCTGGCTAGTCGAGCAGCATATCGCCCACGAACGTGTACTATACGAGCAATTACAGGACTGTTGGGAGTTAGTACCTCTCAAGTCGTCAATTACTTTAGAGCATCTCAGACCCCAGCAAATAGAGCAGTTGCGTAAATTAGAGATTGAGACCGAGCTATTTGGTGAAAACATCTGGGCGATCCGTAATGCCCCAAAAGTACTCGCAGAGCGGGACGATTGTGCTGATGCCCTAATCGAATTGAGTTGGGGTGGAGATTTGCGATCGGCTCAGGTTGCTACTGCCTGTCGGAGTGCGATTCGCAATGGAACAAATTTGAGTTTAGAACAGATGCAAAATTTGTTGAACTCGTGGCAGGCAGCCCGTAACCCCCGTACCTGTCCTCACGGCAGACCGATTTATCTTTCTCTAGAAGAGTCTAGCCTATCGCGCTTTTTCCGTCGTCATTGGGTAATTGGCAAAAGTCATGGTATCTGATTACCGCCTATGGGGTTGTAGGCAAAAATCAACCTGTAAGTGTAAAGCTATAAGATAATAGTAACTGCAATTATAGAGATCTATCAGATGAACACTCCTGAAACAGACATTAAAGACCGCAGCTTTGGTGCTTTAATCTATTTATTTCCCCTAGTTTATTCCTTGCCTTTTGGAATAATTTTGTTAACTCAATTTCCTTGGCTATATCAAGTTTTCTCGCCTTTGGTGGCTATTTATGGCGTTACCAACAGCCTTCCTTTTGCCAGTCTAATTATTTTCTTTGGACTTTGGTTTGCGGTAGTCCGCAACGACAACGCTAGCTATTTTCTCCGCTTTAATGCTATGCAGGCTATCTTATTAAATATCTTACAGATTTTGTTTAGTCTGATTATGGGTATTTTGATTCCCGCCTTTGGCGCACAAGGTCTCATTAGCGAAACTCTCTCCAACACAATTTTTATGGGTAGTGTTGCAGCCTGTTTCTTTTGCATCGTTCGCTCTATTCAAGGACAATATGCCGAACTTCCTACTCTTTCTGAGGTAGCTTCCTCGCAGATTCGCTAATTTGCTAACTAAAGCTATTTTCAACCAGGCGATCGCTCATCCTCCTCCAAGGGGGATTTTTTCTAGCTAGCAGATTAACAGCCGAAAACAATTGTTTTTATTTAAGGAAGCAAGATTACTGCTAAATGTAGTTTCTAAATATCAAACAGGGGTTATCTTTTGAAGCAGGCAAAGAGCAACTTTAAACAAAATTCATCATCTAAAAGCACCAATCAGCTCATCTAGAAACCGTCAAATAAACTGCTTGTAAATAGCTAAAGTTTACTTATTGATTGTTCTAGAATTTTGCTGTATTTATGAAGCTGGATCACACCTAGTTAGGAGATTTACGTGTTATTAATTAAGGATATATTAAAAAAAATATCAAGCTACTATTTTACGATATCTCAGTTAAAGTTGCTTAGAAATGGAAAACGTTACATTGACAACCAATAAACCCAGTCTATCTACTAACGATATTTTAATTGTAGATGATACACCTGAAAATTTGCGTTTGCTATCAAAAACTCTAATTCAGGAAGGTTATAAAGTTCGTTGTGCTATCAATGGTTCGATGGCGTTGTTAACTATTAAAGCTAAGCTTCCAGATCTAATCTTGCTGGATATAAATATGCCTGATATAGATGGTTTTGAAGTTTGCCAGCAGCTAAAAAAATCAGAGCTAACTAAAGATATTCCAATTATTTTTGTTAGTGCCTTAGACCGAACTTTTGATAAAGTAAAGGCTTTTGAAGCAGGAGGAGTAGACTTTATTAGTAAGCCTTTTCAGCTTCCTGAAGTGCTTTCTAGAGTTAACAATCAATTAAATATTCAGAATCTAAGAAAACAATTAATTCAGAAAAATCAGCTGTTACATATAGAAATTTATAACCGAATTGCTGCCGAAACAGAAATCCGTCAGCTTAATTTTGATCTAGAGCGAAGAGTTATCGAAAGAACATCACAACTAGAAGCCGAAATTAATGAGCGACTGCAATTTCAAAAAAAATTAGAATATTTGGCTTGGAATAATTCGCTAACGGGGCTACCTAACCGTTTATGGTTAGTCAAACAGCTCAAACAGTTGTTAGTCAGAGTCAAGCAAAAACCACAGAACGAATTTGGGGTAGTTATATTAGACTGCAATAGATTCAAGATTATTAATGATTCTCTAGGTCGTCAAGCAGGAGACAAACTGCTGGCAATGATTAGCGAAAGATTGAGGGTAGAAATTACGAATCAAAATACTGATTTGACTCATTTTGGCGAAGATAAGTTTGCTATTTTACTTGAAAACATACAGGATCAAAACCAGACGATCGCTCTAGCGCAAAAAATTCAGCAGTGTTTGAGTCGCGGATTTGTAGTCGAACAAAGAGAAATATTTATTACTTCTAATATGGGAATTGTGATTTGTAATTCCAATTATTTAGAACCAGAAGAAATTTTTAGGGATGCAGATTTGGCAATGCAAAAAGCTAAAACTTCTAGCAGTCATTACTACAAAATATTTGACACCACAATCCAGAACAATGCTCTCGAAATTTTGGAAATTGAAACAGATTTACGCATCGCTCTTAGGCGTAGGGAATTCTCTCTCAACTATCAGCCAATAATTTGTTTTAATACAGGAAAGATTAAGGGATTTGAGACATTAGTACGCTGGAAACATCCTGAAAAAGGCTTTATTTCACCAGGTAAATTTATTCCTATTGCCGAACAGACTAATCTTATTTTGCCTTTGGGAATGTGGATTTTACAAGAAGCCTGTAGGCAAATTAGAATTTGGCAAGAGCGCGCAATCGACCAAGAGAATGGGTTTACCGTCAGCGTTAACATTTCTGCCAAACAGCTAGAACAAGAAGATTTTATCGTTCAGTTAGACCAAATAATCGCTCAAACTGGTGTCGATGTCAAGCATCTTAAGTTTGAAATTACAGAATCACTATTAATGAACAACGCAGCGATCGCCGATCGCGTCTTTACTCAATTAAAAGCGCGTAAAATTCAGTTGGCGATCGACGATTTTGGTACGGGCTACTCTTCTTTGAGCTACCTAGACCGTTTTCCTGTAAACACCCTAAAAATAGACCGTTCCTTTGTCAGTCGCCTGGATGAAAAAAACCAGGCTTCAACTATTGTTAAGGCAACGTTAGACTTAGCTCATAATCTTGGCTTTGATGTGGTTGCTGAAGGAGTAGAAACCAAAGAACAGGGAGAACAGTTAAAAGACTGGGGCTGTGAATTTGCTCAGGGTTATTTTTATGCCAGACCTTTGGACAAAGATTCTGCCTGGCTGTTTTGGCAGGAAAATTTAGCTATTCAACCTGAGTTCGGGTTAAGCTGAAACCTTGATTGAACAAGCACTCTTCACCGAGAATTTTCTGGTTTAATTACTGGCGCCGGCTTCATCTGGGATGCTTCAAAAGCTAATGGCTAATGGCTAATAGCTAATACTCAGATCTTGCACCAAGAAAAATTGATGTGTTGAGTTATGGCTAAAGTGATTATGAATAGGGGATTGTGACTAGTTCTCTATCAAGTAAGTAGAACTTATTTTAATTGTTACGAGAAATCTGTGGGTAGAAATAATTTATTCAACCCGATGACCAACTTTTTCTTCATTACTATATAAATCTAACCAACTTTCTTTTAGA
>JADEXJ010000086.1 GCA_015207195.1 Pleurocapsales cyanobacterium LEGE 10410
GGTTAATGAAATCTACGGCGGTGAAGACGCGGTACAGAATTTGATTCAAACTAGCCGAGAAGCCCAAGCTAAATACGAAGCTACAGGAGAAATATCTACCGTTCCCGCAGCCAGCAACACGAATGAAAATGCGGTAATGTATCAAGCTGAATATTACACCGATCCAGAACGAGGAGCAATTCCCGAATACGTCAACGAATTTAATCTGGCTTCTTGGGAAGGTTGGTTGACCTACGATGCAATGGCGATCGCCGACAATCTCAGCGATCCAGTCTTAATCGTACATTCTGAAGCAGCAGCTATACCTCAAGGCGCAAAAGAATTCTATAGTCGGCTACCAGGACAAAAAGAACAATTGTGGTTGGAAAATACGACGCAGTTCGATTTTTATGATTCTCCTGAAGCGATCGCCACAGCAGGGGATGCGATCGCCGAACATTTTCAGCAAACACTATAAATAATAATCAAAACAACTTGTAGGGTGGGCAATTCCTAGCAAAGACATACTCTATATTCAAGTTCAAATCAATGCCCACCAAAAACAATCGTTACTCCAAAAGAAAAAACCATGTCTAATTTTTCACGTCGTCAGGCTATAAGTTTAGGTGCAGTTGGTGCTGCGGGAGTAGCTGCTGCTATGGCAGGTAAAAAAGCCCAGGCTCAATCCGAGCCTTTATCGCAGCCTGAAGTTAATCCCGATGGTCGATTTGCGGGTAAAGTAGTCCTAATTACTGGTGCAACCTCTGGTATTGGGGAAGCAACCGCCAGAGCCTTTGCAGCAGAGGGGGCGACGGTTCATTTTTGTGGTCGTCGTCAGGAATTAGGGCAACAGGTAGCACAGAGTATCGTCGATGCGGGGGGTAAAGCTACTTATCAACCAGCCGATGTGCGAAATGAAGGCGAGGTAAAAGCTTTTGTCGATGGTTGTGTCGATCGCTATGGCACAATTGACGTGGCTTTCAATAATGCGGGAATCGTTAATCCTCAAGCAGTACCTCTAGCCGAACAGTCTTTAGAAGATTTTGAGAACGTACTCAAAACAAATGTTACAGGTTATTTTCTCTCCATGAAGTACGAAATACCCCACCTGTTGAAAAACGAACCTTGGGGTAAATACGGCGCAAAAGGCGTAATTGTTAACAATGCTTCGGTTTCGGGACATATTGGCTTTCCTGGTATCAGTCCCTATAGTTCTAGCAAACACGCAGTTATCGGCATGACTAAATGTGCAGCACTCGAATATGGCGGACAGGGGATTAGAATTAACTCGATCTCTCCTGGTGCAGTTAATACCCCCATGCGAAGACAGGCTTACGAAAATCAAGGTTTATCTCCTAACGAACCTTTACCCGCACCACCAAATATTGTAAATCGTGCCAACACTCCCGAAGAAATGGCAGATATTGTCATGCTGCTGGCTTCTACTGATGTTTCCTATCTCTTGGGAACGGATATTGATGTGACTACAGGAATGCTGACAGGGTTGTTGACGGTGTAGGGGCGAAATAAGCAGGAAGTAGGAAGTAGCGAGTAAGAAACTAGAAACAAGTTTTGATTTAAACATAAACTATGAACGATAAAAAATTCCAAAATCCGCTAACCAGAAGAAATGTAGTTCTAGGAGGGGCTGCTGGAATAGCTGGTGCTGCTGTATTTGCTCAATCCCAAAAAACCGAAGCTGCCGAACCAACTACTGTTGCTCAAAATTCTTCATCTGGAATGCTAGAAGGTAAAGTAGCTCTGGTAACAGGTGCTGCTAGGGGAATTGGTCGAGCCACAGCTATAGAGTTAGCTCAAAAAGGTGCAGATATTGCCTTACTCGATATTGCCGATCCTCAAGGCGTATCAAATATTCAAGGTTATCGGTTAGCAACAGAAGCAGAACTAGATGAAGCAGTTAGTTTGATTGAAGCAGAAGGCAAAAAAGCTGTCAAGATTATCGCTGATGTGCGCGATTTGGCTGCTATGAAACAAGCTGCACAGACAATTACTCAACAACTGGGTGGGTTAGATATTTTAGTTGCTAATGCAGGTATTGCTATTTGGAGTCCGTTCGCCGAAATGACTTCCGAACAGTGGCAAAATGTAATCGATGTCAACCTTACAGGTGTTGCTAATTCTATGTGGGCAGTTTTACCCCAGATGCAGCAGCAACAAAACGGCAACATGATTATCGTTAGTTCTATTGGTGGCAGACAGGGAGTTGCAGGGGTGACTAACTACGCCTCAACCAAATGGGCGGTAATTGGTTTGGCTAAATCTGCTGCTTTAGAACTAGGTGCAGACAATATTAGAGTTAATGTAGTCGCGCCAACCGCAGTCGATACACCACTGTATCGCAGTGAAGGTCAGTATCTCTCCACAGGAATGAATTCCTTTGAAGAACAGGATGAAGCAATGCTAGGCTACCATTCCTTACCCATACCAATAGTAGAGCCAATTGACATTGCTCGTGCGATCGCCTTCCTGGCTTCTAATGAAGCTCGATATATTTCAGGAATGGTGATGGACGTAGCAGCAGGTGGTAACGCTCGTTATACGGCTTAATTTGAAAAACAATATAAATATAAAAAACAAAAACTAATGCAATACAAACTACTTGGCAAAAGCGGACTAAGAGTATCAGAACTTTGTTTGGGTACAATGACCTTTGGTGATGACTGGGGTTGGGGTGCAGATAAAGAAGAAAGTAAAAAAATATACGATGTTTTTCGCGAAGCTGGCGGTAACTTTATTGATACTGCCAACATTTATACCAACGGTACGA
Organism: Pleurocapsales cyanobacterium LEGE 10410; assembly: GCA_015207195.1. Classification (GTDB taxonomy): domain Bacteria; phylum Cyanobacteriota; class Cyanobacteriia; order Cyanobacteriales; family Xenococcaceae; genus Waterburya. The sequence goes on from JADEXJ010000086.1 coordinate 2,768, forward strand.
GTGAGAAGTTTCTGGGCGAGTTCATGGCATCAGAAAGAGATGCGATCGTTCTGGCTACCAAATATACTAACGGTTTGGGTGATGGCAATCCCAACGGTAGCGGAAACCAGCGTAAGAGTATGGTGCAGTCGGTAGAAGGCAGTTTGAAAAGATTGAACACCGACTATATTGATGTTTTATGGTTACATACCTGGGACTTTATGACTCCCGCATCAGAAGTAATGCGAGCTTTTGATGATTTAGTTAGGGCAGGTAAAGTACTATATATCGGTATTTCCGACGCTCCTGCTTGGATAGTGTCTCAGTGCAATACTTTAGCTGAATTACGAGGCTGGACGCAGTTTATTGGGTTACAGATTGAGTATAGCCTGATTCAACGCACACCCGAAAGAGAACTATTACCGATGGCGCATACCTTGGATATTGGCGTGACTGCTTGGTCGCCCCTGGCTAGTGGCTGGCTGACGGGTAAGTATACCAATGGCAAAGATGACGGGGATGATAAACGACTTAATAACGAAATGATGGAGGGGTTTGTGGATAAAAGCGATCGCAACACCAAAATCGCAAAAACCGTTGATAAGCTAGCCGAACAAACTGGTAGTAGTTCTTCTCAAGTCGCTTTAGCCTGGTTACAGAGTAAAAATGTAATTCCGATCGTTGGTGCGAGAAAAGTATCCCACGTTGAAGATAATCTAAAATGCGTTGAGGTTAAATTATCTCCAGAACAAATAAAGCATTTAGATGATGTCAGCCAAATCGAACTCGGTTTCCCCCACGATTTCTTTAAAGCGGATATGGTGAGAAATTTTGTTTATAATGGCAAGTTCGAGCAAATTAATAACCATCGTTATTCTCAATTAAATAGTTAAGATTTTATCAAATAATTGTATTTAGAGTGTTCAGATGAGATGGATTCCTCGGACACTCTATTTTATTTTCAGCAACCTACAAGACGATCGCTGCTAATCTTTCTTGTCATGTCGCGGTTTACCAATAGCTAAAAAAACTAAAGTTTGTAGAACACCGCAACTTTTATAAATTTTCAGCAACATTAAGCAAGAAAATATTTTCTACTGTCTGTAAAATTTATACATTCTGATAAAACTTTTCTTCAATTATGCAGCCGACGTAGTGCGATCGATTTACTATATTGCAGATATGAGTGGTGCGGTTTTGCTCGTAGAAGCAGACAACTTGGAAAATGCCCAAGCCATAGTAGCCGAATTTCCGATGGCACGACAAAACGTTCTCAATTTTGAAATTATTCCCTTAAAACCTTACACGGGATTAGAGGCTTTATTTAAAACTTGAAATTCATAAAGCAATTGTCCACTGTCAATTATCCATTAATAAACATGACCACAAATAGAAAAGTAGCCGTAATTACTGGTAGCTACAAAGGATTGGGGCTGGCGATCGCCCGTGAACTAGCCCAACAAGATGATATCTGGGTAATTATCACCTCGCGTAAAGAAACAGATTGTCAAGCAACCGAACAAAAATTAAAAGCCGAAGGCATTGAAGTAGACTGTCATCAATTAGATGTGAGCGATGCTGAAAGCGTAACTAGGTTTATGGAGTGGGTAAATTCAGCCTATGGTCGAGTTGATATTTTAGTGAATAATGCAGGAGTGAGTAATGCCGATCTGCCAACAGAAGCGAGTATTCTCACTGCTAAAGCCGAAACTATGCTCGATACTTTTAAGATTAATACCGTTGGTGCGTTAAGAATGTGTCAAGCCGTGATTCCCTTGATGCAACAGCGAGGCTACGGCAGAATTGTTAATGTCTCTACGGAAATGGCATCATTGCAACAAATACCCCAAGACTTTTATCCCCCTGCACCATCTTATCGAATGTCGAAAGTGGGTTTGAATGCCATGACAGCTATGCTAGCCAAGGAACTAAAAGACACTAATATTCTAATTAATAGCTATTCTCCTGGTTGGACAAAAACCGATATGGGCGGTGACGATGCACCTTATACAGTCAAAGAAGGGGCAGAAACGGCAGTTTATTTAGCTACACTTCCCGATGGAAGTTCGCAAGGTGGGTTTTTTGCCGAAATGCGTAAGTTTGGTGGTGCGGTAGTGCTTCCTTGGTAAAAAAAATTCAAAATAAATTCAAAATAGATGTAAATGCGATCGCCCTTCCGATCTAGAATTATGCCTGGTTAAAACACAACAGTTGTCGAAAACGATCTATCTTGGGCGGGAATTCTTTTTTTGTGAAAATCACTAAAATTCAGCCAGGATAAGTATATAAAAAGGTATAAGTAAATGAGTACTCCCGATTCCAATCGGCACTTCTCCATACTCGACCAAATGCCGATCGCAGAAGCACCCAATGCTTCTCTTGGTTCGGATAGGACGATCGCGGTAAAGCTGAAGGTGAACGAGACGGAACATGAGTTACAGTTAGAACCCTGCGTAACTTTACTCGATACCCTACGGGAATATTTAGGACTAACGGGAACTAAAAAAGGTTGCGACCACGGGCAGTGTGGGGCTTGTACGGTATTGGTGGAAGGGGAAAGAGTGGTTTCTTGTCTTTCTTTGGCAGCAGCCCACCAGGGAGAAGAAATTACTACTATTGAAGGTTTGGCAAAAGATAACAAGCTGCATCCGATGCAGTCCGCTTTTATTAAACACGATGGGTTTCAATGCGGTTACTGTACTCCAGGACAAATTATGTCTGCTGTGGGTTTGATCGCCGAAGGACAGGCGCAAACCGATGGGGAAATTAAAGAGTTGATGAGTGGTAATATTTGTCGTTGTGGGGCGTATTTGGGCATTTTGTCAGCGATTAAAGAAGTCAAAGAGGTGACGGCGTGAAGCATTTTACTTACGAACGGGCAAGCGATCGCACTGACGCAATTACTCAAGTGGCAGCAAACCCCCAGGCTAAGTTTATTGCGGGGGGAACAAACTTTATGGACATGTGGAAGGAAGGGGTGGAAACTCCCGAACGTCTGATTGATATTCGTAAATTTCCTGGCGAAATTACGGTGACAGATGGCACCCTACGCCTCGATGCGACGACGACTAATTCGCAGGTAGCTTATCATTCCCAGGTGCGCGATCGCTATCCCGTATTGTCTGAAGCAATATTAGCAGGAGCATCCCCTCAGTTACGCAACATGGCAACTACGGGGGGGAATTTGATGCAGCGTAATCGCTGTTCTTATTTTCACGATGTTTCCTATCCCTGTAATAAACGTGTGCCAAATTCGGGCTGTCCCGCTATTGAGGGCATCAATCGAATGCACGCTATCTTCGGTACGAGCGATCGCTGTATTGCAGCCCATCCTTCGGATATGTGTGTGGCTTTAGCTGCTTTGGGGGCGGTAGTCCAGACTCGTAAACCCGATGGGGAAACTAGAAATATTGCTTTTAAAGATTTTCATTTGCTGCCAGGAGATACGCCTCACATCGAGACAGCCTTGGAACACGGCGAACTAATCGAAGCGGTGGAGATTCCCCCTTTACCCTGGGCAAAGCGATCGCACTATCTTAAAGTACGCGATCGCCATTCCTATGCTTATGCTTTAGTCTCCGCAGCCGTTGCTTTAGAAATAGAAGGAGACAAAATTGTTAATGCCAGAGTAGCGATGGGAGGAGTCGGCACCAAACCCTGGCGATCGCCCGAAGCAGAGAACGCTCTAATTGGGGCAAAAAACAACGAGGAAAGCTTTATCGCAGCAGCATCCGCAGCCCTAGAAGGTGCAAAACCCTATCAATACAACGTTTTTAAAATCGAGCTAGCTCAATCCACCCTGGTACAAGCTTTATTAACAGTGAACAGTGAGCAATGAACAATGAGCAATGAACAGTTAATAAATGATAAATGATAAATGGTAACTGAAATGACTAGCACTCAAGATAGAACCAACATTCAAGCCAAAACGGGCAAAAATATCGATCGCGTAGATGGCAGGCTCAAAGTTACAGGAGAAGCCTGTTATTCGGCGGAGTTTCCCCTTGAAGGAATTGCTCACGGCTATATTATTCAAAGTACGATTGCTAAAGGCACGATTGAGGCGATCGATACTTCTCAAGCCGAACAGTTGCCAGGAGTATTGGCGATTTTAACCCATCAAAATGCCCCCAAGCTTAATTCTTTAAAAAGTAAAAATTTTGGTGGCGGTTATCCAGGGGAAAACTTTTTACCCCTACAAGATAACCAAGTTCATTTTGACGGACAGCATATTGGTATTGTCGTCGCCGAAACTTACGAACAAGCAAGACTCGCTGCTTCTTTAATAGAAATAAATTACGACGAAGCAGAACCGATGTTCGATCTAGAACAAGCCTTAGAACAGTCCGAAAGATACGATCCAGGAGAAAGATTACAACCCAGTTGGGGAGATATTGAGGGAGGACTCCAGCAAGCAGCCGTAACTATCGAGGAAACCTATACCACTCCTCTAGAACATCACAACCCGATGGAAACTTCGGCCACTACTGCCGAATGGCACGATGACGAGTTGACGGTATACGATTCGACTCAGTGGGTAATGGGTACGCGGGGCATGATTGCTAGAGGCTTGGGCTTACCTGAAGAGAAAGTAAGGGTCATTTCCCATTTTGTCGGCGGTGGTTTTGGCTGCAAGGGGTTTTTCTGGACGCATCCCCTCTTAGCTGCGATCGCTGCCCGTAAAGTTAATCGTCCCGTCAGATTAATGCTGACTCGACAGCAAATGTTCTCTTCTTGCGGACACCGCCCCCGCACCGTACAGAAAATAACCTTGGGTGCAGACAATGAGGGCAAACTAACCGCAATTCGCCATCATACCGATACCGAAACTTCCTTTGTCGGCGATCATGCCGAACCCTGTGGCAACATTACCAAGATGCTTTATGCCTGCCCCAATATGGAAATCAAACATCAGATAGCGCGGACTAATACTGGTACGCCGACACCGATGCGAGGTCCTGGGGAAACATCGGGTACTTATGCCTTAGAAGCAGCATTGGACGAACTGGCGGTTAAAGCGGGTATCGACCCAATGGAATTTCGCATTATCAATCATGCAGATCGGCATCCTCAGTCCGATAAACCCTGGTCGAGCAAACATTTAATTGAATGCTACCAACGTGCTGCCGATGCTTTTGGTTGGCAAAATCGCGATCCGCGTCCTGGTTCGATGCGAGAAGGTGACGATCTAATTGGCTGGGGTATGGCAACAGCGACCTATCCAGGCTATCGCTTTCCCACTGCTGCTAAGGCGCAAATTTTAGCCAACGGTAAAGTAATTGTCAGTAGTGCTACCCACGACCTCGGTACGGGGACGTATACAATTATGACTCAGATTGCTGCCGATACTCTGGGTTTACCGATAGAACGGGTTAAATTTGAATTAGGAGATAGCAAACTGCCCATAGCTTCCGTATCGGGTGGTTCTTCAACTGCTGCCAGCGTTAGCCCTGCGGTACGTTCTGCTTGTGAGGCTGCCTGTTTCAAACTGATTGAAATGGCGATCGCAGATAATGAATCACCACTACACGACTACCAAGCAGAAGAGATTACTACCGAAGCAGGACGCATCTTTGTTAAAGAGTCTCCCGAAATCGGCGAAACCTACGAAGCGGTGTTGCAACGTCACAACCTGCCCCTAGTCGAAGCAGAAATATCTCCTCAAGATAAAGGATCGCGCTATAAATCGATCGCAGCCCGTACCAAACCTGGAATAGTCGAAGACGAAGGAGGATCGGACGAATTTGCCATTCATTCCTTTGGGGCGCACTTTGTCGAGGTGCGGATTAATCCCCGTCGTAACCAGGTTAAAGTCAGCCGTGTGGTTGGGGCTTTCGATGTCGGACGCATCCTCAATCAAAAAACCGCTCGCAGTCAAATCTACGGCGGGACGATCTTTGGGATCGGCATGGCATTAATGGAAGAAACCCTTCTCGATCCTCATTCTGGTCGCGTAATTATTCATAACCTAGCGGATTATCACGTACCAATTCAAGCAGATATCCCCGAAATGGAAACGATTTTCGTCGAATATCCCGATTATCACCTCAATCCTCTAGGAGCGAGGGGCATTGGCGAAATAGCTACCGCAGGCATAGCAGCAGCAGTAGTCAACGCGATCTATCATGCCACGGGTAAGCGAGTGCGGGATCTGCCGATTACGCCCGATAAGTTGCTGTGAGAATTAGCATCAAGTATAAAAATAGTAACTCCCTAGGTATTTCAAGAGAAAAGAGACTGACTAGATAAACTCTGTATGAGAGCGCGATCGCTCATGAGCCAGAATTTATGCTTATTTCTTGAGAGTTTCACGTACAATCAAAACTGAGCAAGGAGCATGATGGGTCACGTAGTTACTTACGCTGCCTAGAAGCATTTCTTTGGCACCCGTCATATGAAGTCCGCTTGATTAATTCTAACTAAATTGACGTAAAATTGAACTGTGGCCACCAAGAAAAATTAGTAATTCCTTTGACTAATTCTGGTTGTTGTAAGATTACTTGACATCGAGTGTAGAGAATTGATTCTAGTTCTTTTAAATCCTTAAAACTTCGATTAACTAAAGGTTCATTTACTATCGGCCCAAATCCTTCTTTGAATGGGTTTTAATCCCAAACGATGTTCATCCATACTCCATAATTCTACTTTGGACTGGGGATTGTTCCGACATAGCTTTTGATATTTGCTTTGGAGTTTTTTTTCCATTGTTCCTGCTCAAAAGGGTCTGATTCAATACTGTTCGGTTAGTCTTTCAAGTTATTTCGTTCGCCCCCTAAATCCCCCAATTCTGGGGGACTTTAATGAATCTTACTCCCCCAAATTTGGGGGCTGGGGGGCTTGACCGAACGGTATTGGGGTCTGATTGAGTATGAGCAGGTCTCGGTTGCTTGAGTCTGAGTTCGTAACCTCTAAGATAGTCCCATCCTCTTTGTTGGCTAACTCGACATTCTAAAAGCTCTGACATCCAGTCTGCTACTTTGCGACTATTCCAGAAACCTCCATCTGCTGGTGGTGTTTGTAATCTTTGCCACAAATAAGCTAATTGAATATCATCCAACAAAGGTTTATTTCCTTTATTTTGATGTCGGCGATCGCCTAATCCTCTTTCTCCCGATTGATTATAGCGACTAGCGTGCCTGATAAATCCATTTTGTACTATAGCTAGTGATACTACTAACTTCTGCTACAGTTTGACCACTAGCTAAAAGCCAGATAATTTGATAATGAGAACGTTCTACTGGGTCACAACTGTTTCGATAACGTTGTTTTAGTTCTTCTGTGGTCAGATGAGGTTCTAATCTAAGTAATTTGGGCATCGATTGATGTCATCTTGATAGTTTTAATTATTTTAGAACTAATTCAGCGGACTTCATATAAAGCTATGGATAGCCTGTAATTATCTTCAATATCCACCTGAAAAGTTAGTAATAGTTATTTGTGGTTTTTCAGCCCAGCGCAACGGTCGTGTCACCAAAATTCGCTGGAACGAGCGCGATTATAACGCTATTGAGGAAGAACTAAAATTGTTGCTGGCAGAAGATACTTCTAAAGCTACTTCAAACTTCAGTAAATATCCCGATTACGTATTCAATATAGACGAAATCGAGGAGGTACAGATCTAAAGAGCGGATTTCCGTACAGCTATGACCTGCATCACACCTCATAAACCCTTTATTTAGTTTGATAGTAATCGCTGAAAAAAAGTGTTTGAGTATAAAAGTTGTTCCACAAGCATAGTCCAAAAGTCTCATGAAAATGATAGTTAGTAACAGTAAATACGTATATTCAGGCAGAGCTGCTGCTCTTTTAGAGGTTAGTAATAAAACTTTAGTCAAATGGGTCGATGAAGGACATTTGCCCTGTATTAGACAGGGAAAAAACCGTAAGTTTTCTCTTGCCGAAATTGAAAGATTCAAACAAAGTAATTTCTACCGCAGTAGAAAACCAAAGTATACCCTAATCTACGTGCGTGGCAAGAACAGCTTAGAATGCAGAAAGCGGGTAGAGCAAGCTAAGTACGAGATAGCCCCGTTGCCCTCGAAACCTGAGTTACCCCTCCCCATCCTATGCTTGATGCTTCAATCCCTGCTCAAATACGACGGGTTTTTTCGTTCAAATAAGGCAACAGCTTTTCGTACTTATCTCGAATCTTTTCGATTACCTGATTGTCAGACATCTAAAGCTTTTACTTAGTTACATTCTCATTCTCTAACTTTTTAGCAAACTGTTCATATTATTTTTACACGATGTCTAAGTAGAAGATACGAGCGAGGTAGAAGAAATTTTGTCGAACTTTATCTTCCAATCGCAGATCGCTTTCAAGCATATGACAACTCTGGAGATGAAAATAGTCTAATTGCTTATCGTTCTGACCCAGAACAAGAAATTACTGTTATCAAACCAGATATGTCGAATTAACTTCTATATCAGGATATTTACCTAACCTTTAACCTCTTTTTCTCCCAGGGCTATTTCATTCTAAAAAGAGATAAAACATGGTCTAGGTCAAACTGACATTTGCGCTTTGCTTGAGCCATGTTAGAAAATCCTGCGTCGCGATATAAGTTAATCGCCAAGTTACGAGCGATCGCTAAGATATGAGGCAAAAATGCAGTACGAATTCGTGATTTGTCTTCACCGAAGGTGACATCTCGAACATAATGAACTTTGTTTTCGATCCCCCAGTAGCCACGTATTCTTTGATAGAAATCAAAAGCTGAGTCAGATAAGTCTGAAATATAATATCTAGTCTCAGATTCTAGTTTATGCCTTGTTTGACGTTGAGATTCAACTCTCGAACAAACAGATTTTATTGCAGAGCATTTTCAGATCGAGAAAAAACTATTAATTCGCTATCTATCTTTAGGACAATGTAAAAAACAATCTAATAATGAGATTTATATTTTATATTAGTTATTGAGATAATTTTATTTTTATTTTTGCTAGTTAGCTTTGATAACCCTAAAAATAATATTTTTATAAATTGTAGGTAATATTTTGTATTTTAGTAACTTTGTCGGTGCGATCGCGCCATGTATTGTAATCGGAGAGGGTAAAGAAATTATCTGTTGCCTTCTACCATAGCGAAAGTTACTGTAAAAAAGTACCTCTCTCAAGGGAAACCTGCTGATTATTGGCGATGCCAAATAGAAAACCCATCTTCTCTATCTTTAGAAATTAAATTTCAGATTTTTCTACGCTAGCTATTACTTCCCCTGACTACCAAGCTGGAAATCGCCTCGATTAAATCATCTACATTAACGGGTTTAGTAATATGCCGTTGAAACCCTGCCGATATCGCAGCAGCGCGATCGCTCTCTTCAGCGTATGCCGTCATGGCGATCGCGGGAATTTGTCCGCCTCGTGACGGTAGCTCTCTTATTTGTCGAATTAGGGTGTAGCCGTCAACTTCTGGCATACTAATGTCGCTGATCAGCACATCTGGTAGGGACTGGGATAAAGCCGATAGAGCTTCTGAGGCTGAAGCGGTAGCAGTAACGCTGGCGTTTTCCTGTTCTAAAAGGAAAGTGAGGAGCGATCGCGAATCTTCATTGTCTTCTACTACTAGAATTTTGATGCCTGTCAAGTCTGAAGCTGGCTCAAATGCTTCATCTTCGGGATCTGGATTGGTTTGGGGGGGGCTGTCATCAGTGGCAGTCGCACCGTAAAGGTTGCCCCCTGTCCTGACCCTGGACTTTGGGCCCCAACCGTTCCTTGATGTAGTGCTACCAATTCGCGGACAATTGCCAAACCGAGTCCCAGACCGCCCTGATTCCTGCTGCTAGTACTGTCAGCCTGGCGGAAGCGATCGAAGATATGGGGTAAAAAATCGGCACTGATACCCTTACCAGTGTCAGTTACCCAAACTTGGGCACGATCGGGGTCGCAACTGAGGCGAATTTCTACCCGACCGTTCTCTGGGGTAAATTTAATAGCGTTGCTGAGGAGATTCCAGATTACCTGCTGCATACGGTTGGCATCGCCAGCAACTGCGGGACAGTCAGCAAGACTCGACTGAAGTTGGATTCCTTTTTGCTCGGCTGCGGGGCGCACAGTTTCCAGGGCTGCCTCAATAACCGAAGTCAGGGATAAAGGAGCGAACTCTAATCGTAGTTCGCCACGAACGATTCGGGAGATATCGAGCAGGTCTTCAATTAATTGAGACTGTAACCTAGTATTATTGGCGATCGTCTTCAGTGCGCGAGTCGTGGTTTCCTCATCGGGGTTACTGTTTAGTAAAATCTGCGCCCAGCCACTAATTGCATTGAGGGGCGTGCGTAGCTCGTGGGAGACGACTGAGATAAACTGGTCTTTACTGGCATTTGCTGCTTCCGCGTTTAATCGAGCCGTTCGCTCCCGATCCAGTAATTGAGTTCGTTCTGCTTCAAACTGCTGGCGTTGGGTAATGTCTTCAAACACCAAGAGAATCAAGCGACCTTCTTCAGCTACGGTAAGTTGGCGAGCATTGAGCAACATGGTTTTGATTCCGATACCCTCAAACTCATGCTCCACCTCAAAATCTTGAAGTTCTTGGTTATTGGGAAGCATTTCCTCTAACAGTTCCCGCAGTTGGGGAATGTTCCACTGACCGTTGCCAAGCTCGAAAAACAATTGCCGTTCGGTTTGGGTGGGGGAAACCTGGAACATTTCATAGAAAGACTGATTGGCGGTTTTGACTCGCAGTTCCTCATCGAGAACGATTAAAGGCTGGCGCACAGTTGCCACAATTGCTTCGGCGTAATCGCTCTTGGCTTGGAGTTGCTCCGCATTGCGCTTGAGGTCGTCAATATCGATTAACGATACGACCGCCCCATCAATTCGATCCTCTGCGGTTTTATAAGGTCGGATACAGAGTTCGTACCAATGGAGCGATCGATCTCGAACCTCCCGTCTGATAATTGTCGGTGTGTCGATTGCTTCGGCGATCGCTGCTTCGAGGTCGGGGAAATCGAGATTCAGTCTGATATCGCTGAGGGGTCGTCCGATATCGGTGGGAATCAGGTTAAAAATTCTCTGGGCGGTGGGGGTAAAACGTCGAATGCGAAGATCTTTTTCTAGCATCAGGATGGGAATTTCGATGCTGTTGAGTAGGTTGAGCAGGTCGTCGTTGCTCTGGCGGGCTTCAAGATTGCGATGCTGTAGTTCCTCATTGGTGGTTTTTAGCTCTTCGTTGGCTGCCTGAACTTCTTCTTTAGTGGTTTGCAGTTCTTCGTTGGTGCTTTGCAACTCCTCATTACTCGATAGAATCTCTTCGTTAGCTGCTGCGAGGCGTTGATTGGTAGCCTCCTGTTCTTCCAGGGTTGCCTGTAAATATGCCTGAGAATCTGCCAGTTCTTGTCGTAGGCGCAGAATTTCCGATGTCTGCTCTGCACCTTCACGGCGATCGCTCTCTGAATCTGACTCTACAACTGTGGTGGTACTGTGCCTAAATAAAACGAGCCAGTAGCTTTCTGGTGTTGGGGTAGCTTGGAAAGGAATTACATCAATCTCAACTCTCGAACGCTGGTTATCTCCGCGTAATACTTTTTTACTGATGGGGCTATTCTGTCTTTGTGCCTGATGAATCGCTGCCCGTAGCTCTGGCAGCAGCCAGGGTTGTGCCATTTTTAGTAGATTAAAGCTGGGTTCTCCAGGAGCAGGTCTGAGATAGGCACTGGTGTCTCCCCGAAATTGCAGAATGTCCAGCCGTTGGGTACACAGGACTCCCACTGGGGTATAGCGGTCTAAAATTATGCGCTCGGCTTGCTGCTGGATGCTAACATTGTTTCTCTCTTGGCGATCGCTCTCCTCATTATTAGCTGACGTTGAGAGGGAGCTACCAAACGTCGGCTCGAAGTTCAGGCGTGAGGGAGCTTGGGTTCTGGCATAAATTCGGGACTTGTCGTCTACTGCCACAAACAAGTCGGAAGCTTTGCCCACACTTTCGGAAGCTCCTAACAAAAGAAAGCCCGTAGGTTTGAGGCTGTAGTGGAACAAAGGCAGCACTCGCTTTTGTAAAGAGGAAGCAAAGTAAATCAGCACGTTGCGACAGCTAATTAGATCCAAAGAGGAAAAAGGCGGATCGCTGCTTAAGTCGTGTCTGGCAAAGATACACATTTCGCGAATTTGCTGGCTAATCTGATAGCCTTTCTCTACCCGAACAAAAAAGCGACGGAGAAGTTCGCTCGAAAGCCCCGCGATTTGATTCTCCTGGTAGATACCCTTGCGGGCTTTTTGGATCGCGGTTTCGCTAAGGTCTGTACCAAAAATCTGGATCGTCGGTTTGGTCGGTTGCTCTGCCAAAAACTGAAGCAAGCAGATAGCCAGGGAATAAACTTCTTCTCCCGTGGCACATCCCGCTACCCAAATCCTAATTGCTGAATCGAAAGACTTCCCCGATACGATCTGGGGAAATACTCGTTCTTTTAAAGCAGTAAAAGCGGGTTCATCGCGAAAGAACTGCGTTACCACGATTAATAAATCTCGATATAAAGCCTGCACTTCATCTGGATGGTCTTGAAGATAGCTAAGATAATCTGCCAGCCGATCCTGCTTGTACAGTGCCATCCGTCGCCCAATCCGTCTTTGAACTGTACTACGTTTATAGTCGGCAAAGTTAACTCCCGTAGTTCTTCTCAACAGCAGAAAAATTTCCGAGAGGGCTGATTCGTCAGACAAAGGTTGCTCCTCCTCTGAGGATAAGTTTTGCCGTAGCAGATAGGGATGCTGGCTAATTTTAACCAATTCTTCGGCGATCGCCTGGGGAGGCAGAATAAAATCTACCTGTCCTGTAGCTGCTGCCGTATTAGGCATTCCGCTAAACTGTGCTGTGGCTTCACACTGAGCAAAGGTAATCCCGCCTGCTGCCTTAACCATCGGGTTGTGTTCGATGGAGATAAGTAACCTGTAACAGTTCAACGGCAATCACACTTAAAAAGCCAAGCAAGGTCTTCATGCCGATAGCAGCCAATCGATATCGCTCGCTCTGACACCCAGACTTCAAAATTTGATGATAGTCTTCAACCAGCTCTTACTAGAACTCCTGTGTGTTGCAGTTGACGGATTTGGTCAAAGACTTCAGCAATATCTCCTTCTCGGTCAAAGACATGAATCACTCTTGTGTTCGCTTCTACTTGCTTGTCCACGGCACAAAGAGCTTCTACCCATTTGTAAGATTCCTTCTCCGTAAAGGGTCTTTTACGGGCTGCTTTTCTGGCACTGGCTTGTCTTTGTTTTTTCTGCTTTGGAGTTTCATCCTTGGGAGGCTTGGGCTTGTGTTCTCGATTCCCAAGTTTTTGCCACAGTAACCCTAAGGTTTGCCCTTGTTCTGGTTCAATCGCCAAGGCACTATGCAGAATTAGGCCATTCCCACCATTCCCTGTCGGACCATAGCCTTCCTTTTTAACCTTAAAGTAACAGAAGAATGGATAGTTAGAACATTTTCCCAGAGAAACTATATTGCAAAGTTTTATCGGGAAGCCAAAGGCTGGTTAGGGTTAAAAGAATATCAAGTGAGGAAAAAAGATGCTCTACTTCGTCACTTTATTTTAGTATTTACTGCTTATACTTTAATTTTGTATCAGCAATTAATGGGAGGACTTAGAAAGCGTTATGCTAATAAATCTTTAACAACTTTTGCTGATACATTAGAAGCATTTTTAACAGGAATTTCTTACCATTTCTTGGGTTGGCTAGCAAAAAATCTGGAAGTTTTTGCTGCCCATAAAGCCGAACGTGGATTTGTTTGGGGCTAAAAACAGGTTAAAAGGCTTTTCTATTTACACTATAGTCTTTCTAAAGCACTTTTTTCCTAAAGTCCAGTTAGAGCAATTAACCAGATCGCTCCCAAGAAATTTAACTATTAATGAACCTCACAATGTGCCGAACTACCGTTGTGGGCTGTTCCCACTGCGGGGCATGTCCCACTCCTGGAAGCCAAACTAATTCTGCATTGGCGATCGCCCGATTAAATCGATGAGCAGCCTCTGTTCCGAGCAAATCATCACATTCCCCCCACAAAATTAAGGTAGAGCGATCGACCAAATGAATGCGCTCTGATAGCTGATAATAACCACCACTTCGAGTAAACTGGTTAATCGCCAACTCCCAATTGGGCATATGTGAAGGCAAAGTAGCACAGCGAAGAATATCTTCAGTCTGAGAATCTAGTAATCCAAAGTTTTTGCCCCAGTACAGACTCTGTATGCGTCGCTGTCGCCAAAACTCTACCGCCAGCCAGTCTAGAGGTTCAAACAACAGCTTTCCTACGGGAAAACTACCGCTATAGCCAACCGAATTGATCAAAACTAGCTTTTGTACTGCTTTTGGATAGGTAGTAGTAAAGTCAATAGCAGTCGCACCACCCATCGATGTGCCAACTAAAATGACTGGACGAGCAATTTTGCTTTGCCAAAAAGCATAAAGATGCTCTCTGATTGTTTGAGGATTGTAGGATAGGTGCGGTAGACGCTCGGTAAACCCGAACCCCAGCAGATCGACTGCCCAAGTTTGACATTCTGAGGCTAACAACGGAATTAAACGGCGAAACTCTAACAATGAGCTATCAAATCCATGAAGCAGGAGAATAGCTGGCTCGGTTGTTCCTGACTTGACATCAGCCGTGGCGATCGCCCTCGACGATAGGGGAGTCAATATTGGATCGCGTTTAATATTTTTGGCTAGTAAGATTGAATCGCTATGCTCTAGCAGGTTAAAGTCTTGAGGAAGAAAATCAGGAAACATTTTATAATCAGCAACAATAGCACTAATAGGGATTATTAGTTTAAGCTAAAGTATTTTGCAGCCGAAAGCTTTGGGCTGAGGGCAGAAAAGCCAACTGCTTGTAAGTAGGGAGTAGGAAGTAGGAAGTAGGTAGACTATGTTATGTTATTATCCCAAGTCCCTAAGTTCCCCAGTCTCCCGCTCAGTCTTAACAGAGGTATCATTCTAGCGATAGGATTGAGATTGAATATCTTTTAAACGAGCTTCAGGACGTAAAAAACGATCCATTTGAGCTTCAAAAAAGGCGCGATTTTTTAATAGGTGCTGAGGATTGGAATCGTCTAGAGGATATAACAAAGCCTGGCGCAAGGCTTGAATCACTGCCGAAGTCACGTTATACATCGATCGCTGAAAAGTAATTCCCAACTGAACCAAAATATCCTTTTCTCCGCGACAGTGTTCTCGATAGTACTTTTGTAAATAGTCGGGCAGAAAATGATACATGTCATCCATTAATAGTGTGGGAGGAATTCCCGCCGTACCGACAGGAAAGACATCAGCATATAAAATGCCGTAGTGAAAGTCTTTTTGTAGTTCGGGGACTTGCTTTGCTTGAGCATTATAGGATTTGGTTCCACGGAAGGGAGAAGTACGATAAAAAATCGCTTCAACATAGGGCAAGGCAGCCTCATATAGCCAGGTAAAGCCCTTTGATTTGGGAATAATTTCGTAGCATTCATCTCCAATATAGGCGTGGTGGTATATTGGTCTACCCGCAACCGCGAAGATACCGTTGACCAGAAAGTTCATCGCATCGGGAACACCTTTAAATCCCCCTTCATCATAGATATCAGACATTTCCAGGAATACGGGTGCCATCACTTCCCAAAATAAGCCCAGGTTAGAATAGTAGGATAGCTGTCTTACTTGTTCGACAAACATCTCAGGAAATAGTTTATATAGCCCCAACATAGCAGGATTGTTTTTAAAATAGGCGAGAATTGCCCGATCTGCATTGGCTCGATATTCGTCAGTATCTAAATAAGCGTCAAACTTACCCATCCCCATATCTCTACCATGCCAAAGCATTGCCCGCATACAGGCTTCAGCAAATTCCATGTTGATGCGATCGTGCCCAAGATGATGCAGTAGCTTGGGCATCTTGCCAGTCTTGCCCTTCTCAACAAATTCTAGTAATTCTGGATGAGCAGTGGCTCGACCCCGCCATACCTTAAGATCGGCATCATCCCCAGCATAATGATTGGGTAAGTTTAAATATTCTTGGGGTAGGAAGTATTTGAAGAAAGGTAGAGGATTGAGAAATACTCGTTCGGCAATATAAAGTAAATCTCGCCAATAAAAATCCATTGGGATCGCATAGGCTTTATAAATCCCGATAATCTGCATTAGGTTTTCTGGCGTGTCGGGCAACATCGAACCACCAGATTCCAGGCGATGAACGACATCGGCAAATTGATGCGTTGAAGGAGGTAGTGTTGTTAGTTTGAGAGGTGCTTGGGTCATGAGTTAATAGTTATTTGTTAATTGGATCGATCTACTGAATGTAAATGTTCAATGTTTAATGAAGTAGCTATCTGTTCGGTTTGGGCGACATCGATCGCCAACAAATCTGTGGTGGGTTCGATCCAACGCAGTAACCAGTTTGGTTGAATCCCTAAAAAAAAGATAATCACGGTCAAAACAAAGGCAGGAATGGTTTCTGAACGCAACACTTGAGGATAGTATGCCTGTTTGTTATCTAACTTGCCAAAACAGGTGCGATTAAGCAGAATGACAAAGTAAACCGCAGTCAAGCCAGAAGCAGTAATGCAAAGCAGTGTCGGAATCGGGAAAGTGCTAAAGCTGCCCTGAAAAATAATAAATTCCGCCACAAACCCAACTAAACCAGGAATACCAGCACTAGCCATGCCAGCGGTAATTAGTAAGGCACTAGTCAGGGGTAAACCACGAATGGGGTTCATTAAACCATTGAGAACATCTAGATCGCGTGTTCCCACCTTACGTTCGACAATTCCCACTAAATGAAATAGCAAAGCGAGAATCAAACCATGACCGATCATTTGTGCTACTGCACCCAAGATACTTAACCGCGTGCCAGCAGCTACTGCTACTAAAATATAGCCCATATGACCAATCGAACTATAGGCTACCATGCGCTTGATGTCTTTTTGAGCGATCGCGCTCAACGCTCCGTAGAGTACGCTTATTGTACCAATAACTGCCAATCCTGGGGCTACTATCGACCATACGTCAGGAAATAGCTGTAAACCAAAGCGAATTAGTCCATAAGTTCCAAGTTTTGCTAAAATTCCCCCCAAAAGAATCGTGACGGCAGGAGAAGCTTCGGTATAGGCATCGGGCAACCAGGTGTGGAGAGGAACTAAAGGAATTTTAATCCCAAATCCAATTAACAATACGGTTAATAAAATAAGCTGGGTCTTTAAAGATAATCCCTGAGTAGTAATAATATTGTAGTCAAAACTAGCAGCACCATTGAGAAAACCTATTCCCAAGAAGGCAGCTAAAATTAATAATCCTGATACCGCAGTGTAGAGCAAGAATTTGGTTGCAGCATAGCCTCTTTTTTCTCCTCCCCAAATAGCAATCATTAAATAGAAAGGAATCAGTTCTAGTTCGTAGAAAATTACGAACAATAATAAATTTTGCGCGATTAATGCTCCTGTCACTCCCGTATTGATTAATAATAATAGGGAGTAATAGAGACGAGGACGCTCGACATTTTCACCAATACTATAAATAGCAATAATTGTGAGTAAGCTATTTAAAATTAGTAGAGGCATGGACAGACCATCAACTGCCAAACTGTAACTCAAGCCAATTGGTTTGACCCAGGGCAAATATTCTTTAAATTGCCATCCAGAATTACTCAGATCGAACTGAGTTAAGAGCAAGATCGTTGTTATAAAAGTCGCGATCGCAAAAATAGTCGTAATTTGACGCAATCGCGCCGATTCGCTTTTTGGTAAAATACTGACTACCACCGCGCCAATCACGGGCAGCCATAGAATAAAACTAAGCATTTTATTGTTGTTAGTGGTTAGTTGTTAATTGATATTTATTGCCAAGCAAAGAGTTAAAACAGAGTTTTTTTGATTTTGTAATTCAATTAGCAAGGTTTTAAAAAGAAATTTGAGCTATAAAAGGAAAGCAAATTGCAGCAATAAACAAACCCAGACCTAACACGATTGATAAGAAATAAAATTGGGTTTGTCCAGAAGTGTTGTATCTTAAACTTTCGCCACCAAAAATAGTCGCCAAGCCAAAGAAATTGATTATTCCATCGACTAAATAGCGATCGCACCAATAGACGAGTTGAGAAATTATACCCACCACAAATACAATGGTTACGCGATAGAATTTTTCTGTATAGAGGTCGTAGGCGAAAAAGTCCTGTACTGCTTTGGGCTTGAGTTTGATCGGTTTGGCAATTTGCTCGTTGAGATAAATAAAGGCTGAGGCACTACCGCCAACCAAAGTAGCAACAACTAAAGGAATCGCAACAGACAGATTAAGCTCATTCCACCCTGGTAATAGATCCCACTGACTTAATAAGATTGGCACGTGCAGGGCAAACCCCATCAAAAACGTCATGGGTAAGACCAACGCCCACAAACCTTCGGGGGAACGAACCGTCATTGGTTTAGGTTTACCACCAAAAATCAGACAAAATTCACGAGTCAGACTAAAAGCTGTCAACCCATTAACTATAATTAATACTCCTACTAGCCAGGGATGAGTATCCCAGAGATTATCCGCCATCTCCGTCAGCGTCCAAAAACACCCCAAAGGTGGAAAAGCAACTAGAGAAGTAGCTCCCACTAAATAGCAAAGACCAGATATGGGGCGACGTGACCACAAACCGCCGTATTGAGTCAAATTTTGCGTAATATTATTTAAAACAACTCCACCAACACTCGTTACCAAAAGCGACATAGCGATCGCATAGGTAAATAATAATTTTAGAGCAGTGGCATCCTGTTGAGTTCCGACGGCGATAAACACCAACCCCATATAGGCACTAACAGAATAAGAAAGAGAACGTTTAATATCGATTTGGGCGATCGCGATCAAGCTAGCACCAAGAGCAGTTACTGCACCAACCACTATCATAAAATTAGTAGCCACAGAAGATAGAGCAAGTACTGGCTGTAACTTAATCAAGACCCAAGCCCCAGTAGAAACTACGATCGTGTTGCGTAAGATAGTAGCTGGCATCGGACCCTCCATGGCTTCATCTAGCCAAAGATGTAGGGGGAATTGAGCGCATTTACCCAAAGGACCAGCAATCAAAGCCAAACAGAGTAAAGTTGCCACGCTGGGGCTAATTGTCGTATTTGCTGCCCATTGCGCCAACTCCACGTAGTTCCAAGTTCCTGCCAGGGGTAATAAGGCAACTACACCCATCAACAGAATTAAATCTCCTACTCGTTTGGTCAAAAAAGCATCTCTGGCGCCAGTTACTACTAAAGACTGATTGAACCACAATCCAATTAATAGATAAGTGCCTAAAGTGAGAATTTCTAACACTACATAGCTGAAGAACAGAGAATTACACAAGACTAAGGTGGATATCCCCGCTTCAAATAAAGCCAGCAAAGAATAGAAACGCGCCCATCCCCAGTCCATTTCCATGTAGCCAATGGCGTAAATTTGAGCAATTAAATTTAAACCAGCTATTACAATTAATGCCGAAACAGTAATTACAGAAATTTCAATATCAAAAGAAATGCTTAAATCCGTAACCTGAAGCCATTGAAAAGACAGGTATTTAGCTGGTTGATGCCAGATTTCTTTGAGAGCAAACAAACTGTGAATTAATGCTATCAAAGTCATTAAAATATTGAGGTAGCCCGACGGTCTCGGTCCAGTCTGACGAACAATACCTGGTGACCAAGGAATAGCCAGTCCCGCGCCAAGTAAGGCATACAAAGGCACTAGCCAGATGGTCTGACTAAAATCATTCATAGATTTCTTGTGATGTATTTTAAAATTAGTTCATTGTTTTCTAATATAGCATTCAGTCTATACACACCAAAATACAATTGGCTTATGTCAATGATAAAGCACCTGAATATTGGGTTACAGTCTACGTAGCTATTACTAAAGAATATATCTCAAAACCTTACGCAAAGAAATTTTTAGTTAATCAATAAGCATCAAAAATAGACTTCTCACATACACCATCACGAACTGTCCAACTAATATGATGAAATGATTAAAGGTTGCTCGCTGCATCCACACGAATCGAAAGCCATCATAATTAATCTGGCGACGCTAGTACTTAAATTATCTTAGTAGCTAAATTAGTAATTAAAAGATTCTGGTGGCGATGCTACGTTTCTTGAGTTTACTTTTGCAACCATGTCTAAGATTGCTGAATGAAGCCTCTCAGCCTTGCTTGCGCGAAGACTGAGTATCTGGTAAGACACCCTTCTCGTATGAGACAGCTACTCGTATCCCAGAAAACCGTGCTTCTCGGTGAACAGCAGGACGGGGCGTATAAAGTGCGGAGGCAACCTCCGCACACAGCCCCTCGACTTTAGCCATACTGAACCTCTAACTCATTTCTGGCTAGAGCTAAAAAGAAACAAATATTTGGTTATGTATCGTTTTTCTGCTTGCTCCCTACTATTACTTATCAGGCGACACAAGGCTTATCAGTTACGAACTTTGCTACATCGGTCTTATATCTACCCTAATCAACCAGCTTTCTGTGTCTGGAGGGCAATAGTGCCTTTGCAACTGAAAGTAGTATACCACACAATACCAACCCACTTCGCTTTCGCCCTAACTCAGCCTTGTTTCGCAGCGCATTCGCGCAGAGCGTCGCTAGACGCGGTGTGATTCGTTCCTACGAAATCCTCATTATAGGAGGGATGTAGGGCGTTCAGTTAAGTAACCCAATAGGGTAGAGTTCACACTTACATCCTTAACTGCAATGACAACTAAATATCCATGTAGGTGATGGAAAGTAACCTAGAAATCCTAGTCCTACTGCCCCGATGCTGGGTTAAAAGCACAGAGCGTCCCCTTCGGCGACGAAGGTGAGAAGTTTCCCTTATGTCTGGATTGAGAATTCAGACCCTCAGTGGATAGACACGCCCTAAAGAACTCAAACAATGGATATTTGGAACGAAGTAACTCTCTCTACGCTCCGAGTGATTGGTCGAATTGCTCGGTAGTCAGTCAAGACTCAATATCTGGTTAGCCCAGGCAAGGAGAGATGAAGATGGTTTAAGAAGTTAATGCCAAACCTGAAATAACAGGTAATGCCTGAAAAGGGATGGTTTAATCACCTGGATATACAGACGTAAACCGCAATGTGTAAAAGCTAGAAAGACGAGTAGAAATGAATAAGCCTAATTCTGAGTCATTAAACATGGCGACAGAGGGATGGGAGGCAATCAACTGGCAAAAAGTCGAACGATATGTCTTCAAGTTACAAAAGAAAATCTATGCTGCTTCACGTCAAGGTGATAAACGTCGAGTTCGCCAACTCCAAAAAACACTGATGAATTCTTGGTCAAACAAGGTTTTAGCGGTACGACGGGTAACTCAAGATAATCGCGGGAAGAAAACAGCAGGAGTGGATGGTATTAAATCACTATCCCCAGAAGCTCGTATCCGCCTAACAAGACAACTCAAACTAACAGGCAAAAGTAAACCTACTCGAAGAGTTTGGATTCCCAAACCTGGAAGAGACGAGAAACGTCCATTAGGAATACCCACAATGTACGACCGCGCCCTACAGGGAGTAGTCAAAACTGCCTTAGAACCTGAATGGGAAGCTTCATTTGAGGCTACCAGCTACGGTTTCCGACCAGGAAGGTCATGTCATGATGCGATTAAACACATCAAAGACTCAATTCAGACTAAAGCCAAGTATGTTTTAGATGCTGATATTGCCAAGTGCTTTGACCGCATAAACCATGAAGCCTTACTCCAAAAACTTAACCATAAAGGAAAGGTAAGAAGACAAGTAAAAGCTTGGCTTAAAAGTGGAGTTATAGACTTTAAGAGATACTCTGCTACAAACGAAGGAACACCTCAAGGAGGCGTGGGTGCGCTGCGAAGCGTACTTTGGTAATGCTCAAGGAGAGTGAAAACTACCAAGAGATAGTGCATTCCCTAATGTACTAAGGCTGACCCAGCAGGCAGGGGACAATGAGTGAGAACCTGTTTGAAGC
>JADEXJ010000339.1 GCA_015207195.1 Pleurocapsales cyanobacterium LEGE 10410
TCTAAAAGAAAGTTGGTTAGATTTATATAGTAATGAAGAAAAAGTTGGTCATCGGGTTGAATAAATTATTTCTACCCACAGATTTCTCGTAACAATTAAAATAAGTTCTACTTACTTGATAGAGAACTAGTCACAATCCCCTATTCATAATCACTTTAGCCATAACTCAACACATCAATTTTTCTTGGTGCAAGATCTGAGTTGAGCCAGCGATCGCTAATCAACCAAAACCTTTACCTCGCCTAGACTCCGACCAAATAATCAACTCTCCATCCTGTCCACCAGCAGCCAACTGTCTGCCATCTTGACTCCAAGCTAAACAGGAAAAACCATTTCTAGCACCCTCTAATATGTGTCCTACTTGTTTGGCTTTTGTCCACAAACCCAACCAGCCATCATCAGCAGCAGAGGCTAGTAATAAGCTGTGGGGATGAAACAGTAGGGCTTGAATCTTACTGTTGTGTAAAGTTAAAACGTTTGCATTCCAACCATCTCGATCGTCAGCTTCTTTTTTCCGAACGGCAATGCCTTCGATACTTGATGCTGCCAAGAGAGGAGTATTATTTGACAATGCTTGCGACCAAGTTAGATTAGAAATCTTACCAGGAAACCCGCTCATTATCCAAGGATGAAGACTACCGTATTCTAAAACTGTGACGGTATTGCCTAAATTACCAGAGGCAATATATTTACTGTCCCCAGACCAAGCCGTAACAATACTAGCCGAGGGCATATCGATAAGATAGGGGTCATCATCCCAATCTATAGTAGACCATACTTTGACTCCTCCGTTACCCGATATAGCGATACTCTCTCCATTTGGTCGCCAAGCTAAATCTAGAACACAAGAGTTAGCAAAGGGTAGAGTAGTTATAACTGTTTGACTATCGGCATCCCAGATTTGCACATAACGACCCAAACTAAAAGCTAAGTGGTTACAAGTAGGACTCCAAGCCAGTTTATCTACCCATGAGGGCGCATTGTCTAGACTGGCAATTAATTTAACTTCCTGTTCTTTAAGGGGGGTAGGAGGGATTGACCAAACTCTAACTTTGCCATCCTGTCCCCCAGCAGCTAAAAACTTGCCATCAGCAGAAAAAGCCAGACAGTCAATAGATACTAAACCCGCAGGTAATAAATTAACTAGGTTGCCGTCCTGCCATAAAACTACTTCCCCCGCAGCCGAACTAGCAGCTAATAGACCATTGGGCGACCAGGCTACTGCGGTAACGTATTCTGTGAGACTACCCTGCCACTGTTGCTGAAATAAGACTTTCCCCTTTGTGCCTACACCAAACATTGCTTAAAGTCCTCTTTAAGTTCTGCCTCATCCAGATTGCGACCAATAAAGACTAATTCATTCTTACGAGTTTCCCCTTCCTTCCAAGGACGATCTGGTTTTCCATCCAGTAACATATGTACTCCCTGAAAAACAAAGCGGTCTTCTTCCCCTGCAATATTTAAAATACCTTTCATGCGAAAGATATCTACCCCTTTGGTTTGTAGTAGGTTACTTAACAAGTTACTCAGTTTTGGTCCGTCTAGTTCTCCAGATTCCACTATGGCAAAAGACTTGACTGTCTCATCGTGTTCGTGGGCAGCTTCATTGAGAAATTCGGGGTCAACTTCTAAAGCACGGTCTAAATCGAATGCTTGTACTCCCAATAACGCATCCATTCCTAACTCAGAATTTTGAGTGCGATAGATTTTTGCCATCCCGTTCATGGCTTTAATTTTGCTTTCTAATTCATCCAACTCTTGGGGACTAACGAGATCGGTTTTATTGAGGAGAATTACATCGGCAAAAGCAATTTGTTCCTGTGCTTCATCTGCCTCCCAATGTTGCTGAATATGTTTGGCATCGACTACCGTAACCACTGCATCCAAAGCAATCTGGTCTTTCATGTCTTCATCGACAAAAAAGGTTTGAATTACAGGGGCAGGATCGGCTAACCCAGTAGTTTCAATGACCAAATGGTCGAACTGATGACGACGCTTCATTAAATTGCCGATAATCCGAATCAAGTCACCCCGCACCGTACAGCAAATACA
>JADEXJ010000087.1 GCA_015207195.1 Pleurocapsales cyanobacterium LEGE 10410
CACCCTTACCTGCACCAACCCCTTCAGCAGCCAGCTCTTCTCAATCATCAAACGCGATCGCAACTGGCAGTGCTGAACCCACCATCAAACATACCCTAATGGGAGTTCTAGAATTAGAAGCAGGAAAGTCAGCAGCTTTGATCAAAGTCAAAGGTAAAACTAAGCGTGTTTGGCTAGGAGAAAAAATAAATAGTAGTGGTTGGATTTTAGAATCAGTAACCAATCAAACCGCTACAATTAGTAATCAAGGACAAGTTCGCTCTATTGAAGTAGGGGAAACGTTCTAAGATATGAATTAAAGCCAAATATCTGAAATAAAGAATACGATGGGTCTATTTGATGATATCAACCAATTTTTAGAAGAGCGACTTGATGAATTTTTGAAGAACAATCCTCATCTAGAACTACAGGCGATTGAAGAACAGTTACAAGAACAAGCAAGAGACACTACAAAACTAATTGCCAAGCTACAGCTAGAAGAAAAAAGCCTTCAAGATCGCATTCTACAAACTGCTAATGATATTCAGACTTGGCACAGCAGAATTGGCAAAGCAGAAAAAGCTAAGAGACAAGATTTAGCAGATGCTGCCAAAGAAAGAGAAGCGGAATTGCTCAGACAGGGTAATCAGATTTGGGGGCAAATGGAAGGAGTGAAGCAGCGGATTGTCAAGGCAAAAGAACTACTTCAGCAAGTTCAGCAGAAACGCCAAGAAATCAAGACACAATCGGCTCAAGCCAAAACTGCTCAAACTTCTAATACCTATTCTAGCGGTACGGTAGGATGGGATCGTGGTGCAGATTCGCCTCAATATCGACGTAGTGCCGATCCGTTAGAAGCCGAATTTCAAAGATGGGAAGTAGATGAAGAGCTAGAGCAGATTAAACGTAATATGAACAAATAGGCGCAAAGTGAGTAGCGAGTAGTGAGTAGCGAGTAGTGAGTAGCGAGTAGTGAGTAGCGAGTAGTGAGTAGCGAGTAGTGAGTAGCGAGTAGTGAGTAGCGGGTAGCGAGTTTTTTAGACAAGGTTTTAAGTACTTCATGAATGCCTCTTGACTCTTAACTTTTAGCTTTTTATTGAGCGCAACATTAGCTCGGTTGCTTCGGTTACGGTTAAAGGGGGACTTAAGAAGTAACCCTGCATATAGTCACAGTGTAAGGTTGCTAGTAAATTTTTCAACTGTTCTGATTCGACTCCTTCGGCAACGATTTGCAGATTTAGACCTTTTCCTAAAGTAGCGATCGCATCGATGATAGCTAAATTATTAGAATCTACGCTGAGATCTTTAATAAACGAACGGTCGATTTTGAGAGTATTGAAGGGGAAATCTTTAAGATAGCTGAGAGAAGAATATCCCGTACCAAAATCATCCATTGACAGGGAAATACCCATTTGATGTAAATTCGAGAGAATCTGTTTGGCTAAGCTAGTGTTGTGCATCGTGGCTGTTTCGGTCATTTCTAACTCCAAACTGCCAGGATTTAATTTTGTCTGTTGTAAAATCCTTTTAACCGTGCATACCAGATCGTTATTGTAAAACTGACGAGCCGATAAGTTGACCGCTACTATTAGCGGTGATAAACCCATGTCCTGCCAAGCTTTAGTTTGAGTGGAGGCAGTTTCTAGTACCCATTCGCCGATCGCCGTAATCAAACCATTTTCTTCGGCAATAGGAATGAACAACTCAGGAGAAATTAGACCAAGCTTGCGATGCTGCCAGCGCAATAAAGCTTCTAGTTTGACAATTTTTTCCGTAGTGACTTCAATGATGGGCTGATAGTAAAGAACAAGTTCTTGTTTTTCTAAAGCATAATGAAGATCGTTTTCCAAACTTAATAGTTCTCGCGCCTGAGCATTTAACCTTAGAGCGTAGTGTTGATAGCTATTTCGACCTTTTTCCTTGACCCAATATAAGGCAGTATCAGCATTTTTGAGCAAAACATCGGCATCTGTTCCATCTTCAGGAAACACAGCAATTCCAATACTGCTGGTAATATGCAAATGATGTTTTTCTAGTTTAAAACTCGGCTTAAGCACGCTTAAAATTCTTTGGGCGATCGCACTGGCATCTTGGCGACTATTAATTTCGGGTAACAAGATCGTAAATTCATCTCCTCCCCAACGGGCAATGATATCTTCTTGCCTAAGGCAATGCTTGAGCCGTTCTACTACGCTTTTGAGTAAAAGATCTCCTACAGCATGACCCAAGGTATCGTTGATAGTTTTGAAGCGGTCTAGATCGAGAAACATCACCGCCAACATTTTGTCAATTCTTTGAGCTTTTTTTAAAGCTTTAGCCAATTCGCGATCGAATAAGGTTCGGTTGGGCAAATTAGTCAAAGAATCATGAAACGCCTGATGTTGAATGATGACCTGAGCTTTTTTGTGTTCGGTAACATCGCGAAAACTCCAGACTTGACCAATTTCTCGTTCCTGAAGCTGCTGTGCCTGAGAATAGCATTCCAAAATTTTGCCGTTTTTCAACTCCAAACAATTGAAATTATCTGAAGCAAGCCGAGCATACCTTTCTCGTAAATTACTGGCGTAGGGTTCGGTAAGCTCTTGCAAAACCCAAGTTAAAATTTGCTCGCGGTTGAGCTTGACTGTTGAAGGCAATCCCCAAATGTCAACAAACTTTTGGTTATAGTTGACTACTTCCCCACTACTATCTAAAACTAGAATACCGTCTGCGGTAGCATCTAAGGTAGCTTGCAGTAGAGAAATCGCGCTGGTTAGCTGCTGATTGACTTCTAGTAAAGTGGCATTTTTTTCTGCTAACTGCCGTTCTTGTTGGTAAAGTTTTAGCGCCTCTTTGACGGTCAGAATCAGATCGGTTTCACTCCAAGGTTTAGCAATATAGCGATAGAGGGCATTAGCGTTGACTAAGTTCCCTACCGCATCAGCATTTGCCTGTCCTGTTAAAAGAATTTTTATAGTATCGGGATAAAGAGAGTGTAGTTTAATTAGTAACTTATCCCCCGTCATGCCAGGCATGATTTGATCGCAAATGATTATGGGAATCTCAATTCCTTCTTCGACTAATTCAGCGCAAAGAGCGATCGCTTCTGCACCACTTTCAACTAATTCAAGGTCATATTCTTGACCCAGACTACGCTTTAACTGTTCTCCCAGACTATTTAAAATTACCGACTCATCATCAACACAGATAATTGCTGCATTGGTCTCATTTGCTTCAACCCGATCGCCATCATTCGAGATGATTTTTTGCCACGAAACTGAATTCGCATCATGCTTACCCATACAAATTATTGTCTAACTGTATCTCAACGTTTATGTCAGTCAAATTGCTTAGCTGTAGAAAACAATAGGCAGTTGCAGAACTCTCAAGCTTGCTGAATGCTGCTATTTTTATAAATTCCCCAAACCATACTTCAAATTGCTATGACGCTCTAAAAAAAGCTCGATAGTACAATCCACAGCTCAAGAATACAATCAACTTCCAGTTGAATAGACTCAATTGATACTCGCTACTTGCTACTGCGACGCGAAGCGAGTCCTTTAGGGCTACTCGCTACTCAAACTAACTATCCCAAAGTTTAATCCCGCCTAGCAACCCTGTAATGTTGGGAATGATTTTAGCGTTTGGGGGAAGATCGAAGTTGATGTTTTTGGTTTCTCCACCACCAAGATAAAGCACATCATAACTAAACAGACGATCTAAGTTGACGATCGCTTTTTGCAGGCGAGCATTCCATTTTTTTTGCCCTTCTTTTTCCAAAGCAGATCTACCTAGCTGTTCTTCATAGGTTTCTTTCTTGCGAAAGGGATGATGCCCCATTTCTAAATTTGGGACTAATTTTCCTTCAACAAACAAAGCTGAACCAAATCCTGTCCCTAAGGTAAGTACTAGTTCCACACCCTTACCTGAGATGGCACCAAACCCCTGAATATCCGCATCATTAGCTACTTTTACAGGTTTTGATAATAATTGAGTCAGGCTAGTGGCTAAATCGTAATGTATCCAATCTTCATCTAAGTTGACGGCGGTTTTGATTAGACCATTTTGTACTACTCCAGGAAAGCCAACGGAAACGCGCTCAAATTCTTGCTGTTTGGCTAAGGTCAGAATAGTATCAATTACGACTGCTGGTTTTGCAGGTTGGGGGGTTTTGAGGCGTTGGCGATCGCTAACTGGATTACCAACCAGATCTAATACCATGACCTTGATTCCGCTACCACCAATATCCACAGCTAAAGTACGGCATCGATCTGACTCGTTCATTATATTTCTTTAAATAGGACTACTGAAATTGTAAAAGTTTTGAGAAGTTTAACCAGTTTTGTTATTTTTATCATCCTAGGGAACTATTATAAAGAGCAATGTTTGTTATAACACGGGTACTACGTAAGTAATTTTAGTTCCAAATAATAAATATTTAATCATGATTAAACACCAAATAAAATCTTCTCATATTTTTCAAAGCTTTGCTATTATTGCTCTTGGCTTGTCACTAGCTTTGAGATCTCAACCAGCTCTGGGTGCTGAAAAAGTAAAGTTAATTTATGGTCCTTTTAATGGCAGAATTTCTGTAGCGTCCTTAGAAAAATACGCTACCACTGGAGAGATGACTCGCGAATTTCGTCTCTACTCGAAGTTTGTCGATCGCGAAACTTTAGCTCAATTACGTTATTGGTTGGGCAACCGTTTTGAATCCGATCGCGTAGAAATGTATAGATTTTCTAAGACTCCAGAAGGTGAAAAGTTTTTTCAAGATTTGGGTACGGTAATCAAGACCCATCCTCAACGGAATGGTTTTTATGCTATTCGTTCGGCGTTAATTGGAGCTGCGGATAAACCCAATAACAGTGATGGTTGGACAATCATTGAAGCCATGCACAATTTCCCGACAGAGGATTTACAAATTAACACCAAAGATTTATTCAAGCTTCAAAAATTTTGGTCTGACAATCAGAGTGATTATCAGGCTGCACTAAAGATTTTTCGTTACAAAGAGAATAACTAGTACCGCTGCGTTTAAGTAGCAAGTAGCAAGTAGCAAGTTTAGACATAGTCAGGGTTTTGAGTTAAACAAATGGTGCCTTTATTTACGCCCAAGACCACTAGTCAATTATTGATGATTTCTCTCAGTCTGGTTTTAGTTAGAGAACGAATAATAGATAATTCAAAAGTATCATTGCTGAGTTGAGAAGCGCGATCGCTTTGGAGATAAATTTGATATTCTGACTGTCGAGCAAGATGAACGCGAAAGAAAGCAGTACTTACAGCCTTGATCAGAGGATATGCAGAAGTTGGACTAGGACCTACCAAAGTATCGGGAACGGGTAAAATTCCCAAACCTTCCTGCAAAAAACTAAAGTGTGTTCCTGGTTTGACCAATACTAAGTATTTGTCCAAATCGTCGTTTAGCCAAACAAATGGTCTGATTTGTTCGGCAACGGGAGGCGTAATCAAATCGTGTGTTCCCGAAATTAGCATGGTTGGTATTTGGATCGAATTCATTCCTGCCTGACCAAAAAGTTTGCCCAAGGGATTAATTGCCACAACCGCCTTAATTCGGGGGTCTCTTAACCGCAAGCGCGAATGATTTAGTTCATTAAAAGTACACTTGGCTAAAGAAGACAAATCCAGCAGAACATCCCGATAGTTATTTATTTGGCACTCTGCTGCCGTATCATCAGCAATCAATTCTCCTCCTGCTAAGGTTAAAGAGGTATAACCGCCAAAAGACTGACCAATGACACCTACCTGCTGTAGATTGACTTTAGATTCATTTTCTAATCGATCGAGAACATATTTTACATCTAAGGGTCGATCGATTAAATTGTTCGGTTCGGGAAATCGATCCAACCCCGATAAAAAATTATCAAATCTATCAAAACTAATCTCATTGTGTTCGATTACCGCTACGGCAAAACCGTGAGAAACCAAATGTTCGGCTAGATAAGCAAATGTTCGGCGATTAGAACCAAGTCCATGAGAAACCACCACCAGAGGAACCTGTTGCGCCATTTCTGGCAGATACAGATCGAAATAACCTTTAGTGGGACGACGAGGATTATGGTAGTTTAGGGTTTTTTTGTACCAGGTATACTCGCCCTGAACTTGCAGTTGCTCTAAATTAGACTTAACATTTTCTTGATCTGAAGCTGGTTGGCTGGAAAAAAATGCTGCGTCGATCGCCTGACGATTTTTTAACAAAGCTTCCCTACGCTTAATATATTGCTCTAAAACTTTTAGATCTACGTAAACCGTTTCCAAAGGAAATTCGCGTAACAAATTTATGACCGTAAATCCCTCGCGATCGAATGAAGCAGCAATAATTGCTCCTCTCAGGGCATAAAATCCATTAAGATCGATATCTGCCCTGATACCCTTGCCCAAGTTTTTGATTACCGCTTCTCCAGTGGTGGAATTACTAAATTTAGCAATGCTTAAAGGATTAAATTCTATAGGAGTAGATAATAACTCTGGTAATTTGGCTACCTGCTGTGGCGGTAAACGATTGAGATAGTAGGCAAGTTCGGCAGAGATCTCTCCCTGAAACACGAAAGCTTCGAGGTCGTCAACTTTGATGTAAAACTGACCAAAAGGCGGAAAACTAAAGGCAATTCTCTCTGCTGCTGTTGCTACAACAGGAAATAAGACAGCAGATACACTTAAAGCTAAAGAAACTAATCTAGATTTAATATTCTGAGGGAAAAACACCAGATGTAATTGGTTGGTTTGATATATCTATTTTCCAGTTTAGACAGACGATTCAGCTCTGATATTGCTTCTTAAACTTCGTTCATAATTAGGTATGGCAATACGTCTATACGTTAGGACAGTTCTTTAACATACTACTTAAATAAAAATTGATCGAAAAGCGATCGCCCGAATTAAAAAGCGATCGCCATCAAGTATCAATGACTCACGACTGGGAAGCCTCTTTTTTAGCCGTAGTCTTTTTATTTTTAGTAGACTTTTTCTTAGCGGTAGTAGTTTTCTTTTTAGCGGTAGTAGATTTTTTCTTTGTCGTACTTTTTTTGGTAGTTTTCTTTTTAGTTGCTGCCTTTTCAGCCAGCAATTCTAGAGCCTTTTCTAGGGTCATGCTCTCTACGGTTTCGCCTTCTGGTAAGCCAACATTGATCTTATCGTGTTTGATATAGTTACCGTAAGGACCTTGATAAATATTGACTAGCTCTTTATCTTCAGGATGTGCGCCTAGTTCTCGTAAGGGTGTTTTCTTCCTGCCACCGCGTCCGCGTTTGGGTTGAGCGAGTAATTCTAAGGCTCGTTCTAGGGTTACAGTCAAAACATCGTCTTCTTTTTTGAGCGATCGGTAATCTCGCTGTATTTTAGTATCTTCTGGTCCTTTAAATTCATGAACGACATAAGGACCAAAACGCCCCAAAGCTGCTTTAATTTTGCCTCCTGTATCGGGGTGATGTCCTAGGAGACGAGGAAGAGATAATAAGCCCACTGCCATTTCCAGAGTCACGTCATCCTTAGTTACATCAGTTTTGCTGTCCTTTTTAGGAATCGAACTCATTTTTGGCTTAGGATTATCATCGGTCTTATCGCCTAACTGAACGTAAGGTCCGTATTTACCGATTTTAAAGTAGATTGGTTCGCCAGTTTCGGGGTGCAGTCCGACTTTTTCTGGTCCTTCCTTCTTCTGACGAATCAAAGCTTCAATTTGCTCTGGGCTAAGATCGGCAGGAGTGAGATCGTCGGGAATCGAAACTTTCAACGCCTCGGTTTCTCCTTCCTCGTTAATTATCTCGATGTATGGACCATACTTGCCAATGCGGACGGTGGCATCTAAATTGTCTAAATGGATAGTTTTGGCAGAAGCGGGTTCTATTTCATCGTTTTTGACATCAATTTGAGTTTTTAGTCCCGTCTCTCCCTGATAGAATTTTTTGAGATAGGGTATCCACTCGGCACCGCCAGTAGCAATCTCATCTAAGGTTCGCTCCATTTTAGAAGTAAACTCCGTATCTACCAAATCGGGAAAGTGTTCTTCCAACAAGGCAGTTACTGCAAAGGCAGTAAAGGTAGGAATCAATGCCTTACCCCGCATTTGAACATAACCGCGATCGACGATTGTGCCGATGACGCTGGCGTAAGTACTGGGACGACCAATACCTTCTTTTTCCAGGGTCTTTACCAAAGATGCCTCGGTGTATCTAGCAGGAGGTTGAGTTTCGTGACCGATCGCTTCTAATTCTTTACAGTTGGGCTTGTCTCCTTTTTTCAAAGGTGGTAGAGGTGTTTCTTGATTTTCTAGGGCTGCATCGGGGTCGTCTGAACCTTCGACATAAGCGCGGAAAAAACCAGGAAATTCGATGCGTTTACCGTTGGCACGAAACACCGCGTTTTCGACGTTAATATCTACCGCAATTTGGGTAAGCTGGGCATCCGCCATCTGACAGGCGACGGTACGTTTCCAGATCAGGTCGTAAAGCTTAAATTCACGGTCTTTAAGTCCCGTTTCTTTAGGCGTGCGGAAAGTTTCTCCCGCAGGACGAATAGCTTCGTGTGCCTCCTGTGCGCCCTTGCTTTTGGTGCTATATTGGCGAGATTTAGGACTTAAATATTCTTTGCCATACTTTTGTTCGACACAGTTACGGGCAGCAGCGATCGCCTGTTGTGATAGATGTACTGAATCTGTCCGCATATAGGTAATAAAGCCCTTTTCATAAAGTTTTTGGGCTACTGACATAGTTTCTCTGGCAGAAATACCTAGTTTACGGTTAGATTCTTGTTGCAGAGTAGAAGTCGTGAAAGGCGGAGAAGGACGGCGTTTAGAAGCTTTTTCCTCACGGTTGGTTACCGTCCAAGTTTTATCGATGAGCCTTGCTTTGAGGGTGTTAGCTTCAGTCTCATTAAGCAATACCACGTCCCTACCTTCGGCAATCTTCCCTGTGTCGGGGTCGAAGTCGCTACCAGTAGCCAGTCTTTTGCCATCAAGGGTAATCAACTTGGCTTCAAACAGATTTTTGTCCTGTTCTAAATCTGCCCTAAGATCCCAGTAACCGCCAGATTGAAATGCCCGACGTTCTCTTTCCCGCAGAACGGTTAAGCGCACTGCTACCGACTGTACTCTTCCCGCAGATAAACCTCTAGAGATCTTTTTCCACAACAAAGGAGAAACTGTATAGCCCACCAAGCGGTCTAGAATGCGCCGTGTTTCTTGGGCATGGACTAGATCTTGGTCTACCTCGCGACAGTCTTTTAAAGCTTTTTGAATTGCCTCTTTGGTAATTTCATGAAACACCATGCGTTTCACTGGCACTTTAGGCTTGAGAATTTCTAATAAATGCCAGCTAATGCTTTCTCCTTCACGGTCTTCATCTGTCGCCAGAATTAGTTCATCTGCTGTTTTGAGAGCGGTTTTTAATTCTTTGACTACCTTCTTTTTTTTCTCTGGAACAATATAGATCGGCTGGAATTTATCTTCCACATTGATTCCCAGAGTTGCCCACTTTTTATCTTTATAGGCAGGCGGTATCTCTTTTGCCGAGGGGGGTAAATCTCGGACATGACCCATAGAAGCCTGAACTTGATAGCCAGAGGGCAGGTAATTACGAATAGTACGCGCTTTTGTAGGAGATTCGACAATAACTAATGTTGACATATAAATGGAGTTAACGCAGTAAAATGGCAGGTATTGATTTCTTATAGAAATTTATGGACTAATCTACAGTTACAATCTCTCAAATGATCAATATCATTTTTAGCTTAATCTTAATTTCACCATAACCAAGATTGCGATCAAGTTTGTCTGCGGTTGGTAAAAAAGTAAAAAAATAATAAGCTAAGGCATGAGGAAAGAATAGATTACAATCCTTTGTAAGACTTTTATAGCAATTGTTCAACTGTATTTATATCTGACAATACTCAAATCTATGGATTTTTCTAGTAGTGTAGCCTCTCAGCTTCATGCAGGGACGATTTTGCCCGAAGGCATTGTGATTATTACCCTGATGATTATTTTAGTGGGCGATTTGATCTTTGGGCGTAGAGCCTCTAATTGGTTACCCTATCTCGCGATCTTTGGTTTATTCAATACTCTGGTAGCTCTATTTTTTCAGTGGAGTAACGGTAGTGCGATCGCCTTTCTTGGTTCGTTTAGTGGTGACAATCTTAGCATCGTCTTTCGAGGAATTGTGGCACTCTCGGCTCTAGTCACGATCCCGATGTCTATTCGCTATATTCAACAGTCGGGAACTTCTTTGGCGGAATTTATCGGTATTTTGCTCACCGCTGCCTTGGGAGGAATGTTCCTATGTGGGGCAAATGAGCTGACTATGGTGTTTATCTCCCTAGAGATGCTGAGTATTTCTTCGTACCTGATGACGGGCTATATGAAGCGCGATCCCCGCTCTAATGAAGCTGCGCTCAAGTATTTACTGATCGGTGCTGCTTCTTCAGCAATCTTCCTCTATGGCATGTCGCTGCTTTACGGTTTGTCTGGAGGAGAAACAAATCTTAATATTATTGCTACTAGAGTTGCGGAAATTAACGGCGTACAGTCTTTGGGATTAGCGATTTCTCTCGTATTTATCATTGCAGGAATTGCTTTCAAGATTTCCGCCGTGCCTTTTCACCAGTGGACACCAGACGTTTATGAAGGTTCTCCTACACCTGTAGTAGCTTTCTTATCCGTTGGTTCTAAAGCAGCAGGTTTTGCCCTGGCAATTCGCCTATTAGTAACCGCCTTTGGTTCGCTGACAGAACAATGGCACTTTATCTTTACCGCCCTGGCAATTCTCAGTATGGTGCTGGGGAACGTAGTGGCTCTAGCGCAAACCAGCATCAAGCGGATGTTAGCCTATTCTTCGATTGCCCAAGCTGGCTTTGTGATGATTGGTTTAATTGCAGGGACAGATAATGGCTATTCCAGCATGATCTTTTATCTGTTTGTCTATCTATTTATGAACCTGGGCGCGTTTACCTGCATCATTTTGTTTTCTCTGCGTACAGGTACCGATCAGATTAGTGAATATGCTGGTTTATATCAAAAAGATCCCCTACTTACTCTCTGTTTGAGCATCTGTTTGCTATCTCTAGGCGGTATTCCACCAATGGCGGGTTTCTTCGGTAAGATTTACCTGTTCTGGGCTGGTTGGCAAGCTGGGCTATATGGTTTGGTACTACTTGGTTTGATTACTAGTGTAATCTCAATTTACTACTACATTCGCGTAGTCAAGATGATGGTGGTAAAAGAACCTCATGAGATGTCTGAAGCGGTGAAAAATTATCCGACGATTAACTGGAAGCTGCCTGGTATGCGTCCCTTGCAGTTAGCAATTGTAACTTCGGCAGTTGTTACCTCTCTGGCAGGAATTTTGTCTAATCCGTTGTTTACCTTAAGCAGTAATTCGGTTGCTACTACACCGATTTTGCGATCGGCTGTGATTACCCGAGAGATACCTCAAGGTACGGTACAAGTTTCTACAGTGGAAGACTTGATCAACAAATAACTAACCAAGAACAACTAACTAAAATTAATCAATGAATCTAGCTCGCTGTGGCGGGCTTTTTTCATAGCAATTGCAAAATACGCTGAAATAATACTAAATCTTGAGATACACCGTTTAAAACGTGAGCCTCCAAAGAGCAAAATTCTTTACCTAGAGAGTTTTTGGCGATCGCAGTTATCTAATTAGTTATCATCAATTACTAAAAATCTTAAAACAGACAGCACTTATAGCTAAAGGTGTAGATCTAGTGCGATAAAGTCATAATAGTTGAGATACCTATTGGCACTAATTCATGTCCTCCGAGAAGCACCTTAAAACCGATAAAACTATCATCACCGACTACCGTACCATAGATACAGCCAAGCTTTCACCGATGTATCATCACTATGTTGAGGTGAAGGAAAAATATCCTAATGCGTTGCTGCTATATCGGGTAGGCGATTTTTTTGAATGCTTTTTTCAGGATGCAGTGACGATCGCCAGAGAGTTAGAATTAGTGCAAACTAGCAAGGAAGGCGGAAAAGAACTAGGTCGAGTAGCGATGACGGGAGTACCCCACCATGCTTTAGAACGCTACAGCACGATGTTGGTGGAAAAAGGCTATGCGGTGGCAATTTGCGATCAGGTGGAAGATGCCAAGGTAGCTACTGCGGAACGACGCATGGTACGGAGGGAAATTCAGAAGTTACTTACTCCTGGCACCCTAACCGATGATGGCATGCTGCAAGCCCGTCAAAATAATTTTCTGGCTGCGATTGTAGTCGCAGGGGAACATTGGGGTTTGGCTTATGCAGATATATCTACGGGAGAGTTTTTCAACGTTCAATCAAGTGAATTGAGTTCTTTGACTTTAGAATTACTGCGTTTGCAGCCTTCAGAAGTGTTAATTCCTGCTAATGCTCCCGATGTGAGCGGTTTGTTACGCCCAGGAGAGAAATCTGAATATTTAGCCGACTATTTGCCCGATAGCTTTTGTTATTCCTTGCGATCGCAACAGCCGTTTACCTTAGTCGAAGCTAGTCAAAGACTCAAAGATAGCTTTGGGGTCAGCTCTTTAGAAGGGATGGGCTGCGCTAATATACCTTTGGGAGTTAGGGCAGCAGGAGGCTTATTAGAATACGTCGAAGATACCCAGAAAGCCTATCAGGTATCACTACAGCCGTTACGCACCTATAGTTTGGCAGACTATTTGATTCTCGATCATCAAACTCGCCGTAACCTAGAAATCACCCAGACTATCAGAGACAACACCTTTCATGGCTCTCTATTATGGGCGTTAGACCGCACCAGTACGGCGATGGGTGGTAGGGCGTTACGACGTTGGGTATTGCAACCCCTGATCGAGATCAAGGGTATTGCTGCCCGCCAGGATACGATTAAGGAACTGGTAGAAAACACCTCGATGCGCCAGGATTTACGCTCGATGCTGCGTAAAATATATGATATCGAAAGATTATCGGGTAGGGTAAGTTCTGGTACGGCTAATGCGCGAGATTTATTGGCTTTATCCGAGTCTTTGATTAAGTTGAGCGATTTATCGGCGATCGCCTCTTTTGGTTCTTCTCCCTATCTCAAAGCTTTACATAAGATTCCCCCAGAGTTGGAACAGTTGGGTTTATATGTCGTAGAGCGTTTGGTAGAATCGCCACCCCAGCACCTAAAAGAAGGGGGAATTATTAAAGATGGTATTGACTCTAGACTCGACGAAATTCGCCAAAGACTAGAAGGGGACAAACAGTGGCTGACGAACCTGGAGGTAACCGAACGAGAACGAGTCGGCGTAGCTAACATCAAGGTGGGTTACAACAAAACCTTTGGCTATTACATCAGTATGCCCCGTTCCAAAGCCAGCCAAGCACCCGATAACTATCAGCGCAAACAAACTTTAACCAACGAAGAAAGATATATCACCTCGGAGTTAAAAGAGCGCGAAACTAGAATATTAACCGCCAAAGATGACTTAAACAATCTCGAATACGATATTTTTACTGAGTTGCGGGCTACCGTAGCCGAAAAAGCCCAGCAAATCCGCAGTATTTCCAAAGCTGTTGCTGCGATCGATGTTTTAGCGGGTTTAGCCGAAATAGCTGTCTATCAAAACTATTGTTGTCCCGAAATGATCGAAGGACGAGAAATAAATATTATTGATGGCAGACATCCTGTAGTTGAACAGTCTTTAGGCGAAGGCTTTTTTGTCCCTAATTCAGCGCAAATCGGCGAACAACACCCAGATTTAATCATTTTGACTGGACCTAATGCCAGTGGAAAAAGCTGTTATTTACGGCAAATCGGTTTGATTCAATTAATCGCTCAAATCGGGAGTTT
The DNA here is from genome assembly GCA_015207195.1 of Pleurocapsales cyanobacterium LEGE 10410. GTDB lineage: Bacteria > Cyanobacteriota > Cyanobacteriia > Cyanobacteriales > Xenococcaceae > Waterburya. The sequence continues at coordinate 13,779 of JADEXJ010000087.1, forward strand.
TGTCCCTGCTACTGAAGCTAAGTTGGCAATCTGCGATCGCATTTTTACTCGCGTTGGTGCAGTAGACGATCTGGCTACAGGACAATCTACCTTTATGGTAGAGATGAACGAAACTGCCAATATTCTCAACCACGCTACCCCCAAATCTTTAATTCTTCTAGATGAAATAGGCAGGGGTACAGCTACCTTTGACGGACTCTCTATTGCTTGGGCGGTAGCGGAATACCTGGCTACAGACGTACAGGGACGAACTATCTTCGCCACTCACTACCACGAACTAAACGAACTGGCTTCGATTCTGACTAACGTAGCTAACTACCAAGTTACGGTCAAAGAAATGTCCGATAGAATTATCTTCTTGCATCAGGTAACACCAGGTGGCGCAGATAAGTCCTACGGTATTGAAGCAGGCAGACTGGCGGGTTTACCCGCTTCGGTAATCTCCAGAGCAAAACAGGTAATGGGGCAGATTGAAAAGCACAGTAAGATCGCCCTGGGTTTGCGCCAAGGAATCGAGCAAATGCAGCCAAAGCAAGATGGTAACGGTAAAACTATGGAACAGCTAGATATTTTTGAGGATTAAATTTTTACCATGAAATTTCTTTGGCGAAAAAGCTGACAAACTTGTCAATCCTAATTTCACTAATTAGTTTGGACAAGTATTAATTTCAATAACAACTAATGAAATTTGACCAAGCTTTGGAAAAATTACCAAAGAGACAAGCTATTATCCTAGCTCAAGCTACTGCCCAGGAAAATAATTGGCAATGGAATAAAGATATTGAGATTATTTTTACCGCTTGCTGCGATAATCTAGATCTTGCTCCCCAGTTAGGGGGAAAAAATGATGATGAAAAGCAAGTAATTGCAAAATGGATCTCCAAGTATTGGAATGCTTACAACCAGAGAATCAGTACTAGAGTATCTAATCCTCCTGGTACTGTTGCCGATTCCATTGTCAAAACTATTATTGCTACAAAGCTATCACACTTGAACGATAGAGAACTTAGCAAAATAATTTATGCTCACAGATTAAGTATGTCTGCCGAAAACATTCTAGGATTATTGCTTGAAGAATATCTTCATAATAACCTAACTGACTATGGCTGGTATTTCGCTTGGGGTGATACTGTTAAAAGCGTAGATTTTTGTCATGAAGATGGAAGATTATTACAAATCAAAAATCGCAGTAATTCCGAAAATAGCTCCAGCAACAAAGTAAGATCGGGAACAGAAATAGAAAAATGGCATCGAGTTAATGCCAGAACGGGAAAATATATGTGGGAGAATTTGAATAATAAATATGCAACCAACAAGTTTTCCGAAGAAGATTTTCGTAGCTTTGTAATTCTTACAATTAAAAATAATCCAGGTGCATTGGCAATTGAAGCAGAAAATCTCTGGTTAGACCGAACAAACAAGAACTAGTTAACCGTAATTATTTAAAAAGGTAACTCATATTGAATAGGTTCTGGTTGTTCAGCTTTCATATTTTGCTTGAATTTTTGCATCCACGAAACATCATCTGTATTTTTGTATCTTGAGTATTCAAAATTAGGATAAGTTTCGATATCCTGACCTTGAAGATATTTAATAATATGTTTACCAACCGCTAAACCTACATTAACAGGTACAGCGTTGCCTATCTGTTTATATTGATTAACTAAACCTCCTGCTATTTCCCAGTCATCGGGAAAATCTTGAAGTCTTTTATATTCTTGAATTGATAGAGGTCTATTTTCTTCGGGATGACAGAGATCGGTTGCAGGCATTGCAGGATGAGTTAATAAAGTTGGAGCAGGTTTATTCCATGCTAATCTGCGATAAAAACCTGTTTTTCCTCCACCAGAATAGAAAGATTTTCCCATTGCTAATGGTTGAATTTCAGCAGATAAATCTCTCCAGTTTTGACCCGCACGCAGCATTTTGTAGTACTGCAATCTTTTTTCGGGAAAGTTGAGGTGTTGATGTTGAATATGTTCTAGACTTAACGTTGCTTCTCTAAATGTCCTCCATACAGGAAGATCAAAACAATTATGTTGCGAATGTGTTGGTTCTAAATAGGGAATTTTATAACCGTCTCTCGAACAAATTACGATTACTCTTTCTCGAATTTGTGGCGTTCCGAAATTAGCAGCATTGTATAAATTAAAAGATACTGAATATCCCGCCTGTTTAATCGTTTGAATTATATGAAACAAGGCTCCACCTTTCTGCTCTTCTACAGACAAAGGAGGAAATTGTTTGCCTCTTTGATCGTGAGGTCGATGCTTTAAAGGACAAGACAACAAACCTCTGACATTTTCGATCGCGATAAATTTTGGTCTGATCTTAAGGGCGGTATCAATATAGGTTAAAAATATGTTTCCTCTTTGGTCATTAAAAGCCTGTCTTTTTCCCGCAGTACTGAAAGCTTGACAAGGTGGACCGCCAACAATTAGATCTATCTCATCTCCTAACTTTAACCCAACAGATGTCATAATCTCTTGAGGTGAATAATCTCGAATATCACCCAATAGAGTAATATCTGGCTTATTTAAACTGATGGTCTGTCTACTTGCTTTGTCTATTTCACAAGCCAAAATTACTTGAATTCCTGCTTTTTCTAAACCAATGTCCATTCCCATTGCTCCCGAAAAGAAACTTAAAGCAATAGGACTCTTGAATTTTTGACTGTGGTAAACAGTTCTATTTTCCGCTGCTAAAAAAGAGCGTTTATTTTGGTAGGATGAAAGACTGTGATTAGGAATTACCCAGGTGTTACCTATTTTTTCAGCCTGTATTGTACTATTTCGACAAAGAGTTCTAACTTGTTGCGGGGTAAGCTTAAGTTCTGAAGCTGCTTCATTAACCGATTTAAAGGTACTCACTTGGGTTTTCGCTGGCGAAAGTATATTTTAGTACCCAAATATTTTACAAGTAAAAGTATCGAGATGGTCAGAGCGAATTTTGCCAATCTTATGGTTTAAATAATTAAAAAAATAGGGGCGAACCGTTCGCCCCGACAATCTCGTTAGCTGATTCGGTGTTATTACACTGCTTGAGGTTGGGCTTGAGGGGGCTGAGGTTGGGGCTGGAATTGGAATAGAGAGTAGACGACGTTGCGACGAATATCGATCATCATTTCCAAGAACATTTCATAACCTTCTTGCTTATATTCAATCAGTGGGTCTTTTTGTCCATAACCCCGCAAGCCAATTGACTCCCGCAGGGCATCCATTGCCTGTAGGTGTTCCCGCCACAGAGTGTCAATCTGTTGCAGAATAAAAAATCGTTCTGCTTGGCGCATCAATCCAGGCTGCATACTGTCAATCTGATGTTCTTTGATGTCGTAGGCTTTACGAACTTCTTCACAAAGGAAATTTTTCATTTCGTTGACGGTCATGTCTTCTAGGTGTTCGGGTTCGACATCTTCAAGAAGATAGATAAATTCTTTGGCTTTATTTACCAGCTTGTCTAGCTTCCACTCTTCAGGGGGTAACTCAGGGTTGACATAAGCATCGACGATTTCCCCCATGGTCTTCTCAGCATACTGGATTACCTGTTCTTTGAGGTCTAAGCCTTCCAAGACGCGACGACGTTCGGCGTAGATAGCGCGACGCTGATTGTTCATCACCTCGTCATATTCAAACACCTGCTTACGGGTATCGTAGTAGAAAGTTTCGACTTTTTTTTGCGCCCCTTCTAAAGAGTTAGTCAGCATTTTGGACTCGATAGGCATATCGTCTTCGACACGCATCATGTTCATCAGTTTTTCGACGCGATCGCCACCAAAAATTCGCAGCAGGTTATCCTGTAGACTGAGGAAAAATCTGGTCGAACCAGGGTCACCCTGTCTTCCCGCACGACCCCGTAGCTGGTTATCTACCCGACGAGATTCGTGACGTTCGGTACCAATTACGTGGAGTCCACCGTTGGCAACTACTTCCTCATGTTCGGCATCGGTAAATTTTTCGTATTCTTTGAGAATTACCTGATATGCTTCCCGCAATTTTTGCAGTACGGGGTCATCTACGGGAGCATTTTCCGCTGCGACGGCAATTTTTTCTTCTGCTTCCAGTTCTGGCAAGCTCTGTTCGCCATATTGCTGTACCGCGAACTTCACGGTTTCCTTGAGCAAGTTTTCTGCTTCAGATGATAGTTCAGTGGGAAAAATTTGCGGTGACGCTTTCCAGGTTTTTACTTTCTTCCCATTACCATTGGTAGCAAAACCTTTGGCGGAATCCTTACCCATTTTGATTCCTGGTACACCTGCCATCAGGCTGTCGTCTTCGGGCATAACTATTTTAGGCATCAGATACTCGCGCACCTTGAGCCTTGCCATATAGTCGGCGTTACCACCCAAGATAATATCTGTACCTCGCCCTGCCATGTTAGTTGCAATGGTTACCGCAGTTTTACGACCAGCTTGGGCGACAATTTCTGATTCCCGTTCTACGTTTTCTGGTTTGGCGTTGAGCAAATTATGCTCGATTCCTTTTTGGTGCAATAGCTGAGAAATTAACTCGGATTTTTCGACGCTGGTAGTACCTACAAGGACAGGACGACCTCGTTCGTGCATATTAGCGGTGTCTTCAGCTACCGCCTGCCATTTACCAATTTCTTTTTTGTAAACGACATCGGAAAGATCGGCTCTTCTCGACGGTAGATTGGTAGGGATAATCGTGACCTGTAGGTTATAAACCTTTTCAAATTCGGTTTCTTCTGTTTTAGCTGTACCAGTCATCCCTGCCAGAGTGGGATAGAGTAGGAAGAAGTTTTGATAGGTAATGCTCGCCAAGGTCTGCGTCTCTTTTTGAATTGGCACTTCTTCTTTGGCTTCAATCGCCTGGTGTAAGCCATCACTCCAGCGTCGTCCAGCTAATACCCGCCCTGTGAATTCATCGACGATTACAATTTCGTCGTTACGCACCATGTAGTTAACGTCTTTGGTAAAGAGTTCTTTGGCTTTGATGGCGTTAGAAATATAGTGCGCCCAAGGATTTTCAGGATCGTATAAATCGCTTACCCCCAGCATCTCTTCGGCGCGGGCAAAACCTTCATCGGTCATCAAAATATTACGGGCTTTTTCGTCTACCTCATAGTCGCCGATGCCTTCTTCACCATTTACCTCTTCGTCGTAGTCTTCTTCTTGTTTAATTAGCTGTGCTGCTATTTGAGCAGCCTGAAGATATTTTTCGGTAGGGCGTTCTACCTGACCCGAAATAATTAGGGGGGTTCTGGCTTCGTCGATTAGTACCGAATCCACCTCGTCAATCACGCAGTAGCTAAAGGGACGCTGCACCACCTCTTCCATCGAGACAGCCATGTTATCCCGTAGATAGTCAAAACCCAATTCGCTGTTGGTGGTGTAGGTGATATCGCAGGCGTAGTTTTTTCTTCTTTCCTCTGGACTCATCCCCGCTTGAATTAGCCCGACGCTCAAGCCCAAGAAACGGTGGACTTGTCCCATCCATTCTGCGTCTCTTCGGGCAAGATAATCGTTCACTGTAACGACGTGGACTCCTTTTCCCGTTAAACCATTGAGATAAGCAGGAAGAGTACACACCAGGGTTTTACCTTCCCCAGTTTTCATCTCGGCAATCTGCCCCTTATGTAAAACTATGCCTCCAAGCAACTGCACGTCATAATGACGCATTCCCAAGACACGAATTGCTGCCTCTCTAACCACAGCAAAAGCATCGGGTAGAATATCATCTAGAACTTCCTTAATTTCTTCGTCGTTTTTTGCCTTAGCAATTTGTTCGCGAAATTCTGTGGTTTTTGCCTTTAGTTCTTCGTCAGATAAACCTTTGATATCTTCTTCAATCAGGTTTATTTCTGCCACCAAAGGCTGAAATTTCTTCAGTTTTCGTGCATTGGGGTCGCCCAGCAGTCTTTTCAGCATAATAGTTTTTTATGAATAATCCGTTTATCTATCTAATATTTGCTTTCTAAGCTTCGATCGCTCAGTAAAACACTGATATTTAATAACTTTTAATAATTCTACCATTTGCCTAGTTGTCAGGACTTTAGGGATATCTACCCATTGAGAGTTAGGAGTTAGGAGTTACTTCCCTATCTCCGCATCCCCCAGTCTCCTAAGTTTGTCTATGCGTAGTCCAAGCTGCCATGGATACGGGAACAATTGGCTCGATTAACTCGACAATTGCTTGAGCATAAGCCCCAATCTCGCTTTGCGCCCCAGCCCCCAAACGCAAGCCAACGAAGTTTAACAGAGCCTGTAGGGAAACTGTCCAAACCCAAGAAGTATAAACCGAAGGGATTAAGACACCTCTGGCTTGTTCTCTACCTACCCCAAGTTCTAGTAGCTGGGAGTATGCTTGATAACTCTGTTCGCACTGTTGTTGATAAATTGCGATCGCCTTGCTGTTGGCATCTTCATCCAAACTACCGATAGTTGCTTGCTTGTTGTTTTTTGATTGTTTTCTAAAGGTTTGAGGAAGATAAAATTCGTTGCTGTCATCAATTGCGACATAGCGAAAACTTTTCTCATTCCAGCCCAATTGTTCTTCATTATGATTGCTGGCTATCACGTGTTTCCACCATTGGCGACAGATATATAGAGGGGCTTTAACCTTAAATTTGAACACAACCCCTCTAAATGGTGAAGTATGTTGGTGCTTAATTAGGTAGTTAATCAGCTTAATATCTTTTTCGTTTAATTCATCAGAAGTCTTGTCAAAAGAAGCCCTGGCATCATTAACTATACTCAAGTCATTACCCATAGAATCAATTAACTCAATTCTACTTTTGCCGTCATTTAAAGGATCTTGGTAGCCCATTATTCTCGTATTTATCGATAATTGAACTTAGCTGGTTTTTTAATCTTCAGGTGTAGTTAAACTTTGGGTAGGGTTACGCCAGAACCTTGATTTTGATATTTACCACCGCGATCAGCGTAGGTTGTTTCACAAGATTCTCCTTCAAAAAATAAGAGTTGCACCACTCCTTCGTTGGCGTAAATTTTTACGTCGGCACTTGAAGCGTTACTAAATTCTAAAGTAATACTCTGTCCTTGCCAGGAAGCTTCCAAAGGTGTTGTATTCGCAATGACTCCAACGCGGGCATAGGTTGACTTACCTAAACAGATCGCGGTGACATTGTGAGGCATCTTAATACTCTCTAAGGATGCACCCAAACCGTAACTGTTGGCAGGAATAATAAAGTATGATGAGCCATCTTCATCCAGGTGTAACTCTGCCTGTTCTAGGTTTTTAGGATTGAATTTTTTGGGGTCTACTACTGTACCTGGAATATGCCTAAAAATCCGAAAATCGTGAGGAGATAGGCGAATATCATAGCCATAGGAACTTAAACCCCAACTAATAGTAGATACTGCCTGTTCTGTCTCTAAAACTGCTTCTTGGTGCAATGGCTCTAGAGGGGAACCCCCAAGACCGCCTTGCACCGCTTTTCTGACCGATTTGGTTTCAAAAGGCGTAATCATTCCCTGACGGGCTTGTTCAATAATCCACTTATCATTCTTAATCATGTTTGAGGCAGTCTTGCTAGCTTAAACTTATTTGCAAGCAGGTAGTATCTTACCAACACTAGCAAAATGTCAATATTTGCCATTGTTTGGGTTTTGATGTCTTCAAGGGACGATGGTAATTATAGAATACAGTGCTGTATTTATAAAGTGTATTGTTCGCTACGTGGCGATCGCTATGATCATTGGTTGAGAATCTCTACAAAGTTGGTGGTTCACTTAGACGAATCGCTCAGGGCAAACAATTACTGTGGCAGGGGAAAGTAGATGAAACCCTAGGATTATTCTCATCTTTGAACAAGAAATCAGCATACAATTTTTGTACTTACTTACGAAATCATCGTCATCGGATTATCAATTACGACTATTTTCAATCTCAAAATATTTGCTTGATCGCTTCTGGGGCAGTTGAATCTATATTAACTGTATATTAACTGTCGCTCATCTTGTTCAAACAATACTAAACTCAAACTAGCCCGCCACTGGGAGGCTTGAAAGATTCTCCAGAATTATTTTTTTCTATCGTGACCAACTGACTAGATTTAGAAGAAAAAATATTTTTCTGACGTACGATATTCTGAAAAGAACTAGAAAAAGATTTGAGCCAAGAGATCCGAGAGGGAATAGGAGCGCGAGCGGGTTTGAACCCCTGTAAGACATCTGATAGCTGTAACCCTTCTAAAGGTTTGGCTTCCTTAATTTTGTGCCATACAGAGCGAGACATCAATAGAGTATGTTCTACGGCATTAGCACCTATTTTATTGAAGTATTCTTCTCTCTCAGGTTGATAATCGGCGGAAACTATTTCTAGCGGTTGGGAATTAAGTTGCTCGCTATCTGCCAAACCGTGTTTTTTCTCCAAAGATTTTTGAACTATCTGTGCCATCTGAGCAGTCAGCTTGGGATAGAGCCAGGTGTAGGCTGGATTTACGGTTAGCTGCGCTCTGTGAGGTCGAGAACCATCTTTGGAAGACTCCAACCTAAAATAACCAATTGCTGCCTTACGCTGTGGCTCAAAAACATAGCCACTAACAACATCCGTACCGTTTAACCAATGCCGAATTTGACTCACTGCATTTTGCAGCAGGCTAGTTTTAAAATCTTCTACATGACGATCGAATACCTGGCGTAAAAGAGGAGGCATCGACACACAGTCTAGTTGATATAGCAACGGCGCATCCACATTGCTGATCGGCAAAAAATTTGGTAGATCGGGGTCTTGCTGAGCCAATTGCGCAATTAACTCTGAAGATATCTGCCAGTAAGTCATCTGCGCCAAGGGCTGAAAACCATTTTCTCGATAAAGAGCTAAATGATTTTTTTCATTGACGTTTACCTCTAGCATCCAAGTCCGCGCTTCCCAAATATTTTGCAGGCAATAGCGCAACAGTTGCGAACCGATTTCTTTCTGAGTTTTAAGCAGTTCTAACTGTGGAGAATTGCTGTTTAGCAAGACTCTTTCAACTCGCCAGGTGCTGTTAGTACTATTAAGAGCAGAAACCTGGATCAGACCCAAAACTTCTTCTAATTGTTGAGCGACGTAAACCCGCCAACCATGATAATAAGAACTAGGCAAAAGACCCAAAAATCTCTTTAGTCCGTACCAAGAACCTACCTGTTCTAGTTCTCTATCGATAGTTATCAGACGCTTAGAGGTTTCTTTGGCTACATATTCGCTTACCAAAGCATTAATTGCATCCACGTCACGGTGTTGAAGAGGACGAACTATAAGTTGTTCATTGTCAGGTACGGATGAAGTCATGATTTTTTATTAATCAACCCTTTCTAATTGCCACAATATTTGATTTCCTTCTCGTCTTACTCTGGAAACAACCCAGTTGCGCCAAGACCAGTGATCGCCTCTACTTGTTACAGCACTGGCATTAATATCCATTAAATCTGCTAGTTCGGAACTACTAATTAAATAACCTTTACCAGCGATCTCTTCAGCGATTCTTAAAGTATCAATTAAATCTCTTAATTGAATTACCCTTTCTTCACTCGATTTTGTGGTTTCTTCCATTGTGCTGTTAAATGTTTCAGTCATAAATAACTAAAATTTAGATACTTAAATAACGAGTTGTGAGGATGAAGTTTCATCTGACGGATATTAAAGTCTATCCGATATCTTGATTACCGTCATCTTAGCTAATTTGAACGAGAATTATCTGCTACTAGGTTAATATATCTTGAACGTCCTGGTGGAAAATCAGGTTTAATTTCTAAAGATTTTTCATAGGAGACGATCGCTTCACTCCAATTTGCCAGTTGTTCTAAGGCACAGCCTCGGTTGTACCAAAACAAATGATTTCCAGGCATAATCTTGATTGCATTGTTCCAACTATTGACCGCTTCTGTCCAATTTTGTAGTTGATATAGAGCATGAGCGCGGTCGTTCCAAGCTTGATAATTATTAGGATCTATAGTCAAGGCGTTTTGAAAAGATGTCACCGCTTCTTCATATTTGCCCAAACGTCCTAAAGCACTGCCACGATTATGCCAAGCCTCAGATAGATTGGGATTTATGTTGAGAGCTTGTTCCCAAGAAGCGATCGCTGCTGCAAAATTCCCCGCGCTGACCTGTTTTAGCCCCAAATTAAACCAGCTTTCAATTAACTCTAGATCGGATTGTTCGAGGGAATGGGTGGGAACTACTGAAGACTGAGAAACCTCAAGATTTTGGTTGGGCTGAGCTGAAGAAACATTTAGTTTTTGTAATATTTGCTGGGCAAGTTCTTCATCGTCTTGAATCAAATTTATTATCTGTTGCAGATCGACTGCTACAGGATCCTGTTCATTTGGCGGGGCAATAGCCGATAAATCATCGTTTGAGGTCGATTCTAAATTAGATGGCTCTTCGGTGGTAGACGACAAAATTGTTGCAGGCTTGTCGGCAAATTCTGCTATTGAAGCAACAGCAGAACTATGAGAATCGGCTGCTTTGGTTTCTGCTACGGGAGCAAATTTTGGTTCGGACAATTCAGGCTCTTCACTTTGATTGGTAATCTCCTCAAAAC
>JADEXJ010000340.1 GCA_015207195.1 Pleurocapsales cyanobacterium LEGE 10410
GCTGATGGTTTTCCTGGGGTCAAAACTCTCTGGAGAGGACTACAGCGATTGCATGATATTGCCTCAACTTGGAAGTTGCTACATTCCTCTCGACATCAGAATTTATAGACTTATGGGTAAAGCATAGAGTTTTTAATACAAACTTAAAATTGTTAGCGATATTCATGTAGCCAACAGTTATCAATGTCTTTACAAGACAAAACATAGGAAACATGATTAGAAGAAAAACTAAAGCTCTTATAAGGATCGAAATCGCCAAATAAATACTCATAATCTCGATTATTCGCCAAATTCTATACAATAGTGTTGCAAAAATTTTTATACTCGCCAAGCATGATAAATATTATTTAGGCAAAGAGTAAGTCAGCATTAGCAAAATCTACCATTGACGTGTTATTAGCTTCTGACTATTTTTCATATAAAAAAGCGAGTTTATGACCCTACCATAAACTCACCCGAAATAATATGATTACCCGATTTTCTAGTAATTTCTAGTCCGATTAAGCTCATGCAGTTTTCATCTCAGACAAAACATCTGGATGATATTTCGCTATTACATTTAATCTGAGTATTATCACAGAAAATTTATAACTCAAAATTATTGAGTTGTTAGTATTTAGCTGTTTTGTTGTTTTATTTTGGAGCTTTAGACATGGAAGATACTTCTTAAAAGCACAAATTGATTATAAGTTTATTTATTATGCAAACGATAAACATTGAGACAAAATAAACGTCGGTTGAGACAAAACGATTGGGTTTAGTTGCAAAAGATGAAGTAAGTGCGATTAGGCTTTCGCCTAAGCCTGCGATCGCTTTATTCGATCTTCCAATCGCTGCACTAGACTATGTTTGGATTTATAGCTTGAGACAAGAGCCTGTACATAATTTCAGTTGACAGGCTCCCGCAAAAAGACCCGCACCAGATCCAACCAAACCGATAAATAGTCTTTCCAGACCTCTTTGGAACATCGTGAGAATCGTGCCTAAGATAGCTGTTAGTAAGCCATAAATCAAAGTGCGATTGAGAATAAAATCAATCTCCCATAGCCCATAACGCAAAATTGAAGAAGCGATCGACAGTGGCACTAAAAGCTGGGAAGCTATAAAAAAAGGATGGTGAAGCATCAAAAGATACCAGTCCGAACCATGCTGCAAATGAAAAAATTCCCAGGGTGCATGGGTAATCAAATCTCCCAACACCGAAGCAGTTAAGCCAAAAACAACCCACTTAGTTTGTTGTTTGCGTTCGGGGTCTGAAACTCGAAAATAGCGATATAGTTGGGCGACGACTCCAGTACCCAACATAGTTGCTAGAGAGATAAAAGGCAATATTCCATGCCAGTTGTATGGATTTAGAGGCGGATAAAAAGGCCAGGCTATTGTCCAAACAGCGACGATAATGGCTAGGCTTTTTGTCCAGCGCGGAGTAAATTTTCCGTCGGGAAAAAGATAGAAAAAGATCACAAACGAACTCAAACCCACTGCCCTAATCAGGCGCAAAGAGAGCGGTAATGGTGGAACGTTAACCACTAAAGTATGCATTGGAGGCGGAATTGTTACCCCATAAAGCATCAGGCTAATAGATGCTAGAGTGGTCATCTGTGTTGCTGGTCGATGCCAAGCAATTATCAATCCCGTTACGGCAAAAGCGATCGCGACAAAACTTTCCAAGACAACAAAATATACAATATGAAAAGTTTGGGTCAGACCGAAACGCAACAAATATGGCTGATAGTACATTTTGGCATCTATTCCCAGTGCTTCAATCCGAGCAAAGGTACTGTAGACCGCAGCTAAAACCACTATTAGAAAAATTAGAATTGAAAAATTTCTCGTCCAGTTAAAGTTTATTCTTGAAGATTCAATTTTTCGGACAGACATCGTTAAGTAATACCAATTTGCGTGCAGAGACGTAACTTTGATAAGGTAGTTAACTTGAAGATTTAGATGGTCAAAAAATTGTGTCTAGAGTCAGTCGAGTTTTACCGCATCTATCAGTAGAAGAAGTGAAGCAAAA
>JADEXJ010000088.1 GCA_015207195.1 Pleurocapsales cyanobacterium LEGE 10410
AGCCAGAAAAACCACTATCTCAGACAATCTGGATGGGTAATGCTGAGAATGTCACATGGCGCGAACTCAAAGAGAAGATTAAAGCTATAAGGGGTGCAAAATGCGAATGTTGTGGCGCACTAGGTAAACTAGACTTACACCACATCGTACCGCGCAAAAACAAGGGCAAAGATACTGAAGACAATCTTCAGCTATTATGTCGTCCCTGTCATGCACAAACCCCTTCGTTTGGTCGGAGGTAACAATGATGGAAAGCCCAATGACGAGAAATTGTCACGTTGGGTTTGGGGAGAGGTATGAAGAAACACATCAATCGCAAGATTGGGAGGTGCGCTTTGTGCCTACTCCATTTTCACCTCTTTTAGCCAACATTGCTTTACATGGCATGGAGAATGTTCTTGGAGTCAAATATGACTCTAGAGGATATTCTATAGGGAAAAGAATAATAGTGAGATATGCTGATGACTTTGTAATTCTATGCGAGTCCTTAGAAGATGCGAAAATAGCTAAAGATGAAACAACTATCTGGTTAAAGTCCAGAGGTCTCCAACTCTCAGAGGAAAAGACAAAAATAATTCATCTCACAGAAGGATTTGACTTCTTAGGATTTAACATTAGGCACTATAAAGTCAACAACACAAAAACTGGTTTCAAGCTCCTAATAAAACCAAGTAAGAAATTCCTGAAGAAAACAAGGAACGATATTAGGGAAATATTCCTGAATCACAAAGGCAAATCTGTCATCCAGCTTATAGCAGCCATTAATCCAGTAATACGGGGAAAAGCAAACTACCTTAGAAAAGTAGTATCTTCTAAAGCTTTTAAGGATCTTGACCGATATCTATTTGTAAGACAAATGAGATATTGTAAACGTACTCACCCTAACAAACCTTGGAAATGGAAAAAGAAAAGATATTGGGGCAGATTTAACCTTCAAAAACCCAATCGAAAATGGGTTTTTGGTGATAGGGATACAGGAGTGCATATGCTCATGTTTTCTTGGTTCAATATAAAAAGACACGACCTTGTACGTCAAAAATCCTCTCCTGACGATCCATCTCTCGTAGAGTATTGGAGAAACAGGAACAAGAAAGGGGAGATGTCCGAAGCCGAAAAGATGAGCAGAAAACAAGAATATGTAGCTTGGAAACAAGGATATAAATGTCCTGTTTGTGGTGAGTCTATTTTTAATAGTGAACCAATACATCTTCATCATAGAGTTCCTAGAAGTGAAGGTGGATCTAACCAGGCAAGAAACCTAATCTGGCTACACTTATTTTGTCACCACAAAGTCCACTATCAAAAATAAACTAGATTAAGTGATATTGCTTGAGCCGAGTGCAGTGAAAGTGTGCGCCGTGAAGCGCATTAAGCTAATTGCTAACTGAGTTAGCTGGAGTTCAGGGTAACGGACTCCAAGGTGAACAACTAACCTTAACTCGAAAGAGAAGGGGGACAAGAGCATGTTCGTAAAGCAGGAACTAACAGAAGACGTGTATGTTAATGTCCTGCAACGCCTGAGCGATATGGTTAAAGCTTGATTGCTTGAATCCTAATGTCCAGTGGTGGAACCGCACATCCTTCGGTAGCACGTCTGTACACCGATGCCTTTGGTAACTACAAATTCGACTTTCGTTTGTAGCACACCCTGACCAATGGACGATGAGTAATGAACTCATTCAAGGACATAAATGGGAAACCTAAGTCGTTCTAATCGTTACTTAATGACGAAACACGGGATTGCCCCTACCCTAAACCATCAATCTCAATATTTACCGACCCATGCACAAAGACCCCGATCGCGATTTAATCGGCATCAATCAGTTATTGGGACAGCAGCCGACTATTCTATTTATCCCTGCCAATCAGTTAATTCCCTGGTCGGTGTTAGTAATCATCAGCTACGTTCTTACTTTAGGCTTTTTCGACTTTGGTTTGGGAGCGTTTGCTACCGTATCGCTCTGGTTCTGTATTAGCTGGTGGATACTGACAGGAAAACATCCTCATCAGTTTGTCGATCGCTTTCGCTTCCCTCCTGGTAAAGATTGGTACTCGGCTAGTCTGCCCTATATCTCTCCACTGATTAAAAATCGCCCTGCTTATCTCAGAAAGCAAATTCCCGATAACACCCTAACTGCTCGTCTCAAACCCCTAATTAAAACCAACCAGAAAGGTCAACAATATAGGTTCATGCCGTTTCAGAATTTTCAAGATTTAGTCTGCCTCGTCTCCATTGAGAAAGATGGCTACCAAGTATCTGGACTGCTTCTCAATCGCGGTAGTACTTTCCAGATTGTCTTTCCCTTCAAAACTCCTGGTTATCACAACAACCTCGAACGTACTGAGGTGAGCAACTACGCTGTCGCCCTAGAAGAAGGCTTAAAAGAAGTCCTGCCAGGGGAAAGGTTGATTATCCATACCCAAAAATTTGGTAACAGCGTTCCCCGCGAACAAGAGTTAAGTGCGATCGCCGATGAATGCGATTTATTGCCTGTGGCAGTTTTAACTCGTAACGAACAAAAGCGAGTCCAGGAACTCCACGACGAAGGAATAAGACAGTGCTGGAACAGTACTCTGTTTTGTACCTGGACTTACGATGAAAATGCGGGTGCGACTAGCAATGACCTTACTAGCCAGTCTATTAAATGGGTTACAGCTAAATTCAAACAGGCACTAACCTGGTTTTCGGGTAACGCTCGCGTCTACCAGGAACGGTTCTACCAACAATTACTTCTCCAGGCATTTAACCAAGGATTCGTTAATTGGGAAACCATACTCAACAATAAGCTGGGTTTAGCTGCCCAACCTCTATCCAGTGACGAACTATGGCATTGGCTGTGGTACAAGTTCCATTCTCATACAACACCAGTACCAGCAAAACCACAATTATTTTCTCTCAAGGAAACAGAACAAGGTTTTGTCTTGGATGAGCTAGTGAACAACGACCGCCATATCGTAACCGTCTTGACAGAGGGAATTGAAGAACCCGCCTGTCCCGAACACCGCAGCAGCCAAGATACCGTTTGGTTGCCAGGAAGACAGCAAAAATGTGCGGTGCTGACTTTGAGCGAAAGACCTAAAACTTCTATGTCTCAAAGAGAGCAGCTACGGTGGTCATTTGATGTTCTTTCTCAAGATTACGTCAAGGATACCGAAGCGGTAGTAGAAATTAGTCTGGCAAACGATCGCCTGATTGAAGATAGCCTCGCTAAAATAGCCAAGCAGTCTCGCTCGGCTCAAAAGCACGCCGTAATTAAGGGACAGGGCAGAGATGTTGGAGCGGAAATCAAGGCAGAAGAAAGCTTTGAGGCTCAAAAGCAACTGCGTAAAGGAGCGAGATCCTTTCACACCGCCGTTACCTTCTTTGTTTATCGCTCGAATCCCAAAGAATTAGATTTAGCTTGTCTCAAACTGAGTCGTAGTTTTGGTACGGCAAAGGTCAAGCGGGAGCGTAATATTGCCTGGTCGCTGTGGCTGGATAGCCTGCCAATTAACATCAATCGCTTATTGCAAAATAATTCAGCCCTAGAGGATCGTCGCCATGTGTTTAGCAACCATACCGTCTGGCGTTTCTTTCCCTTGACTGTAACCAGGGATTTGGATCGTCAGGGTGTAGAACTAATTAGCAACGGTGGCAAGCCAATCTATGTCGATCTCTGCCACCAACAAACCAGTCGGGCATTAATCTTGGGTACTTCTGGCTCTGGTAAAACCGTCCTGGCTTGGCAGTTTATGCTCGACCACCTGCGGGCGGGTATTCCCGTAATTGGCATGGATATTTCCTCTGGTCAGGGTAATAGTTTCAAAACGGCGATCGAGCTTTTGGGTGACGAAGGAGCTTATCACGACCTACGCCATCACTCTAATAATCTGGTCGAACTTCCCGACCTAAGACGCTTTAACGGCGAACAGCGATCGGAACGGATGAATCAATGGCTCGATTCGGTGCGGGCTGCCATTGTCGAGATTGCTATGGGTAAGGTCAATGACCCCAGGCTGGCTCAAAGGGTAGAAGCGATCGCTGCTAAGACCCTGAATATTTTCCTTAGCGACCCCGAAATTGTCGAACGCTACAACCTAGCTTTAGAAAAGGGTTGGAAATCGCAAGCCTGGCAGGATATACCCGTCCTTAAAGACTGGCTCAAGTTCTGTACCAAAGAACAGCTAAATCTCTCCAGCTTTGAAGCGATCGACCAAGCTGCTATTAATCAGATTCAGGTACAGGTATCGGCATTACTAGAATCACCACTAGGAAAAGCGATCGGCAGACCCAGTTCTTTTTCGCCCAACCCCAAAATCAAGTTTTTTGCCCTCTCTGGACTAGATAGCGAAGCCGAACAAAACATTATCGCCCTGACTACTCAAGCTGCCTGTCTGCGTAATGCCCTTGCTTATCCCCGCAGTCTGATAGTGGGGGATGAGGTATCGGTACTGTTTAAAAAAGAGGGATTTGCCAATGGCTTTGGTAACTGGTGTGCCGTTGGGCGCAAAAGCGGGATCTCAATTATTCTTATCTCTCAAGACCTCGATGCGATCCAAAACTGTAGTGCCAGAGATCAGATTCTGCAAAATATTAACTATCGTCTTATCGGCAGAATCACCTCAAGCGGTGCTAAATCTCTAACCCATCACCTCGGCTACAACCCCGAACTGATTAATCAAAACTCTACCGAACTATTCCTCCCAGACAAAACTCGACTCTGTTCCAAATGGCTGATCGAGAAAGACAGTCGCTTTTGGCAAGCAGAATATTATCCTGCTGCCATGACCCTAGCTGCTGTGGCTAATAGCCCCGACGAGCTTAAAGCAAGGGATAAAGTGATGGCAAGCTATCCGAATAATATGCGAGGGCAAATGCTGGGATTGAGAGATTTTTCCGAGCGGTACATTAACGCCATTCGTTCTGGTTCTGGGATGTCGGGTATTGAATCCGCTGAAAACTCAATAGTTGCTATTCCTAGAAAGCCAGCCAGCACCCATAGATAAAATCCTACTTCTTGTTTTCTCACGTACTAAGAAATTATTACATACACTCCTAAGACTAATGAATATAGCTACATTTAGAATCAAATTTGCTATTCATGCTTGGTTATTGTTCGCCATTGGATTAACTTTAGTCCAGCAACCCAAAGCCTTTGCTAATGAACCCGACTCTCCAGAGTTTGAGCTAGTCGAACCTACCGAATCGTCCAACAATGCCCAAATAACTGACTATAGCGAAATCATTGATAATGCTAACATCCAACCGAGCAATAATGACGCTGTTCGAGATCGAATCGAGCAGGAACTCGACAATACCGTCAATAGCGTAATTGACAATATATTTGGCGATCTTTTTGGTGGTTTGAACGATTTTTTAGGTGGACTGGAAGACACTGTAGGAGATTTTGTCAGCAGTAAAATTCCCGACCTTGGCAGAATAATCGATCTTATTTTCAATGGGGATTTGTCAGCAGGAGAGACGGATTTACCCAGCAGACAGCAAAGTGAAACCCTCGAAGGTACTCCCGATGGCTATGCTATTTCGGAAGCCGAAACCGATGCAGTGGTACGAGAAGTTTTAGTCGACACAGTTGAATCGGCTACCTTCGATCGCGAAGCACAAACTAATTTGAAGCAGACTGCGGTGCGGGTTCAACAGAGCGTTAGCGAAAGCGTCGATCTCGGACAAGACTCTCAGAATCGAGATGTCACCCAGCAAATCCTGCAAAATCTCTCTCAACAAGAAGCCATTTCTGCCACCAGACAGGGAATTATCGTGCAGCAAAACCAACAGGCACAGGTCGATCGCGCCATTAGTAATATGCTCAACGCACAGCAGGCTGAAGAATTGGCGGGAATTAATGCTGCCAAACGTAGAGAGGATATTGGCACTACCAACCTTACTGTCCGACAGTGGGGACTAATTAGATTGCCTGGAAACCCCACAGAGTAGGAAGAGAAAAATGAGCTTATTTATCTACAATTCTTTGCTAGCTGCTGATTCTTTTGCCGACTTCGAGAGCTTGTTAGTTCTCAAAGAAGCCCTTAGCACTGGAGAATTAATCTTTCAGGGATTTGAAAACGTCTGGCAACAGGTCATTCTCAATACTAGTTCGCCTATTTGGGTGGCGATTATGGGCTTTGCTGCCGATATTGCCTTATTAATCTTAATTTATTTAGCTTTAAAGCAGGGATCGGAAGTAGTTCAAAAACGAGACTGGCATGGACTGGTCTTACTCATCGTCTGGCCCACTATCGTCGCTTTGCTAATCGGTAACAACGGCTTTTTAATTTCACAGGGTATAGGTGCGTTGCGAACTATCGATCGCGAGTTTGTCAAAGCCATGAGTACTACCCAAATTGCCTCGACTAACATCCAAAACGCTCTTCAAGATATTCAGCTAACTAACGCAGCCAAAGAGCAAATTGATTCTCTCATCAATCAGTGTAATAGCTACAACGGCACGAAATATTCTGAATGCTTGAACGATATTGTTCCCAAAATCGACCAAATTGTCGAAGAAGCCGAAGCTCAAAATAGCGGTCCTCTGGCAGTCTTAGAAAACTATAAAGACAAGATTAAAGGCGCGATCTTAAATGTAGCTGCGGTAGGGCAAATTATCTTAGCCCCGCAAAAAATTGTTCTGACTACCCTGGTTCATGCTCTGCTAATTGCCGTACAGCTTGCTTTCAATATGATTATCGAAATTGCCCTATTGCTACACTCGCTTCTAGCACCGATAGCCGTCATTCTAACTCTCATTCCTACGGGACAGCGATACATCTCTATCTGGTTGACTTGGTTTGCGGCGATCGCTGCGATTCAAGTTTGCTACACCATCATTATCGGTCTGGCTGCTACTGCCATCGTTTTGAGTAACGCCCAGCTATTTAGCGATGTCACCTTTCTGGTTTTGGCAGCATTCTTCGGTCCTGGTTTGGCTTATGCCATGAGTAAAGGTGGTGGTACGGCTCTATACCAGTCGATTAACAGCAGCGTCGATAAAACCATCAGTTTCGGTACGGAAGTAGTTAGTAAAGCCGTATTACTCGTCTTGTAATTCGATCGAATATTCAATATTAAAGTTAAATTCTATGTTTAAATCAACCCGACCTCGATCTAATCAAATCGCTCCCGCAGGTAAGGAAAAAATTGTTTTAGCACAGCTATCGTTAACCGTGGCATTTATTATGCTGGCATTCTCCTCCTGTAGTACCGCCAGCAGCTATCGTAAGTTAGCCAACAGCAGAATCACCACCGTACAAATGAGCAATGGTGATGCTATTTTAGCTGAAGTCAAATCGGGTAACTATCGTACCCCCGAAACCATTACTGAATTTACTAAAAAGTGGTACACCCTGATGCTCGGTTGGTCGGGAGGAGAAACGGCAGTCAAAGTTAATGGAAACACCATTCCCGCTAACTCCTATGCTGCTGCTCAGATGATGGATACTCGACTGCAAAAAGCTTTTCTCCCTGAATTCAGCCAGCTTATTCCCGCATCGGTGTTTACTCAAGATAACCAACTTAAATCATCGGCTAAAGTTCGCTATGTGTCCGACCCCATGCCCTTGAGCGAGAATACTTGGGCAATTAATGTCGTCGCCGACTGGATTTTGTTTGACTCGGCAACCAATACTGAAACCAAAACCGTCACCTTTAACAAGAGTATCACTATCAAGGCAGCTGCGATTCCTGCCAAATCTGTGGTTGAAGAAGCCAACAGCTTGCAGCAACTTATTGAAAGCATTAGAGCCTACGGCTTGGAAATTATTAACGTTGAAGAATTTGAAGCATAATTAAAATGACTAATACTAATATACATACAGAAGATAAAGAAACATTTACCAGAAAAGAACAAATCGACCTCGCTGGACTAGACAGTGAAGCCGAACAGCCTTTAATAATTGACCGACAGTATCAGATTAAGGAAGACTCTCCTTCAGATACTCCTGTCGAGGAAAAACCGTTTGTCCGCAGCTTATTTATTTACGGTGCAACTGGCTTGGGCATTCTCTTTTTACTGGGTATTTGGAATTTCATGACACCAAAGAATGCACCAGTTAAAGTTGTAGAATCATCGCCCCAAAAGCAAGAGGAAATAGCAACGCCCCTAGTAGATTACCGAGGCAAATTAGCCCTCAGAGATCAAAAGCACCAGCTAGAACGAGCAACACAGCAACCTACTCCCGCAGAAGTAGTCGAACCTGAAAAGCCCACTACCGTGGCTACTCCGATCTCGCAACCGACTCAACCCCAGCCTCAGCCTCGTCAGCAACCCAGAGTAGCTCGTACCGCACCACCCCGTCCTCGCCCTCAACCAGTACCCAGACCTCAACCTGTAAGGGTAGATCCAAAGCCCAAGGTTGACCCTCAACAACAATGGGCGCGACTGTCCAATTTTGGTCGAGGTGTACCACTTGCTTCTAGCCAATTTGCTAAGAATCAAACTTCTGCTACCAAAGCGACCTTTGTAAATAATGTTGCTTCTAAACCTACATCTATAACTGCTAATGCTTCTAACTTGTCCTCTCCAGGCAGTTTGAATATACTCAATCGCCAGCGCATAGAAACAAATGCTAGAAATAACCATCAAATCGCCTATGGTACTACTGTTTCTGCCGAAGTTTCTATCCCCCTACTTTGGGATGAATCCGTAAGTAGTTCCCAGCAGCCGAATAAACGTTTTGCACTAGTACTTACTGAAGATTTGCTCGCTAGCAACGGCAAAGTAGCTCTTGAAAAAGGTTCGGTAGTAGTAGCTGAAAGTAGTTCGGTGAATCCTGGTAATAGATTGGTTAATGCCAGTGCTGTAGCCATTGTTTATACCGACAAGCAGGGTAGAATTCAACAGCGATCGCTCCCTCCCCAAAAACTAACTATTCTTGGCAAACAGCAGCAACCTTTGATTGCCAAGGGACACTTCGACCGCGGTGGCGACTATGCCAAAACCGACCTACTGGTTAGTTCCCTATCTGGCTTAGGTAAAGTAGGAGAAGTTTTTACCCAACCCAATACTACTTCTTCTGTAGTCACAGGTGGCTTTGGCTCAAGCGTCTCCACTACTGTCAACAACAATAACCGAGAAGTTTGGTCTGCCGTACTCGACGGGTTCTTCAACCCTTTGGCTGACAGGATAAGCGATCGCTCTTTACGCCAGGAAGTAGAGCTTGAAAAGCTACCCAATATTGCTGTCTTGGAAGTTGGGACTGAAGTATCGATTATTGCTAATGACACTTTTGCTATTGATTAGACTTTGTATAGTAACATATGTGTTACTATAGTTCGTGTATGAAAATTCAAGAATACATACAAGAAAATGGCTTTAATCCGTTTCAAAATTGGTTTGATAGCCTTAATTCTCAAGCTGCTGTTAAAGTAACAGTTGCCATATCCCGTTTAGAATTGGGCAACACTTCAAACATTAAATGGTTCGGTGGCATAGGTGAGTACAAAATTAATTGGGGTCCTGGTTATCGGATATATCTTGCATTAGAAGGTAAGCAGTTAATTGTTTTATTCGGAGGTGGAACTAAAAAGAGACAACAGGCTGATATAAAACAAGCTAAAAAACTATATCAAGAATACAAAAGACGAAAAAAAGAATCTAAACAGAAAGGAAAATAATTATCTATGACTATAACCAGAGATTTTAATGAAACAGTTAATGCGCGAATTAAAAGAGATCCTGAATTTGCTAAGGCATTACTAGATGAAGCAGCAACCCTCTTTCTTAATGGCGAACCAGAAACTGCAAGAGTAGTTTTAAGAGATTTAGTTAATGCTACTATCGGCTTTGAAAATCTTGCCACTCAAACCTCATTGCCAAGTAAGAGCCTGCATAGAATGTTGTCGGCTAGTGGCAATCCCACAATGAACAATTTAACGGCTATCTTCAATATTTTATGTAAACAGCTAAATGTAAACATTCAAGTTAGTACAGTTGCTTGTAGTTGAAATAAAGCTCTATTTAGTGCCTATTGAATTCCAGAAAACCAAATAAGTTTGTTAAGAACCTAACGATTTTATAGCGAACAAAAAAAAGCTATAAATTTATAATTTCAATAGTTCTTACATGGTTGAACAAACTCAGTTATTTAAGCTACAGTCAGATGATATTATTCAGAAACTAACTTTTTACTCTTCTTTAGAAAAACTCAACCAAGCGTGTTCCAGTTGCGATCGCTGTTCTATTAGCCAAAAACGTTATCAGGTAGTGATAGGAAGGGGTGAAACTCAACCAGATATCGCGATTATCGGCGAAGCACCAGGAAAACAAGAAGATAAATTAGGTCAGCCGTTTGTCGGAGATTCGGGCAAGTTTTTAATTAAAATGCTAGAAGCTGTAAGGCTCGATTCTAACGTCTACTTTACCAACACGGTTCGTTGCCGACCGCCAAACAATCGCAAACCATCTGCCGAAGAAATTAAAGCCTGTAAACCCTATTTAATCGACGAACTCAGACTGGTTAAGCCGAAAATAATCATTTGTGCGGGAGCGATTGCCGTAGCTGGATTAACAGGTAAAAAGGAAAGTATTACTTCTCTTCGGGGTAAATGGCTTGATTGGGAAGGTACTCCTGTTATGCCTCTATTTCACCCTGCATATTTACTGCGTAATCCTTCTCTTCAAAAAGATA
The DNA here is from genome assembly GCA_015207195.1 of Pleurocapsales cyanobacterium LEGE 10410. Taxonomy (GTDB): domain Bacteria; phylum Cyanobacteriota; class Cyanobacteriia; order Cyanobacteriales; family Xenococcaceae; genus Waterburya. The sequence goes on from JADEXJ010000088.1 coordinate 10,624, forward strand.
GACCCAAGTGGTTAACTTGGCACGATCTGATGAAAGTAAAACTTAAGTTACAAAGAATTTCTGAGATGAATTTGGTCGATAGTGGTCAGACTTAACTGTTAGCCAGCAAAGCTTAACGTCAAACAACCAGCTAGCTCAAAATAAATACTTAAACCTTTTTTTTTACCGATAAGCTAACGCTTTATTAACCTTGATGAGTTACTTTACTCATCTGAAAATCTAAACATGGGTTTTGCCATTTTTTACCATCAACTGGTAGAAAGTGGCTTTTTTATTAGCGATGAAAATAGTAGAAAAAGTTATTTATCCAATTATTACCAAGACAGAATCGGTGGCTGGTTTTTATATTAATGCGATCGCCAGGCAAAGGGACAGTTACGGCGTAGTTACAGACATCGACCCTGAGAGTTATCGACCAGTCACTATTAACTGGGACAAAAATGAGCCATTCACCTACACAGAAGATGAACTAAGAGTATTAAAGATCGAGGTGGTCGAACAGTTATTACCGTTAAAAACTATTATTACCATGCCTCCTGCTACTACGGTTCTTTTGACTGATGGAGAACAGGTGAAATTCGAGCCTCAAGAAAAGCTCTTAGTTAAAGAGGTTAGCGATTGCTCTTTGATAATCGAAAATGTAACGACGGAAGAAACCTATCAGTTCGAGCTAAATGGTTTTCCAGGTAAAATATTCGCGCATAAAATTGAGTTGCCAGAAATAGCTGTCATACCTGTTGAAGAATTACCTTTGAGTCTACAAGAGCTTCAACTCAAAGCAGAACTTTGGCTGGCATTAAATTTTAACTCAATTTTGCTGAATGGTTTGACTCCTGCCATCGAGCAGAGAGTCAAGCATCAATATTCACAGAGTCTTCAACAGCCTTGTGTCTCCAGCGATCTAGACTTGGCATGGTCGGTAGCATTCGAGCAGTACTTAAAGGAACAAGCTCGAAAGATAGGTTTGTTTGGACTCAAAGTCGCTACAAAAATGCTTTGGCACGCAGAAGAGCGATCGCTCAGAAATGCAGTCGCTGCGGACGCGAATGCGTCCCAGTCGTCCTACGACGATTTGCGCTACGCGCTGCGGGGAAACCCCCAAGCCCTAAAGGATATATCGAAGTGTATCCCTTTAGGGACACCTTCGGATAACCACGCTGCATCGCTTTTTGGTCAAATTACCGATATTGATTATCGTCAGCAAAGTTTCTCTCTTCAGTGGAATAACGCAAAGCAGTCGTGTCTGTCTATTTTAGAGATGAAAGCACTTGCGATCTCTGCGGTCAGCTTTATTCATCTGTCTGACAATGTATCTTACGAAGTTAGTTGGGACTGCTCTTATCTAAATGCCTATATTGGGTTTAGAACGAAGAAATTAGCTAAGGCATGGCTTAGAACGATTAAAAGGATTGTGGGCAGGTTAAGTAATCTGAAAGACTATCGCGTCACTAAATCTGATTCTCAATTGGAAACTAAATGGGAGTATCGAGTCGAACAGTTTCGCTGTAAAAGTATGAAAAAACGCTTGCAAAGTTTGGAGATGGTTAGTCAGTTGAATTTAGACAAGATGCCTCCTAAATAACGAGCGAAAAATTAAATCGATCTTCATCTAGCTAACGCTTGTCAGTTGAAACTTATTTTTGATTGACAATAAAAGCGTATGTATGATGCAAATTTAATTGAAACACAGCCAATTGCTACAACTATAGATAATAATTTAGATCCAAACACTCTAGAAGATAAATTACAGGACAAGTTACAACACATAATTTCATCTTTTGAACTGGAACTAACTCAAAGTCAACAGAAAGCATTAACTAAACTCTGGCAGTTTGTTCATTCTTCAGAGCATTTTTTCCTCTTGGCTGGCTATGCGGGAACGGGCAAATCTACTATTGTTTTTGCTGTTATTAAAGAGTTAGTCCGCTTGGGTAAAAGAGTTGCCATTACCGCCCCAACTAATAAGGCAGTAGAAGTAGTTAGAAGTATAGCTATCAAACACGGTCTTTCCGTAGACTGTTTTACCATTCATCAGTTGATGGGTTTATCTGTAGTAGACAAACGAGGTAAACGCAGTTTGGAACAAACAAGCCCTAGCAAACTATACCTGTACGATCTGGTTTTTCTCGATGAATGTTCTATGGTAGGCAAAGAACTCTGGGATTCGATTACCGACCAATTTCTCGATCGCAACTTATTACTATCCAATCGAAAGTTAATCCTCATGGGCGATTCCGCTCAACTCTATCCCGTTGGCGAGGGATTGTCTCCTACTTTCAAAGTTCAGCAAAAGATAGTAATGAAAGAGGTAGTCAGACAAACAGGAGATAGTCCGCTTCTCGACTTCGTTACTGCCACAAGAACGGCAATCAAATCTAAATCTCAAATATTTCGCCCAAAATCTCGTTTTGATGCAGATAAGGTAAGTGGTGCGTTCAAAGTCAATAGAAATACCTTAGTTACTTATGCCTTAAAACAAATAAAAGCTAACTTCGATCGCAATCCTAACTGCTTTAGAATTCTTTGCTATACCAATAAACAAGTCAACTACTATAACCGAATTATTCGTCAAGAGATATACGGGCAAAATAGCCCAAGATACGTTGTTGGTGAAAGGTTAATTGCTAAAAAAGCCATCTTTAACCCCGAAGGTAAAACAATTGTTATTTCTACCTCCACTGAGTTTACCGTTCTCGACGCAGTAGAAACCAAGTATTTTAACTATAAAGCTTACCGCATCAAAGTTAGTGACGATAAATCTATTAAGCAAATATATGTCCTCCACGAGTCGGAACAAAAAAGATTTCAAAACGATCTAGAAGATAAGCTAAATCTTGCTAAGAAAAAACCGTTTTTCTGGCATAGATACTACCAGTTTAGAGATAAAATCTTTGCCGAAGTAGATAACTGCTACGCGCTTACCGTACATAATTCTCAAGGTAGTACGTTCTCTGAAGGCGCGATCGATAGTAAAGATTTGCTTAAACGATTATACGTGGGTGATGAATCAGAGCGGAAAAAACTGAAAGAGTATCATCGTCTTTGGTATGTAGGCAGTTCCAGAATGCAGCATAAATTATTGTTTACGTAGTTCCGATCGATTCATGAAACCCCTGCTCTCGAACCTGGCTATCGCCATATTTACAGTAACTTTCAAATAATTATTATGACCAACACTACTGTTACCAAAGAGAAAAAACCTAGAACCAGTTCTAGAAAAAAGACTACAGCTTCCACTACCAAAGCTACTAAGACAAAAACAGTTAAATCGGAAAATAGCAAGTCTAAAAGAACCGAGTTCGAGTTATATTGCGATCGCACAGAATTAGAAACTGCACTCACCTACGTTAAAAGAGCCATCCCGCAAAACCCCCATCACCCTCTCCTCAACCACGTATCTCTAATCACCAATGCCGAGAAAAATACTTTAGACCTGACTACCAATAGTCTTGAGTTTGGCGCAAACACCAAAATTAAAGCTAAGGTCAGTCAGGCTGGTCAATTGACAGTTTCTTTTGAGGTTTTTGACAAGCTGGTTAAGAAATTTCCTCAAGGTCGAATTAAGCTAACAGCATCGCTTACAGAGGCAGCTAAAGATACAGACTCCGAATGGCAAGGTGAAAGTTGCCAACTAATCCTAAGTCCAGATGACGAAGATGCTCAATTTGAGTTGTCGGCTAATGTCAGTGATGAGTTTCCAGCACTGCCTAAAGTCACCAGTAGATTGCTAACTGTTCCTGCCAATATACTGCTCAAGCAGATATCCAGTGCCTTAATTAGCGTTGCTACCAAACAAGATAATAAAATCCTGACTGGCGTTCGGTTTAATTTGACTGTAGATTCGGAGAAATTAGTCAAGATCGACACAATTTCAACTGATAGCAGCAGACTAACTTTTAGCACATCTCTTCAACCCGCAAACAAGGTAAAATTAGCCACCCCTACCAGTTTTACTCTACCTGCCAAGGTGCTAAAAGAACTTAGAAACAGTTTAGCAGCTACTTCATCTGACCAACAGATTAGAATTTACTACGATGAATTAGAATCCTCGGAAAAATCTCCAGAGAAAAGTGCTGCGGTAATGTTTGCTTGGGACGATAAACGCCTTATAGCTAGAGTGATGCAGGGTGATTATCCCGACCTCTCGGAACTACAGAAGCTAGTGGAAAAGAACGACAAGGTAGCCGTATTTAATCGGCTTTCTCTGCTTCAAAGCTTACAGAGATTAGCAGTACTCAGCGAAACTAAGAACAAAATATTACATATCTCACTATCAGGTGACCGCGCTATTCTTCAAGTGCAGCGCAGTAACATCGGTAAGGGTTATGAAAATCTGCCTATTATCATGTCAGGAGAGGCAACAGAAATTCGCTTCAATATTAAAAATCTAACCGATATCGTTAGTACTATTGAATCTAATGATGTTTGCCTAAAAATACTAGACAAACAAAGTCCCTGTCTGATTGAAGGATATGGCACGTATGAGTCATCAACTGTCCCCGTTCGAGTAGAACATATCATCGCGCCCTTGCTAATCGAGTAAACCTTCGCTCTGACACAGTTCTTTAATCGACTGCATGGTCATATAGAGTTTCATTGTGTTGCCAGTAAAAGAGCGAAAACCATATTTACGATAAAATGAGACTGCTTTTTCATCGATAGCCTCGGCGATAACTGCTATAGAGGCTACTTTTTCCGTCGCTACCAAAGATTTTCTCAAAGCATCGACTAACATAAGTTCTCCCAGTCGCTGACCGCGATAGTTTCTATCTACTGCCAGGCGACCTAGTAAAGTAGCAGGTAAAAGCGGATATCTTGGTAATCGTTTAACCAGAGAATTATCTAGTTCGGTTATCTCAACGGTATAGGATGAAAGTGTGTAGTAGGCAATTATATTGTCATTTGGAGAATCGACTAAAACAAACACTGTGGCAATCTTCTTTTTCAGATCTTGATTCGCTGTCTTCCGTAAATAGCGATCTAGACTTTCTACACCACACTCAAAAGTCGATCTATCATGCTGCTTGCTATTAAAGGGTTCTATCTTCAATGCCATTAACTCTGTATTTTCCGTTTGTCCTCAAGAATACCGCGACCCATATAGTTTGAGGCTGCTGTTTTTAAAGCTTCATTAGGTGGAGGCGATTCTAGTAAAGCTGCGACAAAAGCTTCACTGTCCTCTCGGTTGAGCTTTAGTGTTTGATGTCGATCGATAACGTCTAATGCTGCTTTTTGTACGCTGGCAATTACAAAATCAGTAAGAGTTCGTCCTTCTAATTCTGCTGCCTGTTGCCACAACGCTTTTACTTCTGGCGCAACACGGGCTTCTAATCTAGCCGAAGTATTACTTGTCGATTTAGCCATTTGCAATCTTATAGATGTCGATTATTTATATTGTACGGCATTTTGACGTATTGTCTCTGAACAATTTGAATTATAGATTAAGTTACTGAATCAAAAAAGTAATGTCCCTAACGGGAGTAAGTCGGGAATATAGCTTCACTTCAATTTAGAAATGAAATCTTTACCTCTTAAATACAGACCGCAACAGATTGAAGATTTAATCGGACAAGAGTTTATCACTACAACTCTCAATAATGCTCTGACAGCAAATAAAATCGCTCCTGCTTACTTATTTGCAGGACAAAGAGGAACGGGTAAAACCTCTACCGCCCGCATCTTGGCAAAATCCCTTAATTGTCTGGCAGTGGAACAGCCTACGGTTAAACCCTGTGGTAAATGTAGTTCTTGTAAGAGCATCGAACGCAGCAGCTCCATTGATGTAACTGAAATTGATGCTGCATCTCATAATGGGGTAGACCACGCTAGAGAACTCGTCGAATTAAGCCATCTCGCTCCTTCTCAAGTTCGCTATAAAATCTTTATCATCGACGAATGCCATTGCTTAACCTCTGCTGCCCAAAATGCTCTGCTCAAGCTGATCGAAGAGCCACCTGCTAGAACCGTATTTGTTCTATGTACTACCGAACTACATAAGGTGCTGCCCACGATCGCCTCTCGCTGTCAGCTATTTAATTTTAAGTCTCTTTCCCAAACCACAGTAGTAGAACACCTCGATCGCATAGCCACAACCGAAAAAATCAATATTACTCCTGAAGCGATAGACGCTATTGCTAAATCTAGTTTGGGTAGTCTTCGAGATTCTCTACAGCTATTGTCTCAATTACAGGTACTACAGCAACAAATTACTCTAGATGTCGTAGTTGAAGCTGTTGGCGGAATCAGTCCTCAAGAACTCTGGAAGTTAATGGTCAACCTCTTTAAAGAAGATGTGCTTAACGTACTTGTAATAGCTAGAAACTTGATTCAAACAGGAAAATCGCCCGAATCAATTCTTAAAGATTTACTCAACGCTCATCGAGATCTACTGTTGCTTAAGGCAACTTCAGAAGACTGTAGATCCTTACTCTCAAGCAATCTCGAATACCATAAGCTTCGTCAGTTAGCTAACAAAATAGATCGGCATAGCATCGAGCGCAATCTCGAACAGCTTCAAAAAAGAGAGCAACAGCTTCGATTCAGTATTAACAATGCAGTTTGGCTGGAAACCTGCCTGTTGAACATGATGAATGCCGAACGAAGGCAGAAGGCAGAGGGCAGAGGGCAGAAAGATCGGTTGCGTAGGGATTTAGACTCCCCAGCTACTAAAAACCGTCAAATAGAACGGACATCTCATGTTGGAACGAGCTTGAAACCCGCAAATGCCAATAGGCTTGCCCGTATGGAGGGAAAAGGAAGGTCTAAACCTTCTGCCATCTGCCTTAAAACTTCTGCCTTCCAAGGCGAAAGCCTTGGTGAATTGTGGGCAAGAATCGTTAAAAGTACTAAGTCGTCAAATCAAAAAATGCTGTCTCATGCTAACTTAATTGGGTTTGACAGAGAATTGAACTTTGCCGTACTAGCCGTAGAACCAAAATACGTAGTTAAGTTTCAAAACCATACTACACACCTCTCTCGCATCATTAGCCAGTCGCTGAAACACCAGCAGCCTATCAAAATTATTATTGAGGAGAAACAATGATACACATATTAGTAGGAGACGATCGCCATCATATCGAAAAAGAAATAAATAAGTACAAACAACAAATTCCGCAACACCTACAAGCACTCAATTACCAGCGTTACAGTAGCGATCGCTTGTCAGAAGCAATCATTGATGCACTCAGCGTAAGTTTTAGCAACTATCAAAAAGTGGTGGTTATCGAAAACTGTAACTTTAGAGAATTTGGCGAACCTGGTTTGTCGCTGCTACAACCCATTACTAAACTACCAGAATCTACCTGTTTGATATTTACCGCTAGTTCGATAGACAGACGGCTTAAGGTTTCTAAGTTTCTACTCGATTTAGGAAAAATAACCGAATACCAACAGATTCCTCCCTGGCGATCGGATTTATTAGTAAAGGCCGTAGAAACAGAAGCCAGAGAGATGGGCTTGAGACTGACCAAAGATGCTTCTCGATATTTAGCTGATGCTATTGGCACCAATTCAGAACACAGGGAAAAAGAGTTAGAAAAGCTAGCCGTTTATGCTGACGGTCATAAACTAAATATGTCTCAGGTAACTCAGTTAGTGCCAGTCAATACGCAAACTAGCTTACAGTTGGCTGATGCAATTAAATCGGGTCGGGCTTTATTAGTAGCAGGACTTACAAACGAACTTTTAGCCAAAGGAGAACCTCCCTTAAAGATTATTGCTACTTTAATTACTCAGTTTAGAACTTGGTTGTGGACTAAACTGGCAATAATTAAAGGCATCAGAAGCAATGCTGAAATTGCCAGGCTAGCTAATGTTGGAAACGTTAATCGAATCTACTATCTACGCCAAGAAGTAGCCAAATGTTCTCTAAAGAGTTTATCTCAGACCGTAGTTCTTTTATTCGAGCTACAGGTAGCCTGTCAGCAGGGCATGAAAGGCGATGCTATACGATCTCGATTGTTAATTGCTTGTCGGGCGTTTCACTAAATTTAAATTTGAGCAAGAGCTAAATTGGTTCTAGCTATATTTATCCTTAAGTATAGCTAGAACCAAACTTCGATTGTTCAATTATTTCTTAGCTGTGAGTGAGGGAATCTTCTTGGCCTTATCAACTTTTGTCATGCAGTCTTCAATTGCTGCATATTTACTCGCTGCTAGTTTGCTCTATCTAATTGGTACTATTAGCGTAACTATTGTGGGAAATATATCTCTCAATGATGCCCTAGCAATTGTCAGTCCAGATAGTCCTGAAGGCACAACTCTATGGGTCAGATACTTGATTGATTGGACCTTTTGGAACCACGTTCGCACAATCGCAGCACTATTGACGGCGATACTGTTTACGATCGCGCTTTGCTGAGGAGTAACGCTTGAGACTAATGTTTAAAAAGTTTTTTAGAGAATGAAATCCAGAAAACTTTTTGCTGTTACACCTACATGGTATAGTTTTCCAAAAAAGTTTTTTACATCACTGACTACAGATTTTGCCACTACCTCATTACTTTGGAGAGTCTAAATGAAACCATTAGTAGATATCACCCCATTTTGTGAGAGGCCTCTTAGCGTGTGAGAACGTATCTATGACTGTTTCGGCGAGACCTATTACTTCAAATCTACCTCTCCTGGAGACCAAGCTCTACCTCCCCAAATGGTCTGCCGATCTGGTCTCGCGCCCGAGGCTAGTCAATCGTATCCACCCGAAGCGCAAATTAACGCTGGTCTCAGCCCCGGCAGGTTTTGGCAAAACGACGCTGCTAGCAGAATGGGTAGCGACCATGCCGACGAGGCCCGTTGCCTGGGTCTCCTTAGATCGAAGTGACAACGATCCTGCTGTTTACTGGGCCTACCTGTTCGCCGCTCTAAATAAAATTCAACCCAAACTAGGTGAGCGATCGCTCTCGTTACTGCGATCGCCCCAGCCACCCCCAATTGAGTCGGTCTTGATGACGTTGCTCAACGAGCTTACTGCAGTTAAAGAGGATTGTGCTGTGATCCTCGATGATTACCATGTAATCGAGACACAGGCAATTCATGACGGGATCGGCTTTTTGCTCAGCCATTTACCGCCCCAAGTGCATCTGATCGTCGCCAGCCGTGCCGACCCGCCTTTATCTCTAGCCCGTATGAGGTCTCATGGAGAATTGACCGAGCTCAGGGTGAGCGACCTGCAGTTCACCCCGGAGGAAGCGGCCGCTTTTCTGAGCCAGGTGATGGGATTAGAGATTTCGGCAGGAGAAGTGGCCGCCTTGGAGCAGCGAACCGAGGGCTGGATTGCAGGGCTGCAACTCGCGGCGCTATCCCTACAGGGGCGCGAGGATATCCCTGATTTTGTGGCGGCTTTTTCGGGAGACGATCGCTACATCGTGGACTATCTGTTGGAAGAAGTCTTGGAGCGGCAACCGAATAGCGTTCGTCGCTTTTTGTTGCAAACTGCTATTTTAGAGCACTTGAGCGGTTCTCTGTGTGATGCCGTCACCGACCAAAACGGTGGCCAGGGAATGTTAGAAACGCTGGAGCGCGGCAACCTGTTTATCATTCCATTAGATAACAAGCGCCAATGGTACCGTTACCATCACCTGTTTGCCGATGTCCTTCAGGCTCATGCCCTGATGGAGTGGCCAGAACGCTTACCCAGCCTACACGGACAGGCAAGTAGATGGTACGAGCAGAATGGTCTCTTCTCTGATGCGATTCGTCATGCCCTAGCTGCCCAGGATTTTGAGCGAGCGGCAGGTCTAGTCGAGCAGGTGTGGCCTACCATGCGTCGGCGTCAGCAGGAACCTACGGTGCTGGGCTGGATCGAGGCGATCCCTGATGCAATTCTTCGCAATCGGCCTGTTCTCAGCGTTGCCTACGCGCTGGTGCTACTGAATGGTGGCCAGCTAGATGCGGTAGAAGCCCGTCTGCAAGATGCAGAACGGTGGTTAGGCGAAGGGGGAAAAATAACTGCCTCAGATAAATTGCTTGCATCCTCTACCACTGAGCGGATCGTAGTGGACGAAAAACAGTTTAGGGCTTTACCGGCAACGATTGCGAATACCCGTGCCTATTGGTCTCAATCGATTGGTGACGTGGCCAGCACCGTAACCTATGCCCAGCAGGCCCTCGATTTGCTCCCAGCAGATGAAGAGTACGAGCGAGGAGCAACCGCAGCGCTTCTCGGACTGGCCTACTGGAGTAGCGGCAAGCTTGAAGCTGCGTACCGTTCTTTTGCTGAGGGGCTAGACACGTTTAAGCAGATGGGCGGCACCCAGACGACAGTTGGCGGTACCTTGCTTCTGGCAAATATGGGCATCGCGCGGGGTCGTTTTCGTCAGACGATTAGGCTCTGTGAGCAGGCTCTAGAAATAGCGACGCAGCAGAGCGAGGCCGTACTATCTGGCGCAGCAGAGCTATATCTTACCTTGAGCGAGTTGCGCTACGAGCAGGGCGATTTAGAAGCTGCCAGTCAGCTGCTTTTACGAGGGGAGGAACTGCGTCAGCAGATTTCTTTGCCAGTTTCGGAATATCTTTGGGGCGTTATGTGGGCACGACTGGAGACAGCTCAAGGCAACCTGGAGGCTGCGCTTCATCAGCTATGTGAGGCGGAGCGACTGTACTACAATACGCCCATTCCAAATGTGCGTCCGATTGTCGCGCTGAAGGCGCAAACTTGGGTTAAACAAGGTAGGCTGGCAGAAGCACTTAGCTGGGTACGCGAACGGGGCCTGTCTGTAGAGGATGAACTGAGCTATCTGCGCGAGTACGAACACATTACGCTAGCTAGAATACTGATTTGTCAATACAAGCTTGAGGTGCAAAGTCCTTCCTCTGAGAGACCCTACCTAGAAGAGAGAATTCAACAGAGTATCGATCTACTCGCCCGACTCTTGGAAACTGCAGAAGCGGACGAGAGAATCGGCAGTACCATCGAAATTTTGGTAGTCCAAGCGCTGGCCTACGAAGCGCAGGGTGATTTCGCAGGGGCGATCGCGCCCCTAAAACGTGCCTTAATCCTGGCCGAACCAGAAGGCTATGTTCGGATCTTTGCAGAAGCTGGAACCCCGATGGTGCGACTGCTGCGGGAGGCCATGACGTGCAGCATCACATCCGCCTACACCCAGCGACTATTGACCGCGTTAGAAACCTGGGGGCAGAAACCCAGACTATCCGCTCTCCCCAACCCCTCTCCCCAACCCTTAATCGAACCTCTCAGCCAACGGGAGCTGGATGTGCTCCGATTGCTCAACACCGAACTAACTGGTCCCGAAATTGCTCGCGAACTTGTCGTGGCCTTGAGTACCGTGCGTACCCATACCAAGCATATTTATAGCAAACTAAATGTTACCAATCGTCGAGCCGCTGTGAAACGAGCTATAGAGCTAGAGCTGATTTAGGAGTTCATCCTCACAAACCCCCTCCATAAATCCCTACATCCAATCCCCACATCTGGGGACAACGGCTCCCCACATCCGTTTGTATTTTGGAGTTGTTAACGCCAATCGGGATCGGAGCAGGCGATCGCCCAAACGCACCCCGATAATCCTCATCAGTTGGGAGAGTGATTATACTGAATGCGTCTAATTAATCACCCATCTCGGGGTATTAGGTAGACGTAATTCCACCTATTTACCTCAGGCAGGATCTTAGGTAGATACTGTCCCTCTAATAAGAGTTATGCATTTGGAGCTTTTAGCACATGAATCAACATCCTATAGAAATTCAGATAGAAAGAGCAGATAAGGCAATCGTTGCAGAGGATTTCGATACGCTCTTGCAAATATACACAAAGGACGCAATCTTGGTCATCGAACCAGGGAGAATCGCGCAAGGTCGAGAGGCAATACGAAAAGCCTTTGAATCTATCGCAATATATTTCAAGAACGGGTTGCAGGTGAGGCAGAATGGCATGGAAATACTTGAATCAGGTGATACCGCCTTAGCTTTAGCCAATACACTGATTTCTGCTCCCAATCTGCCGGAAGTTGAACGCAAAGCAACCTATGTATTTAACAAAGATTCAAATGGAACTTGGTTGTGCTCGATTGACAACTCATACGGCCATGAAATTATTTCAAAAAATGCCTAACAAACGTATGCAGCGGATCTGGCTGACGCTAGGCCGCTGATGCTGGACATTAAACGGCATCGGAAACGTATGCTAAGCCTCAGGGGGAAGGACCGCTTTCGACCCATTGCTGCCGTTCGCAAATTCCCCGCTCTAGGCGCACAAGTCAAACACTCGAATATTCACAAGGAGACACCTGCAATGAAGCACTACTTCCACCCGATGAGTAGAGGCGCTACGACCGACTGGATGCTCACAGAGCTTGAAGCTCCCCATGAGAAGATCATCATCGATTTTTTCGCGGGCGAGAATAACTCGCCGAAATATCGCGCAATCAACCCAATGGGAAAGGTTCCAGCTCTTGAGGACGATGGCAGGATCGTGACTGAGACTGCAGCGATCTGTGCGTACTTGGCTGACAAGTACCCTGACAAGGGTTTTGCCCCGGCGGTGAGTTCCCCCGATCGGGCGCGTTACTACCGCTACCTTTTCTTCCCTGGGACGACACTTGAACCGATGTTCTCGATCGATCAGCTTGGGATCGCCGATTTCAACCCTCAGTCAGTCGGCTGGGGAGATAGGGACCGTTGCATGGCTACGGTGGAGTCGATGACCCCCACATCCGATTGGGTGATGGGCGAGCAGTTTACCGCAGCCGACGTCGTATTTGGTGGCACTTTGGATTTTGCCATGCAGTTTGGATGGTTGAAGGACGCCTCACCGACAGTCGCGGCATACGTGAAGCGTATTCGGTCTAGACCCGCATACCAACAGACACATCCCCAATCGTAGTACCAGTAAGCGATCCTCTGTTGAAACCTCTCGGCGCTTTTGAAACCAAACTCCAGGGCGATCGCCCGAACGCACCTCGATAATTCTCAGCATTTAGGAGGGTGACTATACTGAATTCGTCTACCTAATCAACCTTACAGGAGAGTTATGTGGAATCATTCTCTCCAATTACGAGTTGGATATCAAGACCAGAATATGGATATTGAATTTAGACAGCTAGGCACAGTTGAAATATCGGATTTAGTCGAACTAATGAACAACCCATTGGTACGTAGGCACATGCCACTATCAAACGATAATTTCGGCGTTCGTGAATGTGAGTCTTTTCTGTCCGCAAAGGAAGCTTTGTGGCGAGAATACGGATATGGTCCTTGGGCTTTCTTTATTGATGATGAATTCGCAGGCTGGGGTGGCTTGCAGCCTGAAGATGGATATCCCGATCTCGCCTTAGTCCTGCACCCCAATCATTGGGGAGTCGGCAACATACTCTACAAAGAAATTGTCCAACGTGCGTTTGGAGAAATGAAACTTAAAGCAATTTCAGCCCTTCTGCCAGTCACTAGAAAAAGTGCCAACAGCCTTTTAAAACTAGGATTTCGGCAATATGGAACAGTCACGTTAGAAGAAAAGCAATTCAACAGGTATTTGCTTGAAAACCCTGCGTACAACAGGAACTCCAAAAATTGATGCCCAACAATGCCTTGCAGCCGACCCACTTTCGGTTACCTCCCCTCGGTCATTCGCTCCAAGTGGGCTGCTAAAGGCAAGCGTTAAAAAATGGAATTTTCTAC
>JADEXJ010000089.1 GCA_015207195.1 Pleurocapsales cyanobacterium LEGE 10410
GAGCTGGGGAGTAATAATTTTAAAATTGTCCTAACTAAAGCACGTATTGCTATATATGGTACTAGGCAAAATAATTTGGATTGCTCGTCACAACAACTTCGCTAGTTTTAATTCCAAGTGTAGATTTATTCAGCAGACAAAGTTAAACATCTGTATTTAGATGAAATAAGGCAGTTTGAGTTAACCACAGTTATATAGCGAGCCATAGCTAAGTCACTTAAGTAAATTCGCTCGCTCGACAGTGTATTACTTCTAACTTCCTCTTGAAGTTTATGGCTTCTATATTCACTTAAATCATTTAACCGATTACAATATCATGGCAACTGACTTAACTACCTTCAATTTTACTCCTGGTTCTGATTTAGCTCAAGATTCGAGCGACGGTCTTGTCAACAATGGCGATGTTGATACCTTACTGGGCAACGATACTCTCCTAGGATCTGGAGGAGATATCGGTCTGGAGAATAATGGCTCTATTGATACCAGTTCCCTTTTTGGTAGCCCTGTGTTCGACAACGACACTATCATCGTAAGCGGTGAAGACGACGGCATCTTCAACAGCGATGGAGCTACCATTGTCACTGGCAAAGGCAACGACACTATCATCGCTACTGGCGGAGAAGATTTGGATGAAGACGACGACGGTATTACCAACGAAGGTACAATTGATACTGGCAAAGGTGACGACTCTATCACCGCTACTGGCGGAGATGAAGGCATTTATCTTGTCGGAAATGGCATATTTAACACGGGAGCTGGCAACGACACTATCACTACTACTGGAGGAGAAGACGGTATCGACATCAACGATGATGGAGCATTTAATACTGGCAGTGGCAACGACACCATAACTGCTACTGGTATAGATAGTGACGGCATTGATGTTGATGGAGATGGAACATTTAATACAGGTAAAGGCAACGATACTATCACCGCTACTGGCATAGAACAAGACGGCATCGACAACGATGCAACATTTAATACGGGAGATGGCGACGACACTATTACTGGTATTGGCAGTGGCGACGAACAAGAAGGCATTGACAACGATGGAACATTTAATACGGGAGCTGGCAACGACTCAATTACTGGTATTGGTGGAGAATTCGGCATCGAAAATAGTGGAGAAAATGAATTTAATACTGGCAGTGGCAACGACTCAGTTATTGGTATTGGTCCAGATGAATTCTCTGGTTTTGGTGGTGGTGGTGAAATCGACCTAGGAATGGGTAAGGACACCATTAACGGTTTTGGCGAACAAACTGTCTTCGGCGGTGAAGGTTTTGATACTGCTATATTCGGTTTTGAATCCACCGAAATCAGCTTTGGTGCAGGCTCTGAACCTGGCTCTACCGAGATTACTAACGACGGTATAACTATGACCTTCTTTGAGGTCGAACAATTCATCTTCACCGATACAACTCTCACTCCCGTTTAAAATAAGTGAAAAATCTCTAAATCAAAATCTTCCTACTTTTCTAATCCCCCATTTCCCTATCTGGGTAAGGTAAAGTAAAAAGATCCCCGTAGCGTGGGCGACGCGAAGCTATATCCGAAGGTGTCCCTACGGGATACCGTTAATGGAAGTGTACCCTTTAACCCTTTAGGGAAACATATATCCTTTAGGAGTCCTTGAGGGCTAGTACTTTAGTGCATTGCCCACCCTACTGGTGTGACTGTATATGAACAGGATTTAGTATGATTACTCTTTAGGATGTTTGATTTGTCGCCAAACCATAACCAAATCCCTCAGAAATGAATATTTAACAGCCAATCCACTCGGCGTACACTTGGGGTACATTTGGGGGACATTAACCCTGAAAACAAACTCTAAAAACACGGAGAGGGTGGGATTCGAACCCACGGTACTTCTCAGTACACTCGATTTCAAGTCGAGCGCATTCGACCACTCTGCCACCTCTCCCAGCATGGCTTACCTATGATAGCAAAGAACAATCATTGTTAGCTCATTAAAATTTTAGGGGTATAGCACTGCTATACCCCTAATTAGGATCTTGTAAAGATTTTTGATCTTCCAAATTAAACCGCCATTTTAAAGATGTAGATATTTGGCTTCCGCTTCTAGCTGTTTGATTAGTTTCTCATCTTGGTTGGCTCTAGCAGCTTCTAGACGGACGCTCAAGCTTCTGCGCATACTTTCACGATGGCTGTTGCGGGCGTTTGTTAAGATTTCTTGACGTTTGTTGTTCATGGTAAACTTTTTATTTTCTAAAATACTGTATATAGGTTGGATATATAAGATAACATTTTTACTATGAAAAGAAATGCTTATCATTAAATCTTCACACAATTGCAGAATTAGTTAGCCAAGATGTTAACGATCGCACTCTAACATCAAGTCCTGACAATTACTTTAAATAAAATATGCATTCACGAAGTACTTAAAACCTTATACCAATTCTCGAAAATAACGAGAGACTTGGGACAGGGTAAGCCTTTAGCCTTTAGCCTTTAGCTTTGGTGGACATTTGAGCGTTTTCATTGACTCTAAGAATATTTTTATCTCGACTGCTACTTTTGAAGGTGAGGCACGCTGAATTCAGTTCAGCAAGTGCAGTCACCTTGTTAGGAATTGGTATTATCTAAAAAACTCCCTACTCCCTACTTCCTACTCCCTACTTCCTACTTCCTACTTCCTACTCCCTACTCCCTACTCCCTACTTCCTACTTCTTACTTGCTACTCCCTACTTCCTACTCCCTACTCCCTACTTCCTACTTCCTACTTCCTACTCCCTACTTCCTACTTCCTACTTCCTACTCCCTACTCCCTACTCCCTACTTCCTACTTCTTACTTGCTACTCCCTACTTGCTACTCCCTACTCCCTACTTCCTACTTCCTACTCCCTACTCCCTACTTCCTACTTCCTACTTCCTACTCCCTACTCCCTACTCCCTACTCCCTACTTCCTACTCCCCTAACAAACAGGTGTAAAGTTGATAGACATATCCCGTCGCTCTTCTATTCGTCCGATCTTGAGTAGTACAACTTTGTAGGGCTAAATTTTCTGATGGGAAAAAATTCACCAGCCATAATTGAAAAGGACGGGGGACTTCCGAGATGGCATCAAGCAGAGATTGGGTAGGCTGGGGATTGTCTCGGTCTGTGTGTGCTAGAAAAAATTGAGGCTGGAGCGGTAAAAACTGCCGAAATTGCCATGCCAAACTCATCATTTCTCCTGTTTGTCCGTGAGTTTGGTGCAGAGTAGCAATTATTATGGGAGTCTTTAAATTATTCTGTGCTGCCACTATTTCAGATACTACCAACTCAGGACGTTCTACTTTTTGGTAGGCAAAATTATTAACTATTGTCAAGGCACCCAAAAATCCTAAGAATAGGGTAACTACTACAGTTCGTTTACCTTGAGACTGCCATAACCCACCCAGCAAGGCAGCAACCAATAACAGGACGATCGGAAAATAGATAAACTGAAAACGTGCTGAAAGTGTAAGGTCTGCACCAAAAATATAGGTAATAGCCAAAATAAGGGCGATCGCACTCAGCCAACTTCGCCATAAAACTTCTATTCCTTGAAGATTTAGCTGAGATTGATTTTTAGTTTGCCATCTTTGCCATATTTGGGCAATCGTCCACCCCAAACAACTCAGAACGATTAACCCAGAAACGATGCCAACCCAAGAAGCAACTCCTTCTACGGGCAAAAGACCAAACATCGTAATCCACCAAACCAATAATCTGAGGAGGGGATCGAAAAACTCTGCTAGAGGATTGCCTGCAAATACCCAACTTGTCAGTTGATTATCAGTAATACCCTGCCAGTTAACAACCCAAACCAGGCTACCGCTAATCGTCCCAGCAATAGCAAGATAAATTCTCAACCAATAAACCGCTAAACTTCTGTGCCAGCACCGCAGCCAATAAGTAAACAAGACCATGACTTCGGCAACTAAGGTGAGGGCAAAAAAGTAATGAGTTGCCAAACCCAGGCAGTTAACCATAATCCAGAGAGCAATTAACCACAATGGTGGTTTGGTTCGAGCTAAGACAGAACGAACCGCTAAATTTAAACAAGCCACTGATGCAATGACCCATAAGATTGCCAGAGTATAGTGACGTGCTTCCTGGGATAAATAGACACCGTAAGGGGAAACTGCCATTAAAGCAGCAGCCAGCTGAGCAAAGATCCTCTGGCGAAACCAAAGCCAACTTAGAAAATACATCCCAGGAATCGCTGCCACGCCGAGTAAGGAACTCAAAGATCTTGCCCACCAAATAGAAACTAAGCGATCGCTACCTAATAGTTGCAGCCACCAATGAGAAAGCAGAAAATATAGAGGAGGATGGGTACTTTCTCCCATTAGATGCTCGATAACATCTTGTGGTTGAGTAGATTGTTCGACTACCAGAGGTTGCAGTAAATCATTTAAAGAAATGAGAGTATTTAAGGGAATTGTCCGAAAGCTGTGACCCAAGCTAAAAACAATAGTTGCCCATTCATCAGACCAAGGTGGTTTGGCAGCTAAATTAGTCAAGCGAAGGACTAGACCAAGCAGCATCCACCCAGACAATAAGAGCAAATGCGAGGAAAGATTTTTGGAAAAAAAAGACTGGGAAGTCATCAATTGTTAATTATTCTTCTTGCTGATATTGGACGGGGAGTCCTGACAGTGATAGAGACGAAAATGATAGCCTGATACTGTTAGCGGAGCCTCTGAATCTGCTAGGCAGCCCTGAGACTCTAAAGTACGATCTCCAAACTGAGTCGATGCCGAAAAATTTACCAGCCAGAGAGCGAAAGGACGGGGCGATCGCTCTAGAAAACGATACAGGTTGCTGGCAACAATACCATGATCTTCTTCTACATGAAGTAGCAAAAATCGTGGAGTATTAGCACTATCACTATTGTCAAGATGTTGCTTGTGCCATTCCCATGCCAAGCCCATCATTTCTCCCGTTTGTTCGTGAGTTTTGTGTACAGTTGCAATTACTATGGGGGAATCTTGATTCAGGCTGTTGGCTTCGGCGATCGCTGACACTACTAACTCAGGGCGATCGCTTTTTTGAAAACCATAATTATTAATCACCGTCAAAGCTCCCAAGCACCCTGATAGCAAAACAGCCACAACCAGGTTTTTGCCTTGCAGTTGCCATTTTGAGCGAAGTATTCCCACGGCTAAAATCAAGATTGCAGGAAAGTAGAAATATTGAAAGCGAGCTGCCAGAGTCAGATCTCTACCCAGAAAATAGGCAAACACCAAAACTAGCACCAATGATATGGCGATAAAACTTTTTACTGCTCGATCGACCGTGTTAGAAGATGTTGTTAAATAATGCCAGTTTGCTGCCAGGAACCAAAATACAGTGGGTAACAGCACGATCGCCGATAGCAAAATAATCCAGGGTGATGTTCCTTCAACTGGAGGCAAAGTAAACATCGTCACAATCCAAGCTAATAACCTTCCTAGAGGAAATAATAATTCTAGATTTAAAGATAAATCTTGAGCTGTCCAAGCCGTCAAACGCGGATCGGGAAAGTACTGCCAACTAAACACCCAGACAGCACAACCTGCGATCGTGCCTAAAATAGCCAGACTAATTCTGCGCCAAATAGCAGAAAAAGCGACCACCTGATAATTTTTCCAGCTGTGCTTCGCGTCTTGCCACCACAAAGTTACTAGAACTAACATTTGAGCCAGCAAATTTAAACCAAAAAAATAGTGCGTAGCTATTCCCAAGCTATTGATTAAAATCCAAACCAAAATCAGCGATCGCTGGGGAATCTGCTGTTTTGACCAACAACGCACGGTAATGATCCAACAGGCGGAAGAAGCAATGACCCATAAAATTGCTAGGGTATAGTGACGTGCTTCTTGAGCTAAATAGATACCGTAGGGAGAAACCGCCATCAAAGCTGCTGCTATCTGTCCTGCCAAACAAGAATTAAAAATCAACCAGCCCAAACCAAACATAGCGGGGATAGTTACAACTCCAAAGATTACGCTTAACGATCGAGCCAGCCAGATCGATACCAAATCGCCATGGTGAGAAAAAAGTTTTAACCACCAGTGAGAAAGTACAAAATATAAGGGGGGATGAGTGCTTTCATTCATTAGATGAGAGACTACGTTTTGAGTATTGGCAGAATCGACATACAGGGGTTCTAATAAAGTTTGTAAGGTAATAATTCGATCTAGAGGTATATCTTTGAAGCTATGACCCAAACTAAAAACAATAGTCGCCCACTCATCAGACCAGAGGGTTTTACTATTGAGAGCAAAAAAGCGAAAAACACTCCCGATTACAATCCATAGCAATAACAGCAAAAGATGAACAGTCGTCTTCTGATGCTTGGTTCGACCATAATCACGACCGATTGAGATCGTATCAAGACGGTTAAGCTTCATCGTGTTTATTTCATTAATGACCGAGATTTTGTTCTGGTTAACGACAATACATTAACCGATTTTTTGGTAATAATAATTAGTGGTTGAGTTTTAACTAATCGGCAGCATAAGATTCTGTTGAGTAATATAGTAGTCTAGATATCTATACAGAAACTAGCAGTATTATTGAATACTATGTACCTTAACCGACTCAATCGAGCAAATTTTTAGTTAGAGAACCGAAGATCGGCAACAGTAATGAATTATGAGGCTTTACCCCTTTACATCCAAATCGCCCAGAACTTGAGAGCAAGTATTCAACAGGGAGTATATCGTGCAGAGGAAAAGCTGCCGAGCGAACATCAATTAAGCGATCGCTTTGGGGTCAATCGCCACACCCTAAGACGAGCGATCGCCTTGCTCAAAGATGAAGGCTTACTCAGAACCGATAAAGGACGGGGTATTTTTGTGGCGACCCCACCATTAGAATATCCCATCGGCAAACGGGTACGTTACAACCAAGCCTTAGAAGCTCAGGGTAAACAAGGCAGCTACCAACTATTAAAAACTGTTCCCATAGCAGCAGAATCAGAGATTGCCCAAAAACTAGAAATAGCGATCGGCGATCCAGTCGTAGTATTAGAGATGCTGGGGTTTGCCGACGAACACCCCCTACTATTGACTACCAGATATTTTCCGTTAACTTTGTTTCCCGATCTGGTGCAGCACCTAAAATCAATTAAATCTATTTCTCAGCTGATGCAAGAGGTATATGACTGCGAACATATTCGTCGCTGTACTGATGTTTCTGCACGACTAGTTAGACCTCAAGATGCCAGAATCTTACAGGTGGCGTTAAATCAAGCGATTTTGTTAGTCGAATCAATCAATGAAAATCAACACGGACAAGTAATCGAATACGGGGTAACTCGGTTTCGTGGTAATGATATGAAGCTGGTGCTAAGGTAACATCTCACCTTTCGAATATTAGTGGGATAGAATGATGCATTCATAAAATAGTTAAAAACTTCCTTCCTACTTCCTATATGCGGAGCGGTATCCTTTAGGACTCACTACTTCCTACTCACTACTCACTACTCACTACTTTATCCCTTCGTTTCAACTGTTCATCCGAACCTGATATTACTCCTTCACCCGATCTCTCAGTACCTACCCGAATACGGGAATCTCAACTCGCAGGGGCGATCGAACCGAACTTAATTTTGCGTTAGTTATTATATAGTTAATAGTGTGAGTCAAGCACATAACAGATTGCTCACCAAGCGATTAAACTGGCGATCGCTAATCTTCTCTAATTCCAACTCATCGATTAATTGGAAGGAAACAAGATGGCATTAGTTCGCAGGTAACTTAAAAGATCTTGAAGTAGTTGAAACAGATATAAACTACTCGATCGACGCTTTTTGAGCAAAGACCGCCAAACAAATTACAGCTTAACACTCTAAAACATTACAATGATTTCTCAATTTAGGAGGTAAATATTATGTCTTTAGTACGTTGGCAACCTTTCTCAGAAATTGACAGTTTGCAAAAAGAAATGAACCGTCTGTTTGACAACATAACACCAAGGAATATAGACAGATTGAGTTCCGCTTTTGTCCCTGCTGCTGAGATGTCAGAAACAGATGAGTCAGTTCATCTCAAACTAGAAGTTCCTGGCATGAATGCTGAAGATCTTGATATTCAAGTTTCGGCAGAAGCAGTTTCTATTAGTGGCGAACGCAAATCAGAAACCAAAACTGAAGAAAAAGGTGTGACCAGAAGCGAATTTAGCTATGGCAGCTTCCGTCGCGTCATTCCTTTACCCGCTCGCGTAGAGAATACTAACGTCAAGGCAGAATACAAAGACGGCATTCTCAATCTAACTCTACTCAAAGCCAAATCAGAAAAAAACAAAGTCGTTAAAGTCAACCTTGGCTAATCTATCTTTGTAGATGTAGAAAATGAGCGTTTGGTCTTTAAACGTCTGACTCCAGAATTGGTAATTACTTGAACGATAGTCACGAGTCGGGAAGACGAGGTTACAATATAGGGAAGAGGGGTAGTCGTTAGTTGTTGCCTTTACCCCATCTTCCCCGATCATTCCAAGATTATACAATCCGATCTCCAAAACGGAGGCGCATCATGCTGAAACAAGCAACTTCAATTAAAGACGTGATGGTAATCAATCCTATTACGGTCAAGCCCTCAGACTCGGTGGAAACTGTCCTCAAGGTGCTAGAGGAAAAACATATTAGTGGCTTACCTGTTGTTGACGATGAAAACAAAGTAGTTGGTGTGGTATCCGAAGCCGACTTATTGTTCAAAGAAAAACCGATTCGGATGCCCCTATACTTAACTCTTCTCGACAGCATCATCTATCTCGAACCCCTGGATAAATTTAAGCAGCAACTCAAAAAAAGTTTGGGAGTATTAGTAGAAGATGTGATGAGTTCCAACCCAATTACTATAACTCCCGATGCTCCTGTATCCCAAGCAGCAGAACTAATGCTGAATCAGCGAATTAATCGCTTACCTGTAGTCGATCAAACAGAAAGACTGGTGGGAATCATTACTCGCAATGATTTGTTAAAAGCTCTGTAACTTTGACGGTACTTAAAATTATCATCAACAGATTCTTGGCAACTGTTCGCCACTCAACAGATCTACAATTCGCTTTGAACCAATCTGACTCTTGAGCGTGACTAAAAAGTTTCGATCTTCGACGACTTGACCGATAATTGCTGCATTGTATGGAAAATGCGATCGCATGATCTTTAAAGCGCGATCGCGATCTTGTTGGGGAATAAAAGCAACTAACCTGCCCTCATTTGCCACATAAAGCGGGTCAAAACCTAATATTTCACAAGCCCCCCGTACATCTTCTCTGATTGGCATCAAACTCTCATCAATTTCGATGCCCACTCTGGCAGCAACAGCAATTTCATTTAAAACACTAGCCAAACCACCGCGAGTCAAATCTCGCAGACAATGAATTTTAATCTCGGCTGCAATTAATTCTAAAACTAAATCCGCTAGAGGTGCAGAATCACTTTCAATCGTAGTTTCAAACTCCAATCCCTCCCGCACCGCCATAATTGCCATACCGTGTCTAGCCAAATCTCCGTTGAGCAAGATCAAATCTCCTGGCTGTACTGACTGAGGCGCAATTTTCTGTTGGTGTTCAATGATACCAACACCAGTAGTGTTGATAAAAATACCATCTCCCTTCCCGCGATCGACTACTTTGGTATCTCCTGTTACAATCTGTACCCCTGCCTGTACTGCTGCTTGCTGCATCGACTGGACTACCTGCCACAGGGTAGCGATCGACAATCCTTCTTCTAAGATAAAGCTCGCGCTAAGATAGAGCGGACGCGCCCCCGCCATTGCCAAATCGTTAACCGTGCCGTTGACGGCTAACGAACCAATATCACCACCAGGGAAAAACAGAGGCTTAACCACATAAGAATCGGTAGTGAAAGCTATTTGGTTACCCGCAAGCTGAAGCGTTACCGCATCATGTTGAATCGTATCTGCCGTACCAAAAGCAGTGAGAAACAGCTGAATTAACTGCTGCATCAATTTTCCCCCACCACCGTGAGCCATCAAGATCTGAGGATATCGTTGTAGGGGAATCGGACAGGAAAGGTTGAATTGGCGATCGCTCATAAAACTAATAATTTAGATGTTAGTCCCGTCGAGCGGTATTCTTTAGGACTAACTAACTAATTGCCGATAACGATAATAAGCAGCACAAGCACCTTCAGAAGACACCATGGGCGCACCTAAAGGATGTTCTGGAGTACAGTGCTTCCCAAAAGCCTGACACTGATGGGGTTTTTTGATGCCCTGTAAGATCGCTCCACTGATGCAGTCTGTTGTCTCTTGTACCGTAGTGTCTTTGAACCTAAATCGATTTAAAGCATCAAACTTACTATACTCATTTTGTAATCTTAAACCGCTAGTTTCAATAGTACCAATCCCGCGCCACTGCCGAGGAACAGTTTCAAACACCTCGGAAATTAATCGCTGTGCTGTTTGGTTTCCCTCATAACTTACAGAACGAGCATACTGATTTTCTACTTCTACTCTACCTGTTTCTAGCTGCTTGAGGCACATATAAATTCCTTGAAGAATATCCACGGGTTCAAATCCAGTGACGACGATGGGCGTATGGTACTTTTGCGCGATCGCTTGATACTCTTGATATCCTGTTACGGTACAGACATGACCAGCAGCTAAAAAACCATCTACGCAGTTGTTTGGTGCAGCTAAAATTAACTCCATTGCTGGCGGAACGAGGACGTGAGCAACCAACAGGGAAAAATTATCAATTCCTAACTGACTGGCACGATAAACCGCCATTGCCGTCGTGGGTACGGTAGTTTCAAACCCTACGGCAAAGAAAACAACCTGACGTTCTGGGTTTTGTTGGGCAATTTTGATCGCATCCAACGGTGAATAGACAATTCTGACATCCCCACCTCCTGCCTTGACCGATAACAAATCTTGGCTGTGACTCCCAGGTATTCGTAGCATATCACCAAAGGAACAGAAAATAACTTCTGGATTGGCAGCTAGGGCGATCGCTTTATCGATTAGATCTACCGAAGTAACGCATACAGGACAGCCAGGACCATGAATCAAAGTGATTTCTGGAGGTAACAACTTATCGATGCCATACTTGACTATCGAATGAGTCTGTCCGCCACAAATCTCCATAATCTTCCAGGGACGAGTAGTTATACGGGCGATCGCTGCTACATATTTCCTGGTTATTTCGGCATTGCGATATTCATCTACAAATTTCATTGATCAATTAGCAGTTTGCAGCTATGGGTAAAAAGAACCTTATTTTTTCCAATCTAGATCGCAAAATTGAAAAACTTGTGAGCAATATCAGAGGTTAGAAATCAGCGGTTCACCACCGTCCCCATTCGCCTCCCCTACGCTGAACGCGGAATGCAGTCAGTATTAAGATTAAAGCGATCGCCTGTAGCTGACAGAAATAGTCGGTGTTGATTTTGAAATACCTCACAACATCTTCAAACTTTTGACTTAAGTTCAAATTGAATCAGAAATAGAAACTCTACACAACTATAACTGTAGGAGAAAAGGTTAGTTATGGTGCAATCGCCTGTTCGAGAAACAACCAAAACCTATGCAACCCTCGATGGTAATGAAGCCGTCGCCCGCATAGTCTATCCTCTCAATGAAGTCATCGCCATCTATCCTATTACCCCTTCTTCGCCGATGGGTGAGTGGGCAGATAATTGGTCATCTCATGATAAGCAGAATCTCTGGGGTACTGTCCCCACAGTAGTAGAGATGCAGAGTGAAGGTGGTGTGGCAGGTGCGGTTCACGGTGCGCTACAGACAGGTTCGCTGACGACAACGTTTACGGCTTCTCAGGGATTGTTGTTGATGATTCCCAATATGTATAAGATAGCTGGGGAACTTACACCGACGGTATTTCATGTCGCAGCCCGTTCGATCGCAGCCCAGGCACTTTCTATTTTTGGCGATCATAGCGACGTGATGGCAACTCGCGCTACGGGGTTTGCCCTGCTGTGTTCGGCATCGGTACAGGAAGCACAGGATATGGCTTTAATCTCTACTGCTGCTTCCTTACGTTCGCGCATTCCTTTTTTACACTTTTTCGATGGTTTTCGTACTTCCCACGAAATTCAAAAGATTGAGTTACTAGATGAGGATATAATGCGATCGCTGATCAATGAAGATGATATCATCGCCCACCGCCAGAGAGCTTTAACCCCAGATCGTCCTGTCATTAGAGGTACGGCACAAAACCCCGATGTCTTTTTCCAAGCTAGGGAAACCGTAAATCCTTATTATCAAGCCTGCCCCGAAATTACTCAACAGGTAATGGATGAGTTTGCTCAAGTTACAGGAAGACAGTATCGGCTATTTGAATATTACGGCGATCCGCAAGCCGAACGGGTAATTGTCTTGATGGGTTCGGGATGCGAAACCGTACAGGAAACGGTAGATTATCTCAATCAAAGGGATGAAAAGGTAGGTGTAGTCAAAGTTAGGCTATATCGTCCTTTTAACATTTCAAGATTTATCGAAGCGTTGCCGAAAACTGTTAAAAGCATTGCGGTACTAGACCGCACTAAAGAACCAGGCAGTGCAGGAGAACCATTGTATCTCGATGTGGTTAATGCCTTTGTCGAAACAAATGGAACGTCTCTACCTAAAATTGTCGGTGGCAGATATGGACTCTCTTCTAAAGAATTTACCCCAGCAATGATCAAAGGTATCTTTGATAATCTGGTACAAGACAAACCGAAAAATCATTTCACCATCGGCATCAACGACGACTTAACTCACTCCAGCCTAGAATACAATTCTGACTTCTCTACCGAACCAGAAGATATTGTTCGCGCCATCTTTTATGGTTTGGGTTCGGATGGCACGGTGGGGGCAAATAAAAACACGATTAAAATTATTGGCGAGTCTACCGATAATTATGCCCAAGGTTACTTTGTCTACGACTCCAAAAAATCGGGTTCGGTTACGGTTTCCCACCTACGCTTTGGTTCGCAACCGATTCATTCTACTTATCTGGTGAATCAAGCCAGCTTTGTCGGCTGTCACCAGTGGAACTTCCTCGAAAAACTCCCCGTTCTTGAGGCGATCGCACCAGGAGGAACTTTCCTGATCAATAGTCCCTACAGTCAGGATGAACTGTGGTCACAGTTACCAGGGCAGATCCAGCAGCAAATTATTGATAAGCAATTAAAATTCTATGCCATCAATGCCTATAAAGTCGCTCGCGAAGCGGGAATGAGCAATAGAATTAATACGGTGATGCAGGTATGTTTCTTTGCTCTATCGGGAGTATTGCCGAAAGAATCAGCTTTAGAAAAAATTAAGCAGTCGATTCGTAAAACCTATGGCAAGAAAGGCGAAGCGATCGTCAACATGAATCTCAAAGCGGTGGATGCTACATTAGATAATCTGTATGAAGTCGATTGTCGCCCCCTAAATCCCCCAAGTTTGGGGGACTTTGAACTAGCTGTTAGATCTTCTCCCCCCAGGATTGGGGGGCTGGGGGGGCTGAATTCAGTCAGTGCATCAAACAACCCTGAATTTATCCGCAACGTATTAGGACAAGCGATCGCCCGTGAAGGGGATAGCATACCTGTAAGTGCTTTGCCCTGTGATGGCACGTATCCTACTGGTACTTCTAAGTTGGAAAAACGCAACATTGCCCAAGAGATACCCGTATGGGATCCTGATGTCTGCGTTCAGTGTGGTAAATGTGTCATGGTATGCCCCCATGCCGTAATTCGCAGCAAAGTTTACGAACCACAGCAGCTAGAAAACGCCCCCGCTAGCTTTAAATCTACCGACACGCGGGAACACGACTGGAAAGATCTAAAATTTACCATCCAAGTGGCAGCCGAAGACTGTACGGGCTGCGGTATTTGTGTTGATATATGTCCCGCGAAAAATAAATCACAACCGCGCTTCAAAGCAATTAATATGCAGCCACAGCTACCCTTGCGGGAACAGGAACGGGAAAACTGGGATTTCTTCTTAGATCTTCCCAATCCAGACAGAACTAAACTAAATCTGCACAAAATTTCCCAACAGCAGATGCAAGAACCCCTGTTTGAATTCTCTGGGGCTTGTGCGGGATGTGGCGAAACTCCCTATCTCAAACTGATGAGTCAGCTATTTGGCGATCGCGCGATCGTTGCCAATGCCACTGGTTGTTCTTCAATCTATGGTGGTAACTTACCTACTACTCCTTGGAGTCATAACGCCGAAGGTAGAGGGGTTGCTTGGTCGAATTCCCTGTTTGAAGATAATGCCGAATTTGGCTTAGGCTTCCGCGTTTCCATCGATAAACAGGCTCAATTTGCTGCTGAGTTACTACAATCTCTATCAGGGGAAGTCGGAGAAGAATTAACTAACAGTATCTTGAATGCCGAACAAAAAGACGAAGCAGACATTTGCGAACAACGCGATCGTGTCACACAATTGAAAAATCAATTACAAACAATTGTAGAGACGTTTCATGAAACGTCTCTACCTAAGATGTCCCAAGCAAAACAACTGCTATCCCTCGCCGACTACCTGGTCAAAAAAAGCGTTTGGATCGTTGGTGGTGATGGTTGGGGTTACGACATTGGCTATGGTGGACTGGATCACGTTCTGGCTAGTGGACGCAACGTCAATATCCTCGTGATGGATACAGAAGTCTATTCCAATACTGGCGGGCAAATGTCCAAAGCCACCCCTAGAGGTGCAGTAGCTAAATTTGCAGCAGGAGGTAAACCCTCACCGAAAAAAGATTTAGGCTTGATGGCAATGACCTACGGTAATGTTTATGTCGCTAGCGTGGCGATGGGTGCCAAAGACGAACATACTTTAAGGGCGTTTCTAGAAGCCGAAGCTTATGAAGGAGTATCTCTAATTATTGCTTACTCTCACTGTATTGCTCACGGCATCAATATGACTACCGCGATGCAGCAACAAAAAGCTCTAGTCGATTCGGGACGTTGGTTACTCTATCGCTACGATCCCCGACGTACAGAAAGAGGTGAAAATCCATTATTACTCGATAGTCGTACTCCCAAACAGCCTGT
Organism: Pleurocapsales cyanobacterium LEGE 10410; assembly: GCA_015207195.1. Lineage (GTDB taxonomy): Bacteria > Cyanobacteriota > Cyanobacteriia > Cyanobacteriales > Xenococcaceae > Waterburya. The sequence continues at coordinate 14,990 of JADEXJ010000089.1, forward strand.
AGAACCCTCGATGTATGCCGAAAATCGCTTTCGGATGCTGATGCACTCCCAACCCGAAGCAGCGAAAAAACTAATGGAACAAGCACAGGAGGATGTAAATACCCGCTATGCCATGTATCGGTATTTGGCAGCGAGGGAGTAGGGAGTAGCCCTCTTCGAGGACTTGTCCCGTATGGCTCGGGATAAAGGAGTAGGGAGTAGGAATCCTTTAGGGCGAACCAATAACTTGAGAGGGTATAGAAATTAATTAGAACGACTATAGCGATCGCCACTTAATCGCCACTTATTTTTCTAACTCCCCTAAAACTATAGCGACTCCACGGGTTACTTTAAATTCCTGGCACAACAAAACAATCGAGATTGTCATAGGTACACCTAAAATCGCCCCAGGAATCCCCCAAACCCAGCCCCAAAATGTAATCGAAAATAAAGCAATAAAGGGCGATAGCTGTAAACTTTTGCCCTGGACTCGCGGATCGATAAAGTTGCCCATGATTACCTGAATTACGGCTAATCCAATTAAGGTAGCAATACCCCGTCCAGTTCCGTTAAACAAAAACGCTACTAGGGTAGGGGGAATGACGGCGATAATCGAACCGAGGGTAGGAACATAGTTAAGCACAAAGGCGATGATTCCCCAAACAAATGCCAGATCGACTCCGACAATAAAGCACCAAACAACAGTTAAAACACCCGTTAAAATGCTGGTCAGAGTCATCACCCAAAGATAACGCCGTAGTTTTTCGCTGGTGTTACCGACAGCGTTAATTAGGCGATCGCCCGTAGGAGAACTAAAGGCTTGTTGTACTTTTTGGCGATATTTACTAACTTCTAGAAGTAATAATACCAGCAACGAGATAACCAAAACCGTTAAGCTGAGTGTAGAAATAAAGGTGCGAACTCCCCCAATTGCTTCTTGAGTCAGCCTACTCGACGTGCCATTGGATTGAGCATTTAGCTGGGGGAATGGCAACCCGCGATCGCTCGCCCAAGCCCGTGCTATTTCTACTATTTCTTGCAGGCGATCGAGATATTGCGGAACTTTTGGTTCGATAATTTCGGCACTCAAAGATAATGCTCCCACCGCCAAGCCAACTATGGCAGCCAGCAGCAGTAAAACCAAGATCAGACTCAGCCAACGAGGTAATTTGCGCTCTAGTCTGCTTTGTAGGGGATGGACTAAAACTACAATAAAAAAGGCAAATGCCAAAGGCATCGAGATCGGTCGAGTAGCTTTGAGAGCAGCCACAATTAAAATAGTGGCAATGACTGCCATCAGAACCTGGGTCGTTTTATTAGACGATTGCATAAATGCTAGGGCGAAAATAAATTGATTCTTGACCAAGAGGGACTCATTATTACACAAATTGCCCATCTTGACGGCGTAGCCCACACTCATTTTCTTAGCTCGACTGTATCTTAGCAATCTAATGTTATTTAGTTAATCAACATACTGTCCTCTGTATTTACGACGAGGCTTTGGTTGGTTCATTGGCTGTACCGCTGCCCAATCTATAACTATCTCTTCATATTAAAATAGGCGATTTTCCCAGGCATAAAAGCAATTTATGACGTTTACCACACTTTTATAATTCCCAATTTAGCTCGGAAAAACTCATATATTATTTATTAAATTATTAAATAGATGTTCATCTTTCTTACGAAATATTCTGTATAAAGACATAATTTTTTTAGCAACCAATTTAAAACGTAGCAAAGCTGGATATATTTTTATCTTACTAAAGTTAGGATTTTTGCGATCGCTTGATCTCTAACAAAAGTATGAGAGTTTGATAGGTAAAGATGGCTAAGGTGAAAAGACAGCTCGATAACAGGATAAAATACCTTAAAATATTTATGACTATCAATTTTTCCACACTATCAAAATATTTATTAGTATTAACTGGCGTTCTTGGTTTGGGAAGTTTATCTATCTCTCCCGCACTAGCCGATAACCATACGGATTCAATGGATTCTTTCGCAGAAATGGAGCAAATGCCTGTAGGGCAAACCAATACTGAGGTAGGTAATATTGTCGAAGTAGCCTCTGGCAATGAAACATTTAGCACTTTGGTCAAAGCGGTAGAAGCAGCAGGATTGGGCGATACTCTATCAGATTCCAGTGCTTCCTATACAGTATTTGCCCCAACGGACGAAGCCTTTAACCAGCTACCAGAGGGGACGCTAGAATATTTGTTACAGCCTGAAAACCAAGAAGTATTACAACAAGTACTTTCCTATCACGTTTTACCAGAACAAGTAACAGCCAGCGAAATTTCTGGCGGTACTGTTGATAGTCTCAATGGTGGCTTGGCAACAGCAGTTACGGATGCAGGCGTGGTAATTAATAATGCTAGTGTTATTACTCCAGATATTGAAGCGAGCAATGGAGTTATCCATGCTGTAAATAGAGTGTTGTTGCCTTCAGATTTACAGAGTTCTCTAGCTTCCGAACTTGGTATAGAAGAAACAGAGATTTATCAATAATAAATAACGCCTAAGCAATCTGTAACAGGCGCGATCGCGTGCGATCGCGCTTTTTTTCCTTAAAGACTATAGCTTAAACCTAGTGAAACTATAGGATAGACGCTAAAGCGATCTAAATCTTCTTCAATAGCTTGTTCTTCTTCTAACAAAGATGATTGAATTTCTTGTCGAACCTCAGCCGTCAATAAGTTGGGGTTGACTTTATAGTTCGGGGAAAGTTCGACTTGAGGAGAACCAGTAAACATAACGCCTAAATTTGCCCAAAATCCTAAATTACCATTAACGGGATTACCCCAGCCAATACCTATATACGGTACAAAGTCTTGAGAGGTGGTTAAATCTGCGTTTACGTCTAACAACTCGTCAGCAGTAATATTAAGTTCGGCTACTTCAACATCAAAGAGACTTGACCCAGAGGCTACACCAACAACATTATTATCAGCATATCCTGCACCCAGACTGAGATGAAAACCAGACTTATCAAATGGATAGTAATCAAAGGCAGCAACGACATTAAATAGATTAACATCCGCATCGTAAGAACCCCTAGTTTCTTCATACTCCAAACCGAAGCCGAAAGCGTTAATCCCAACTCTACCGTTTAACTGGGGCTGAATCTTCGCAACTATCGAACCGCCCAAACCCAAAGTACTAGCATTTGCCACGATCGCCCAGTTACGATTATGTTCTTGAAGATTGGTGTTCTGCTGGGGTGCTGATTCGGTTTCTTCTGGTTCTAATTCTGGTTCGGAAATATTTTCCGATTCACATCTAGAGTTGTAGGGATAATTACGACAAAATTCTTCTAGATCTAATTGAAAATCGGCTAGATAGTATTGCTCACGATTGGTATCTATCTCGGTGTTTGAACTATTAAAATTTACTTTAAATGGCGATCGCCGATAATCAATTTCGTTAGCGATCGCTTTGAGGGGAAAGTTGCCAATCGAGACAACAGTTGTTGCTGCCAAAAATTTGAACCCAGAAAAAATTTTATTCATTATCGTTGATATAAAATTAGTATTTTTATACTCTTAAGTTGTGTTGATTGTTACGATTGATTTACTATGGCGATCGCATCTTAGACAGTCGAAAAATCTAACTAATTACAGAGTAATTAAAAACAATTACGCAATAAAATTTAGACAAAAACCAATAATATTTAAAACAAATTCCTCAACTATGTTTGCCCATCACCGTCGAAGTAGTAAGCTCAATTCTGGATTAATAACAGCTATCACATTTTTAATTGGTGGTGTGTTGTTCTATCCTCGCCCTGCTTCAAGTCAGCAAATGCCAACAATTATTGCCCAAAATTCCGTCCTTAGAGCAGAAAGCGCGCAACAAGAAACTCTTTATCTCAACAACGATCGCACCTATTCTTATAATCTGATAGCTCAGGATGCAGGAGAAATTGGTGGTGTAAAAATTCCCGCAGGAGCAACCATAGTTGGTAAATATGTTCCTACCGATGGCGGATTGCGCTACGTAGCCGAAGCAGTAACCTATGATGACTATAGCTATACTATTAATGCCTCATCAGAAGTGATTGAAGACGTTAAAGATCCTCGCGATACCTCGGCTGGAGAGGTGGCGAAGGATGCTGGGATTGGTGCTGCTGCTGGGGCTGTTTTAGGCGAAGTCGTCGGGGATGCAGGAGCAGCAGAAATTGTCGGGGGCGCTGCTGCTGGGGCAGCAACGGGAAATATTACCGCCGATCGCGTTGTGGTGATCGAACCCAATTCAACGATCTCTCTATATGAGTAAAATATTATTTAACTACCATCTTGAACGAGGCTGGGGGAGCAATAGTTAAACCCCGCCTTACTGGCAGCATTTTTTGGTTGCTGGTTAAAGCTAGTTGAAAGCGCGATAAGATTGTGGCGGTGACTAGCTTCATCTCAAGTAAGGCTAGAGCAGAGCCGATGCAGCGACGACTTCCACCACCAAAGGGAATATATTCGTAGGGAGAATAGGTTTGGTGTAAAAATCTTTGGGGGTCAAACTGTTGGGAATTGGGATATAAATCTTCTCGATGGTGTAGGGAATAAATAGAAACCATCAACCAGGTATCAGCTTGAAAATCGTATCCTTTAATCGTCATTGGTTGGGTCAGAATGCGAGCAAAAGTCCCAGCAGCGATGGGGTAGATTCTTAGGGTTTCAGAAACTACTGCATTCAGGTAAGGCAAGTTGTTGATTTTTTGATCGTCTGAATTTTCGGTAAAAGTATTTAATTCAAACTGTAGTTTTTCTTTAACTTCTGGCAGATAATGAACCCAATAGAACAGCCAGGTTAAAGCCGAGGCGGTGGTTTCATGTCCCGCAAATAATAAAGTAATCAGTTCGTCGTGTAGTTCTTCATCCCTCATGCCCTCGCCATGTTCATCTCTGGCAAGCAACAGCATACTGAGAATATCTTGGTGTTCTACTCCCGATGCTAATGATTCTCGCCTTTCCTTAATTTCGGCATAAATTAGGTCTTTAACCTCTTGTTTCAACCGCAAAAAACGTCCCCAAGGACTAAATTTACCCCAGTCCCGTTGCAGCAGGGGAAAAAAGATAAAGCTCGAACTTAGGGGAGTGTTAAAGACATCCAAAAGTGAGGTTAATATCTCTCGCAGGCGATCGCGCCTTGTTCCCGAATCGATGCCAAACACCACGCTTAGGATTACTCGCATCGTAATTTCCTGCATCAGCTGGCGGACGCGAAAAGGTTTATTTACCTCCAGGCGATCGCAGGCTTTATTAGTTATCTCGACAATGCGATCGCCATATTTTTGCAAAGCTTCGCCATGAAAAGGAGGCATCAATAAACGTCGGCGATTTTTGTGTGCTTTGCCATCGAGTAACAGTAATGAATTGTCTCCGACTAAGAAACTCAAGAGTTTATTACCTCTGCCTACTTCAAATTTATCTGGTGAAGCAGTAAAAATTTCCTCAATCGCCTGGGGATTGCTAATTACAGCCGATGGCGGAGAGTCTTTAAAGACAATCTGATAAAAATCGCCGTACTTTTTAGTACGTTTTTCCATAAAAGTCAGCGGATGCAAAATAGAATCGATCTGGCGGATGGTGCGTCGCCAACCAGAAGTACTTTTAACTGTTGGTATTGTTGTCATTACTGCAAGCTTTTACTATTTTCCTTAAATTGATTCTAACGAAGACAAAATTTCCTCGTCATCAACAGTCGCCATTAATAGCCCTGGACAATACTTACTACTTACTATGATTACGATGTTTTGGGTAATCTAGTTCAAACTACTCTAGCCAATGGTGTAGTAGAAACCAGAGAATACGACGAGTTATATCGTCTGATTAGCGTAGACAATACCGATGCCGATGGTAATGTCATTACTTACGACAATAATAGAAAGTTTCAGTCGCGACAAATCTTCCAAAAATTATTTCTATGTTTATAGTTTCTCACTACAATCCAGCAGAGAAAAATTAAGCAGATGCCAGCTTTTGTTTTTCGGCAAGCTTATCGGCGATCGCTTTTCTCAAATAATCATTACGCTCTTTAGCTGGTAACGACATCCAGGCATCGTATTGGCTAGCAGGAACTCTTACCTGAACTGGTTTCTGTGCCGAACCTTCAGGCGCAATCTTCGGAATCTTTTTTAATCCAGAAGTATTAGGGTTCTGATTTGCCATACTTTTCTTTCGTTGTATACATCGATATGGTATATTATTTCTTAAGGGAAGATTAGAGCGACCAAACTTCAATCTTCCCTACAAATTAAAAGCCAAAATTTTGGCTTTTTATCACTGTATACCCTGCTAAAAGTAAAACAATGAATAATATTAGTATACACGAGACAAAAGTAAGTCCGATCGCTGGAACTTGTCAAGACACCAGTGTAGAGCGATCGCCTTCAACAGACATCAATATAGAACTCTACTCGGCGGGCTTCTTCGACGGATTAACAGGACTAAACGCCGAACTTCCTCACCTAAAAGACTACTGGGACGGTTACGCACTGGGTTATCGAGAATACTGCTGTGGTTTGTTGGGATTGGAAATACCTTTTGGTGAAATACCTATTGAAAGGGTTGAAAATTTGATGGCTGCCTAACTTCAGGCATCTTGAACCTCCAAACCCTCTAGACCTAATTACCCAGATTACTAAAAGTCTGGGTAAAACCAACTTTTCTCTATCCCTTTAAACCATGACTAAAAAATATCTCGCTAACCCCTTCAACGCTCTTTATCAAGACGATATCCTATTAAGCGATCGCCCCGAAATTCAAGAGCTAAACCAGTATGCCAGAGATTTAGAAGACCGCATCGAAGGCGACTTTAATCTTGACTGGATTGAGTTTGAGTTTGCTTATAATCGCCTAGCCTACGTCCGTAATGGCTTGTTGCTGGCTAAGTTAAAGTTCCTCAAACTGTATAGAAACTTTGGTGACGGTACTTTTGCTAGCTTCTGTCGAGAACAGCTAAAAATTACGCGCTGGCAGGTTAACGATAACATCAAAGCTGCTCGTGTAGCAATGGAGTTGATCTATGCAGGTTTTGAAATATTACCTACAAATATCTCTCAGGCTGTAGCTTTAGCTAGTTTAACTGGAGAAGAGTTAGTCCACGCTTGGCGCAGCGTCACTGAAAGTATCGAACCAGATAAAATTACCCACAAAAGTATTAAAAGCTTTTTGTTTCCCCCAACCGAATCAGATTTACCTACAACTACAATTAAAGTCCCGCCAACTTTGCATGAAAGTATCCACGCAGAAGCAGCAGAGCGAGGAATGTCAATTGTAGACTTGATTAAGACGATGTTTGAGTTTTTTATTAGTGGTGGAGATTCCCACCTTTTTGGCGTGGAGGACTCTAGAACGCATCGAGCTTGCCCAACCAAGCCGTTGAACTCTGAACTAGTAACAATGTATTTCCAATGGTAGATAAAGTAGTTCTGGCTTTTTTTTACGATTGAAGAGTAATAAATAATTATTTTGTTAAAAACGCGCCTCATGGAAACATACGATGCCATTATTATCGGCGCAGGTCATAATGGCTTGGTCTGCGCTGCCTACCTCTTAAAAGAGGGATATAGCGTACTCTTATTAGAAAAGCGTTCGATTCCTGGTGGAGGAGCAACCACCGAAGAAGCCATGCCCGAAGCAGCACCAGGTTTTCAGTTTAATCTCTGTGCGATCGACCATGAGTTTATTCATCTTGGTCCTGTAGTTGAAGAACTAGAGTTGACCAAATATGGTCTGGAATATCTTTATTGCGATCCTGTGACTTTTTGTCCCCACCCCGACGGCAAATATTTTCTGGCTCATAGTTCAATAGACAAAACCTGTGCGGAGATTGCTCGCTACAGCGAACGTGATGCAGCTAAGTATCGCGAGTTTATTGATTTTTGGCAGCGTTTGACCCAGGGAATTACGCCGATCTTTAATGCACCACCAAAGTCGGTGGTCGATATTGTCGGTAACTATGGCTGGCAAAACGTTGAAAATCTGTTTTCTACTCTAGGTGGGGTGAATAAAACTTTAGATTTAGCTCGCACGATGCTTACCAGCCCAAAAGACAGCCTAGAGTATTGGTTTGACTCCGAATTTCTCAAAGCTCCTCTAGCCAGGTTAGCAGCCGAATTTGGCGCGCCTCCTTCGCAAAAAACCATCGGTATTGGCTCGATGATGATGTCGATGCGTCACTCTCCTGGTATGGCAAGACCCCGTGGCGGTACGGGAGCCTTGATCAAAGCCCTACTGAATCTGGTTAAGGATCTAGGAGGAGAAATATTATGCGATCGCTCGGTAGAACGGGTTCTAATTGGTAATGACGGCAGTGCCGAGGGGGTTAGGGTTGCCGACGGTACGGAATATCGGGCTAAAGTCGGCGTAATTTCCAATATTGATGCGCGTCGTTTGTTTTTAGGACTAGTTCCCGAAGCCACTACCGATCGAGCCGATCCCGCCCTCAGAGAAAGGCTAGAAAGACGTATTGTCAATAATAATGAAACGATCCTCAAAATAGACTGCGCTCTTGCCGAACCACCTCGCTTTGAGAGATTCAACCACCGAGAGGAATTTTTAGTTGGTTCAATCCTGATTGCCGACTCGGTTAACCATGTGGAAGAAGCCCACGCCTTACCTTCAATGGGTAAGATTCCTGATGCCAATCCCTCAATGTATTTAGATATCCCCACTGTTTTAGATCCTTCTATGGCACCTAAAGGCAAACACACCATGTGGATTGAATTTTTTGCTCCCTATCAGATTGCGGGTAAAGAAGGCACTGGTTTAAAAGGTACGGGATGGACGGATCAACTAAAAAATCGGGTAGCCGATCGCGTAATTGATAAACTAGCAGACTATGCTCCTAATATTAAAGATGCAATTATTGCTCGTCGCGTAGAAAGCCCCGCCGAACTAGGAGAACGTTTAGGCGCGTATAAGGGAAATTACTATCACGTCGATATGACCCTCGATCAGATGCTCTTTTTGCGTCCTCTGCCAGAAATAGCCAACTACACCACACCCATAGATAAGCTCTATCTAACTGGTGCTGGCACACATCCAGGCGGGTCAATTTCAGGTATGCCTGGGCGTAACTGCGCTCACGTCTTTTTACAAAAGCAAAAGCCCCTAAATCAGGTGTTGGAAAAAGCTACCGAACTTTTTAAGTAAAGTTGCTGTGGGGGCGACAACAGAGTTGAAAGGTAAGCAGAGAGGGGAATTGAAAAAGCCAGTCTCCCAAAACATGAGAGACTGTTATCAATAAGTTTAATTGTTGAAAACGCAATGCTTCAACTTCCTGAA
>JADEXJ010000008.1 GCA_015207195.1 Pleurocapsales cyanobacterium LEGE 10410
TACTGCTGTTGATTACGATAGTAAAGTTTCTGCCACTTGTCGGCATCAAAAGGCTGTTTCTTTAACGCTTTTGTTTGATTCATTACGCTTCCTCTGTATTACCTGATTTTACAGTGGGAAGGGAGTAAGTAGGTAGGAACAATAATTTATAACACCCAAACATCTTATTTCTTCCCTATCTCCCTATCTCCCCAAGCTGATTAATTATCTTCTATTTAATTACCCCCACCTACTTAGTTGTTAGTTATTTATTTACCCATACGGATACCGAACCTCCTTGACAGCTAAATTCCCCCCAACCATGTTCGTTGGTGGTTATTGGCTCGCTAATATGTTCGGTAACGTCATAAAAAGCTGTCTGGGGTTTACCTACTTCCATCCATTTTTTGCCACCCCAGCTGTTACTAAGAATTACGGCGATCGCCCCTTGGTGTTCTGTATCGCCTAACCTCGTCCAGCCAACAAGATGAGCATCGTCAAAATAATCATACTGCTCGCCATAGGCATAATTTTGGCGAATATAGAGTAGTTTATCAATTATCCAATGATGATCGTTGAGCCAGACTTCGTGTTCTCGACCATCTCGACCGCGATCTTTATAGTGTGCGCCGTAGTAATCGCCATAAAAAATACAGGGATAGCCTTGTTGTCTCAGTAAAATAAGTGCATAGGCTAAAGGTTTAAACCAGGGTTCGACAGGAGACTCTAAAGCTTGTAGGGGTTGGGAATCATGATTTTCGACAAAAGTTACTGCCAGACTCGGCTGCTGCTGTACTAAGGTGTTGTCAAAAATTTGACGTAAGTCGTAATGTTCACCGCTTTTACTGGCACGATGAAAATTGTAGTGCAGCGGTACATCAAACAAAGACATTCTGCCTTCAGTATTTGTAATATACCTATGGAGTGCAGCAATATCGTCTGACCAGTATTCCCCTACGGCAAACATATTTTGTTCGGTATGGGGCAGCTCTCGGATAAAATCCAACCAGCCATGAAAAAATAGGGAGCTAATGTGCTTGATTGCATCAATACGAACTCCGTCTACTCCCGTAGTTTCAAAATACCATTCTCCCCAGGCGGTTACTTCGTTGCGGACAGCTTCACTAGCCATATCGAGATCGCAAGCCATCAAAAAATCATAATTGCCGTGTCTGGGAGCGACATCAGTTTCAAACACTTTATTTACGAGGCGGTATACACTGTGATCGCTCCAGTCGTAAGCATTGTGGTTTACTGCGTCAAAATGATTGGCATTCCATTTAAAAGCAGAATATTTATCTCCTCGCCCAGGGAAATCAAACTTGGTATAGATTTTTATTTCGCGGTATTCCCCAGTCTCGTAATTGCGATCGTTCCAGGCTACAGGGACAGCCTGAACCTTTTCTGTTTCGTCACCACCATCACGGTGATTTAGTACGATATCAGCATATACCTGTAACCCTGCCTGGTGCGCTGCCTCGACTGCTGCTAAATACTCTTGCTTCGTACCGTATTTGGTTCGAGTCGAACCTTTTTGGTCAAATTCTCCCAAATCGAACAAATCGTAAACCCCATAGCCAACGTCATAACCTCCACCACTACCTTTATAGGCTGGAGGAAGCCATAATGCAGTAATTCCTGCTGCTGCCAAATCTTGCGCTCTGTTAACTATTTGTTGCCACAATGTTCCATCAGGGGAAATATACCAATGGAAGTATTGCATCATTACACCGTTGATAGATGACATAGCGATCTTTTATCCCCCAATGGGGGTAATTCCTCTTACTTTCTGCTATGAGCATACTATCAAGCACCTCGGCAATAAATCGTAAAGTTAAAAAGTAATTTAGTTAGTTGTCAATCTAATCTCTATATCGAGGATGGCAATACTTATGGTAAATTTGCGATCGCTGCTAGGTAAAATTCGGCTGATTATAGCTAATTGTAAAGATATTATCGAAAATAAAACAATTAGGGTACAAGATGATTAATTTTGTCTAAGCGGATTAACTTTACTCAAAATATCAACCTAAAATAAGAGTAATGTTATACAACAAACAGCCGAGGTTAACTATGGAAAACTTCGATTTAACAGACGATTTGCGTTGGACACTTCCAGCTCAGGCAAAACTGAAAATGATTCCTTTTTTCGCTCGCCCCCAAGCACGACAAAAGATTGAAGCAATGACCCGTGCAGCAGAATTAGAAGAAGTTACTGCCGAAATTGTCGAACGAGCTAGAGCCGAATTTGGACAGTGATTATTTAAGGGATCTAACTCCTAGGGTTTGTTCGATTACTACACTTTGCCAGTCTGTTTGCCTTTAACCAGGTAATTAGTGATTTGTGCAAGAACTCTAGTATGGTGATTATATAAAAACCAAATCTATTTACATCTACAATTATCATTTTTGATGTCACTTCAAACTCCTTCAATCGAATTCTTTCAGGGTGTTGCGGAAGACTTAAGCGGTGTCAGTTTGCGACGTAACAAAAATACTGGCATGCGTAATGTTTTGATGATCTTTGAATCTTTAAACGCTTTGGAGAAATTTAACAGTTTTACTAAAGGATCTGCTCAGAATCTAAGCTTGATTGATTCTGAAGGAAAGATTTTAGTTACGCCCAATTCTTTAAAGATGATTTTTGGTGGTGATGAGGGAGATGAGCTAAAACGAGTTGAATGCACATTTGAAATTGAATCTGATAGCCATTGGGAAAGGTTTTCCCGTTTTATGGAACGTTATGCAGAAGCCAACGGCATGGAATTTGGCAAAAGATAAGTATTAATAACAACCTAATTAAATATGAAAATCGCAATTACTGGGGCAACAGGATTAGTCGGTAGTCGCCTAGTAGCCAAACTCAGCCAACAAGGACATCAAATATTAGTTTTCACCCGTAATCCTAGTAAAGCTCAGAGGGTTTTTCCTGCCTCTACTTTCTCTAATTTAGAAATAGTCCAGTATACCCCGCAAGAGTCGGGAGAATGGCAGCAGCGCGTTTCTGGTTGCGATGGAGTAATCAACCTGGCAGGGGAACCGATCGCCGAACGCTGGAGTCCTCAGCAAAAACAGGCAATTATGGCTAGTCGCCAAATTGGAACAAGAAAACTAGTTGAAGCGATCGCCATGGCAGAAGATAAGCCCAAAGTGCTGGTGAGTGGTTCGGCAGTTGGCTACTATGGCACCAGCGAAACTACTACCTTTGATGAAACTAGTGATTCGGGTAACGATTTTCTGGCTCAAGTGTGCCAAAACTGGGAACAAGAGGCACAAAAAGTTACAGAATTGGGTGTCCGTTTGGTGATCTTGCGCATCGGTATTGTGTTGGCTAACGGTGGTGCCTTGGGTAAGATGATCGGACCATTTAAGATGTTTGCTGGTGGTCCCATTGGCAGCGGTAAACAATGGTTTTCTTGGATTCACCGCGATGATTTGGTGAATTTGCTCGTTCGGGCGATCAAGCAGGAAGATATGTCTGGAGTATATAACGCTACTGCGCCTAATCCAGTTCGGATGAGCCAGCTATGTCAAACTTTGGGAGAAGTAATGAATCGTCCTTCTTGGCTGCCAGTTCCCGACTTTGTGTTAGAACTCTTGTTAGGAGATGGGGCGATCGTGGTGTTGGAAGGACAACAGGTGTTGCCGAAGAAGACTCAGGATACAGGGTTTAATTATCAGTATCCAGAACTTAAAACAGCATTGACGGAAATTGTTAGATAGTGAGTTGTTGAGGGCGAACCGTAGTTTGCCCGTTTGAATTCGTATTAACTTTTTACTAATACAAAACTACCATAAGGAAATTAATTGTAATAACTATAATCCTCTTCTGTCACTTTCCGAGGTGTTGGACGCTCGACACACCAAATGTATTAGGGATAAATGTATTAAATATATCGAGCGAATCTAGAAATTTAGCTGGCAACTTGAAATCGACCCATCTGACGAAACTTATCGTAACGCAAATTTTTTCGTTGTTGAGGATTCATTTGCCATAGCTGTTCTAAGTTTTGACAAATAGTTTCTTTTAATTTGGCTGCTGCCTCAACAGGATTAGCGTGTGCGCCACTGCTAGGTTCGGTAATAATCTGATCGATTAAACCTAACTCTTTTAGGTCCCATGATGTAATTTTCAATGCTGCTGCTGCTCGATCTGATTTTTTGGCATCTTTCCACAGAATTGCAGCACAGGCTTCGGGACTAGCGACGGTATAAACAGAATGTTCTAACATCAACAGGCGATCGGCGACACCAATACCCAATGCCCCACCAGAACCCCCTTCACCAATTACAGTACAGACAATCGGCACGTCAAAGCTAAACATTTGCTGTAAATTGTAGGCGATCGCCTCTCCTTGACCGAGCTTTTCTGCTTCAACTCCCGACCAGGCACCAGGAGTATCGATAAAAGCGATGATTGGCATATTAAACCTGTTGGCGTGCTGCATCAATCGTAGGGCTTTGCGATAGCCACCAGGATAAGCCATACCAAAATTACGCGCTACGTTGTCTTTGGTGTCTCTACCTTTTTGATGTCCCACGATCACCATGGGACGACCATCAATGCGAGCAACCCCGCCAACCAGAGCAGGATCGTCATAGCCACCGCGATCGCCATGTAGTTCTAACCATTCGTCGCTAATAGCTTGAACATAATCTAGAGTGCTTGGACGACGAGGATGACGGGCTAGCTGTAATCTTTGGGCTGGAGTAAGAGTGCTAAAAATTTCTTGGCGCAACTGTCGCGCCCTAATTTCTAGTTGAGATATCTCGGCAGAAACATCCACCTGATTTTCTTCCGCTAGGTCTTTAATCTGTTCGATTCTAGATTCTAGTTCGCAAAGAGGTTTCTCAAAATCTAGTAAAAAGGTTTTACGCTTGTTGGACATAGACAATTAAGTAATTTAATACTTAATTTTACATTAATTCATGTCCTCGCAGATTATTATCTGTGAGCGAGTGCTTTTCAAGGGTCTTTGGTTCTAGAGCAAAGAGAAATACTATCAAGTTTGGCGATCGCCAATAAATTTTGCAGCCAAATTGTTTACTGTTCTTGAGAACGAATAAAAATGGTAAATTGCTCGATCAACTCAGGATTGCGCCAGCCTTTTTGAGTTTCTTCCATAATAATTTGCAGAGCTTCGGTGGGACTATAGGCTTTTTTATGAGGGCGATCGCTGGTTAAAGCGTCATAAATGTCAATAATCTGAAATATTTGTGCTAGGTAGGGAATTTGTGTACCAGATAAGCCATCGGGATAGCCAGTGCCATCCCAACGTTCGTGATGATGACGAATAATTGGTAAAACTCCGCTACGGTTACGTAGTGGTTGACAAATTTCTTCACCAAATAAAACGTGTTGTCTGATTAATTCTCTTTCCTCATTAGTCAACTCTCCTTTTTTGAGCATGACGGCATCTGGGATAGCGATCGTGCCAATGTCATGTAGGTGGGCTGCAAAAGCAAGATCTTCGATCTCTTCTGGGGTCAAACCGAGATAGTTGCCAAAAGATTTAACTAAAGAAGCAATGCGAACACTGCCACCTTTATTGACGGAACGATTATCTACCGCTTTAGCGATAGTAAACAAGACTTGCTCGGTTTGATTCAATCCATCATTAAGACGCTTTTGATTGATTAAAGATTTGACTCTGGCAGATAGTTCGATGCGGTTTAATGGCTTGACTAAAATATCATCTCCGCCAGCCTCCATCATCTTAATCCGATCTTCTCGGCTATTGGTCAGGGTTGTCAAAACCACAGGAATGTTTGCCGTGCGACAGTCTTCTTTTAGCTGACGACAAAAGCTGAAGCTATCTATTTGTCGCATCATCGCATCGAGCAAAATCAAATCTGGCTGTTGTTTGACAATATCTTCAAGTATCAAAGATAGGTTGTCAGCTTCTAATACTTCGTAACCGTCTAAGGACAAAAGATCGGCTGCGGTCATACGACTTAAAGGATTCTCATCAATAATTAAAATCTTAGCGATCGCTGAATGAAGACTGTTGCTTACTGAAGAATCTATCTTAGTAGCCAGAGGAAACTCGCCAATTTTTTTCATTATTTTTCTAAGAATAAAAAATATTTTAACTAGTTATAGATAGCTATCAACTAATAACATCTACGCTTTTTACCTTGAAGATAAGGGGGGTAGTTGCCAAATTTTTTAGCTGATGATCTTAGCCTAGCTCGGATTTTGTACTACAACGACAAAATTAATCCAAATTTTAAGTTGCTATTAATCTTTATTATGAATGTTAATTTTTTGTTTGAGATCGGGCATAATACCTAATTCAATTTGGGAATCTGATGACTTAATCTGGGATCAAAGATCTTACATAAGTAGATTTGCCGTTCAATTGAGGTTAAATATTTAACAATCGCCAGCGTTTACGCCACTGAGAAGTAGATTCTAAATTACTTAGCTGTTGTTCCTGCTGTCGTCTACAAATTATTTCTGCTGCCGAATCCTGTAAATTTCGGTCTCGATAGGGAATGGCAGCGCGAGTTTGCAAATGTTCTTGTTCTTTAAGAGCAAGTTTTGGTATATTTTGATACTTAAACCTGGCTAAAGTTCCTGGCGATTTGCGACCAGCCCCAGTAATTGAACCAATCTCTAAACCAGCGTTTAAGATAGCTGTGCGTACTGCTGCCGAACAGGAATAGGTAGCTAGTTTACCTTGAGGAACGAGACATTGAGCTACTAGCTGAATAAATTCAATAGTCCAAAGCTGAGGACATTTTGGCGGAGAAAAAGGATCGAGAAAAATCGCGTCAGCCTGCCAATTCTCTTTAATTACAGACTGGATAGTAGTTCTAGCATCCCCCAAAAGTAATTTGGCGGTTAAAAATTTGTTTTCTACCAAAGATGTTTGAGCCAGTTTGGTTAACAAATCTGGTACGGGCGATCGCCATTGATTTAACAGCTCGTGGGCGATCGCCTGACGGGGAACATCTAAGGCTATTTCCAAAGCAATCAACTCGACTCGACACTGAGGATTGACCGACCAAATTGCTTCTAGGGCAGCAGCACTGTTGTAGCCCAAACCATAACAAATATCTAATAACCGAATCGTAGTTTGTTGTCGAGCTAACTGGGCGATCGCACAGGGTTGAATATACCTTACCTCTGCTTCTTGCTTGGCACCAAAGGAGGAGTGAAAAGTTTCCTGGAATTCTTCAGAAAAGAAGGTATATGAACCATCTTGAGTAAGCTGAGGGTTGAAACAACCGTCTTTCATAACAGGGAAGGGGTAAGATCTACGGTCTGTTAATTCTAAAAAATTTTCTTTAAATCGGATAAAGTTTGTTGTACAATAAAAAAGTTGAAAAACGGCTCGGTGGCTCAGTTGGTTAGAGCGGGGGACTCATAAGCCCTAGGTCGTCGGTTCAAATCCGACCCGAGCCATTTTTAGGGAAAGCTTAATTATTTCTGCAATAGGTTCACCGTTAGATTAGATTTAAGGCGATCGCCAGTCTTGTTGAGTTTTGTCCCTGCTGAGTAGCCCAAGTAGAATTAGATTGAGCTTCCACTGCTGCTAATTGCTGAATTAATTGATTTTGTAGCTTCGTTTGATGAAAATCTGCTGCATCAAAAGTAGTTTCCAAAGCGTTGTACCACAGACTACTGGAGCTATAAACATCTAAAAGTCTGCTAATAGTGGAAGAAGCAACTGCAAAAGTAAGTGGTTGAAGTTGAGTAAAACCAGTTCGATGAAGTGGCTTTCTGGCTTTAAATTTAGAGCGAGGCTGCTTGCTCCGTCCTATACGCTGAGGAGACCTCAGACGGAGCTAATGCCCCATCGTCTCGCTCTGCGAGACTGGCAAAGCAGAGCTTTGCGTGGCGGTGCGCTTCTTGACGACTCTGGGATTAGTTCGACCTTGACGGGTCGGGATAATTTGTTCGGCAATTTCTGAGATTAACCAAGAAAAGAAGTAAGGTAGAGAAGAAGGTAAAGCTTGTTGAAACTGAGAAATAGCTCGGCGCAGAATGCGTAAAGTACCCGTAAAACTGAATTGCAAAGGAGATGGCGAGGTTTTACTTAAAGCGCGAAAAATCAAAGAACGTATTGCGAGCGTGAGCAAGCAACCACCCGTAAATTTCTTGAACGACTAATTTGGGCTTTTTGGAGCAATAAGAGTTAAAGGTAACAATTTCATCGGCTTTTTATGACAAATACTCTCATTAACTCATATTTTTGTCTTAACCGAACAGTATTGGCCCGAATCTCTAAAGTCGTTCTAATTAATTTCCGTACCCTCTCAATTATTGGTTCGCGGGACAAATGACAAATAACGCTCTTCCCTAGTTAACTTTAATTGCGCCGTCCCACCTAAACAATCAGCCATTTACCTTGGCAAGTAGCTTATTTGAAATAGTTGCGGTCAATTCTACATCAAATTCTTCTTCAAACAGTTCTTTCTTATAACTTAGATTCCATAATTCTAAAGCACATCGATCGCCAACCTCTAGGGGTTGAATTTGAAGACAAACAGAATTATTATCGCTGTCGTATTGACACTCTACTGCTGCGATCGCACCTTGGTTTCTGCGGTCTAAGGCAACTGCCAGTCTGAGAATGGCACTTAACTGTCTAACTATTGACTGATCCCGTTTATGAGGCAGTTCGCTGTAGGGTGAGTGTTTTTTCTTGGGCTTGCTTTTACGGTGATAACGAGCAATATTGGCAATTAGTTCCAATTCTAGTTCGGTAAAGCCGAGTAATTCAGCATTACGAATTAAATAATATGAATGTTTGTGATGGGAAGAGTGGCTGACATAAACTCCACTATTATGCAAAATTGCTGCTGACCACAATAGTTCTCTTTCTGCTGTATCCCAGGAGTGTAATTTATCTTGTAGCTGGTCAAAAATACTCAGGGCAAATTGTGCTACTCGCTCACTGTAATCTAGATCTACATGGTACTTCTGAGCAATCTTAATTACATTGCGTTTTTTGACTTCGTTTTGATAGCGTAGTCGGCTACTAATCATACCACGAGCCAACATCCAATCAACAATCATGCCCTCACGTAAAGCTCTTTCACAAATCGTGATTGAGTTGAGCTTGAGCATATTCATTGCTTCGAGTAGGATAACCCCTCCTGGTATGATAATTTCCGCTCGTTTTTCAGAGAGACCAGACACATCGAGCCGTTCTTCATAGCTCAATTTTGACAGCTTTTTGACAATTTTTTCTACGTCTTTGTAGCTAATTTCATAGCCGTTGAGGGGATCGGGAACTGAGCCTAGTTCCTCTTTAGCATGAATTTCGGCTATAGTCTCAATAGTTCCAGAAGTACCAATAGTGCGGGGAACCTCGTTCAACTGTAAATTCTGCCAAATTTCATCTACAGGACGTTCTAACATGCCTCGAATATAAGCCCGCAAAACCTTCAATTCGCCGTCATCGATCGGGTCGGTAGTGACAAATTCTTTGGCTAAACGAACTGCTCCAATCTTGGTACTGCTTAGAAAACGAGGTTCGTGAATATCTGCCAAGATCAGCTCTGTCGAGCCACCGCCAATATCAATAATAATATGAGGCTGTTCGTTGAAATCCATTCCTGACAGTACACCGAGATAGATTCGCCGAGCTTCCTCCCTACCAGAGATGAGATTAATTGTAATACCCATTTCAGCTTCAACCTGGCGGATAAAAGCCTCTCCATTTGGTGCTTCTCTAGTCGCACTAGTAGCGACGGCAATAATTTGGTTGGCATTAAAACTATTAGCTAACTCTTGACAACGTCTTAGGGTAGCTAGAGAACGTTCGATCGCTTCTGGGGTCAATTTGCCTGTTGCTGGGTCGCGATCGCCCAAGCGTACGGTGTCTTTTTCTTTAGCAACTACTGTAAAAGAGGGCAGAGAAGGCTCTATCTGCACGATTACCATATGGATAGAGTTAGTCCCAATATCGATCGCTGCAATAATCTGTTTGTTCATGTAGATGTATATGTCTCCTCTTTTTACGAGCGGAGCTAAATATAAAGTTAAAGGTGAAAAATATCGAAGAGCGATAACTTTCTTCAATCAAGATCTCAATTTTTATATAATTTTATAATCTCATGAATTTCGTTAAGGAAAGCGGGTAGTCTTAAAATTTTTAAATATTTAGCAACTTATTCTCGAAATTATTTACAAATAGGCAAAATAGATTGAATATGACTCAATATCAAGCAGAGAGCGAACCAACCTGGCAAACAGTAATTCGCCTTTTACGGTGGGACAAGCCTGCGGGCAGATTAATCTTAATGATACCTGCGTTGTGGGCGGTATTCCTAGCAGCAGCAGGAAAACCTCCTCTCCCTTTAGTGGGAGTGATCATGCTGGGTACTTTGGCTACTAGTGCAGCAGGTTGTGTGGTTAACGATTTATGGGATCGAGATCTCGATCCCCAGGTAGCCCGAACAAAATCTCGCCCTTTGGCATCTCGCGCCCTTTCGGTCAGAGTGGGAATCATTATTTTTGCGATCGCTTTAACTTGTGCTGCGATACTTGCTGTTTATCTCCAACCTCTTAGCTTTATTCTTTGTGTTGCTGCCGTACCCTTGATTGTTTTCTATCCTCTAGCCAAGCGAGTATTCCCCGTTCCTCAGTTAGTTTTATCCTTGGCATGGGGTTTTGCAGTGTTGATTTGTTGGACGGCGGTAACGGGAAAAATTGAGCCTGCCACCTGGTTACTCTGGGGAGCTACGGTAACCTGGACACTAGGTTTTGATACGGGGTATGCCCTCAGCGATCGCGAAGATGATTTAAAAGTTGGGATCAATTCTAGCGCAATTTTTTTTGGTAAATATACCCCAGAAGCGATCGGCGTGTTCTACGGCATTACTGTTGGTTTGCTAGCTTATTTGGGAGTCAAACTATCTTTGCATCTGGCTTTTTGGTTGAGCCTGGCATTGGCTACGGTGGGCTGGATTTGGCAATATTTGACATTACGCAACCCTGACATCCAGCGTTCTACCTATGGCGAAGTCCTCAAGCAAAACGTTTGGTTGGGCTTTATTTTATTGGGCGGAATGATTTTAGGCTATCTGAGGTAAAAGTCTCTCGTTAGCTAAAATCCTCAAACCAAATTATGATAATATTTTTACTATGTTTTAAGAAAATTGTTGGAAGGTATTATAGATATATGGAAGCTGCAATAATTTTGGCAGATTTGCCAGAAGCTTATGCTATGTTCAGACCTTTGGTAGATGTTCTGCCTATTATTCCCGTATTTTTCCTTGCGTTAGCTTTTGTTTGGCAAGCAGCAGTAGGATTTAAATAAATTTAATTGGTTGTGTATTATTTGACGGGCATCCATCATTAGCTGGATGCTTTTTATTTACCAAAACGAGTTGAGAAAACAGATTTAGTAGAATTTCTACTGTTTTAAAGGCTTGGTAAACGATAATATCTTAACTAGACGGTCAGACGCTCAGGTTGTCAATGAGGGCGACTTTCCGAGTTTCGTTTGTTACGCGGAATGATCTTTAGCTAGATCGTATAAGCTATTTATTAGCGTCTTAGGAGGTAAAATGCAAACAGAATCTAGTGGTTTGGACAAGCAATCCTTACTTTCGGCTTTAGCTCATGGCTCAGTTTTTATCAGTGCGCTGGTTTTGTCTATAGGCATTCCCATCGCAATTCTTTATGTTTCTGAAGACACAATTGTTAAAGAAAATGCTAAAGAAGCAATTAATTTTCACCTTAATATTTGGCTAGTGGGAGGGATCATTGCCATCCTAACTTTGTTAACCTTTGGTTTATTTGGCTTTGTATTTGGACCTATTTGGTTAGTTGTTCATTGGGGCTTGTCGCTCTGGGCAATTATTCAGTGCTTACAAACCCCAGATCGAGCTTTTCGTTATCCGTTTATCTTCCGAGTAATTTAACGTTCACAGGGTGAACATAAACCAAGTACCGATAATGAAGGCAACGTAGGCGATCGCGACAATAGTATAAGCTGCGGTGTTAGTAAGCATGGCTGTTTTTTCAAGTTAAAGCTATATTCCGCCACTGATGCTAACACCTGTTTTGAAGAACTGGGGAATAATTTCTGACTTAGAAACAAGTCAATTTCAAGCTCCAAAAAAAAACGCCCCCCAAATCAATGGAGAGCGTTTTTTCTAATTAACTATTTCTAGTTTGAGTAACTCAACTCAACTTAACCGTTGATTGCAGGAGCAGTTAATGCTACAGGAGCAGCTTCAGTGCTTGCCAAGTCTAATAGGAGTTACTTTAGCTATACCAATTCCCTAACGTCGGTAATCTGACCTTTGACGGCTGCTGCTACTACCATTGCGGGACTCATCAGTAGCGTTCTCCCAGTAGAAGAACCTTGGCGACCTTTAAAGTTACGATTAGAAGAAGAAGCACTAATTTGCTCTCCCTCTAACTTATCTGGATTCATTGCCAAACACATCGAACAACCAGGTTCACGCCATTCAAATCCAGCCTGCTTAAAGATTTTATCAAGACCTTCGGCTTCCGCTTCTTGCTTGACCCGTTCTGAACCAGGAACGACAAAGGCTTTAACTTCTGATGCCACATGATGTCCTTGAGCCACCTTAGCTGCTTCTCTCAAATCGCTAATTCTGCCATTGGTACAGCTACCAATAAAGCAAACATCGACTTTTGTTCCTTTAACAGGTTTGCCTGGAGTTAACTTCATGTAACTATAGGCTTCTTTAGCGATCGCGCGATCGCCTGGGGGTAGTTCGTCAGCAACGGGAATAGTCTCACTAATACCCAATCCTTGTCCTGGTGTAATTCCCCAAGTTACGGTGGGTTCGATCTCAGCAGCAGCAAAAGTCACCACATCGTCATAAACCGCATCATCATCACTACGAATACTGCGCCACCATTCAACTGCTCGATCCCAGGCTTCTCCTTGGGGCGCAAAGTCTTTACCCTTGAGATAGGCAAAAGTAGTTTCGTCAGGATTAACATAACCACAACGCGCACCACCCTCAATAGACATATTGCAAACGGTCATGCGCTCTTCCATACTCATTGCTTCAAAGGTAGAGCCAGCAAATTCATAAGCATAACCTACGCCACCCTTAACACCTAGCTGGCGAATTATGTGCAAAATTACATCTTTGGCAAAAACGCCGTGGGGTAGCTTACCGTTTATTTCAATTTTGCGAACTTTTAGTTTAGCCAAAGCCAGGGTTTGGGAAGCCAAAACGTCTCTTACCTGAGAAGTCCCAATGCCAAAAGCGATCGCCCCAAATGCCCCATGAGTAGAAGTATGAGAATCGCCACAGGCAACAGTCATCCCTGGTTGAGTTAGACCTTGTTCTGGCGCAATGACGTGTACTATGCCTTGGTTTCCTGAACCAACGTTATAAAATTTAATACCATAGTCTTTAGTGTTTTGTTCCAAGGCTTGAATCATCTCTTCTGCTAGGACATCGACAAAAGGACGGGCTTGATTATCCGTAGGAACAATGTGATCTACCGTAGCGACTGTTCTTTCTGGAAACAATACTTTAAGATTTCTTTCCCGCAGCATGGCAAAAGCTTGAGGACTTGTTACTTCGTGAATCAAATGCAAACCTATAAATAGCTGGGTTTGACCAGAAGGTAATGTACCGACGGTATGTAAATCCCAAACTTTATCAAATAATGTTCCCTTGCTCATATAACCAACTGCTGCTGATGAACTTTATAAAAGTATTCGTCGTCTATTTTACATTTTTTATTCTCGGTACGACCTAATTTTTGCTGAATTACTTTTTGGTTGAGATGCGATCGCCAATCCCAACCCAGGGACTCAAATCGAGTAAATCTCTTTAAGATCAACGTGTTGTTTACGGTTGCGCAAATAGCCAAACAAAAGCAGCACCCATCATGAGTACTGCTGATATCATCGTTCGATTATTGAACCGAAGCAGTTTTGATTTATGCTAGAGATGCCATTTTCACATCATTATTAGCCAAAACATCTTGTAGTTCATCTGCTTCTACTGTTTCTTTTTCAATCAGCATTTGCGCTAGACGATCTAGGATGTGACGGTTCTCAGTTAAAACTTTCTTGGCACGACTATATGCTTGATCGACATAGTTACGAACTTCTTCATCGATCGCTGCTGCGGTTTCATTAGAAAAATCGCGGTCAGAAGCAATATCGCGACCCATAAAGACGTTGCCGTTTTGACGACCCAAAGCTACAGGACCTAAGCGATCGCTCATGCCAAAGCGAGTTACCATTTGGCGAGCTACTCTAGTTACCTGCTGTAGGTCATTAGAAGCACCAGTGGTAACTTCTTCTTCACCATAGATAATCTCTTCAGCTAAACGACCACCCAAAGCAACCGCCATTTGGTTTTGTAGATAGGAACGGGAATATAAACCAGACTCCATGCGCTCTTCACTAGGAGTAAACCAAGTCAAACCACCAGCACGCCCGCGAGGAATAATGCTAATTTTTTGTACTGGGTCGTAATCTGGCATTAACGCGCCAACCAAAGCGTGACCAGCCTCATGATATGCGACTAATTCTTTGCGCTTTTCGCTCATGACGCGGTTTTTCTTCTCTGGACCAGCCATCACGCGATCGATCGCGTCGTTAATTTCATCCATGGAAATTTCAGTCAAGCTGCGACGAGCTGCCAAAATTGCTGCTTCGTTAAGTAGGTTAGCTAAGTCTGCCCCCGTAAAACCAGGAGTACGACGAGCAATCTTATTAAGATCTACGTCTTTAGCTAGTGTTTTACCACGAGCATGAACGTTGAGAATTTCCTGACGACCTGAGTAGTCTGGACGATCTACTACTACCTGGCGGTCGAAACGACCAGGACGCATCAAGGCTGAATCTAGGACATCAGGACGGTTAGTAGCAGCAATCAAGATGATCCCAGTGTTGCCTTCAAAACCATCCATTTCGGTAAGAAGCTGGTTGAGGGTTTGTTCGCGCTCATCGTTACCACCGCCTAGACCCGCGCCACGCTGACGACCAACAGCATCGATCTCATCAATAAAGACAATACAGGGTGCATTAGCTTTAGCTTGCTCGAACAGGTCGCGGACGCGAGAAGCACCTACCCCAACAAACATTTCGACGAATTCTGAACCAGAAATACTAAAGAAAGGTACGCCAGCTTCACCTGCAACTGCTTTGGCAAGTAGAGTTTTACCTGTTCCAGGAGGTCCGACTAGCAATACACCTTTAGGAATTTTGGCTCCAATAGCTGTAAAGCGATCGGCATTTTTGAGAAAGTCTACTACCTCAGTTAGCTCTAGTTTTGCCTGCTCGATCCCAGCAACGTCACCAAAGGTTACTTGGGTTTTGGGTTCCATCTGTACTCTTGCTTTGGATTTGCCAAAGTTCATTGCTTGAGAACCAGGACCACTTTGCGCTCTTCTAAGTAGGAAAAATAATCCAACTAGCAGCAAGATGGGGAACAAGAGGCTACTTAAGGCTCTAAACAACCATCCTTCATCGCCTTGGGGTAATACGGCAATATCCACGCCATTATCACTCAAAATATCAATTAATTGAGGATCGTTGGGCAGATTAACTAAAATAGGCGTTCCTTCTCGGTCTATAACCTGCGCTCTAGTGCGATCGGCATTAATTTTAACTGTTTCTACTTTGTTGTTTTGAACTTCGTCAATCAACCTACTGTAGGGCCAAGTCTGATTAGCTTGCGGTTGCTTATCTAAAAAGGCAGTACCTAAAGCAACTACTACTATGGCTAACAAGACATACAGTCCTGCATTACGCCACTTTTTATTGTTATCTTTGCTCACTCTGACAGCCTCCCTTAGCTGAAGATTAAGAATTTTTATTGTTATTTTAACGAGTGTTACCTTGTTATTCTCCAAAGACTGAAGAGTAATCTTTGACTGGATACGCTGAGATCATCAGCCCAATCGATTAAGGTTTAAGCTCTGTAAAGACAAAGGAATACTAGTATCTATTATTTTTACTCAAACGTTGTTAACTTATGTTAACGTTTCTCAGGAAATATTTACCAGATATTTTCTGGAAATTAGAAAAATTTTAAATTTAGCTGGAAAATTAATTGATGAAAGCCCTGTATTTGAATAGCTTCTAGCATTATATGCTAATATACCAGGCTATTGATTAATAATAAGCGATTCTAGAGCGGTCTCTGGATAATGCATATTACATTGGCAGCTTTTTATTGTAGGGAGAAAGCTCTTGGTAGATATATTATAACCGCTATGGGCGATCGCTCTAGCCAGCTAAGTTTAATTACTGTGATTGTCAGAGATTACTCCGCCTTAAAAAGACGGAGCCTGCTCTGACCGTTGGTAAAAATGATGGCAAATAGACATCTACCATCACCACTAATTTTTTATTTTGTAAAAAATATTTACGAGCGAATTAAGCTCCAACCTCTACTACATTTGACTTTTCCCTGAATTACGGTGTTGAGATATTGTAATCTTATACCATACTTACTACCTAGCTCTTTGGCAGTGCAGTATTCTGAAATATTTCTTTTTTCATTTTTCCAGTTATAGCTATCGTGATATAGGTATTCATCTATCTGCCTTGGGGAAGACGGCACTGCTATTGACGACGAAGGGACTAGTCCAGTAGCTGAATCTTCAATTAACACCACTTGAGCAGTTAGTTTACCAATTTCTGGATTGGTAGCTGCCAAATTTAATCTTTTAATTCCATCTTTTACGGTAAGTTTCTTCATGCCAAATCGACTTTTTGTACCATCAGTAGAAAAAACAATTGGATTTATCACACCAAGTTCTAAGAGGCTACTAGCCAATTCGGAATTGCTGTAATCTTCTGTAGGGACTAGAAGAGTTAGGTCTTTTAATGTAGCTTGATAGGTAATCTGTTTCATGATTGGCTAAATTTTGTCACTATGTAGTAGTGAGAACATCAATCAGAAATATTCTTGGTAGTGCGCTCTAAGTGACAATTAGGATCGTTTGCTCTGGAATAACAGCTAGGTAATCTCGTTCTCATAAAGTTTCTAGCATCCAGAGTCAAAATAATTTAATTGGTTGTTAAGGTCGGGAAGTAATATTTCCAATTATCACGCGATGCAATCTCAAGAAATCTCTAGGTATAAATCTTCAATAAAATGAGGACTTGCCCCCCCACATTGTATTGATCTACGCAATTTCACTCATCAGTATATTTACTAATTTTTGTAATATTTAACAAAACTTTTATAAATAACCCAAGAAATAAGAAATAATTGCTGAAGATGGCATGGTCAAGAATAGTATTTTGCTTCGAGAAAAAACAGTTCCTTAACTAGCTCGTTGATAAATTTTCGCTCTAACTATCTATAAACCCATATATTTCAATGTGGAGCTAGAGATCGCTTTGACAAGACAATTAAGTATAAATTCTTAGTTTACGTAAATTCAACATTTTAATTTTATTATTTGACTTATAGTTATTTTGAAAAATGCTCTTCAAAAACGAGTAAACAATTTTGATTTCGATAAGATTCTCAGTTTAGTTAGAGATTAGGGTCAACAAATAGCCATCCATTCAAGTTCACTCCTCGCACAACAACCATGATTTCTTTTGTAGCTAAGAACACGAGCATTTTAGTTGTAGATGACATAGCAGAAAATTTGAAGATTCTTGCTAAAACTTTGACTGCTCAGGGATATCAGGTACGCTGTGCCACCAGTGGTTTGGCAGCACTGTCAGAAGCAAGTACCATCATTCCCAACCTGATCTTGTTGGATATTAAAATGCCCAATCTTGACGGTTATCAAGTTTGTCGCAGGCTAAAAGCTGACGCAAGAACCCGCGATATCCCAGTAATTTTTCTTAGTGCCTTGGACGATATCCTAGATAAAATCAAGGCTTTTGAAGTTGGCGGGGCAGACTATATTAGCAAACCCTTTCAAATTCAAGAAGTATTAGTCAGGGTTAAAAATCAGATAGCTCTCCAATCAGCCATAGCCAAAATATCGGAGTTGAATCAGGAACTAGAAGAAAGAGTCCAGCAACGTACCTTTGAGCTACAAAATGTTAACCAAAGGCTGCTGCAAGAAATCGGTCGGCGCAAACGTATCCAACAGCAGTTACATCACGATGCACTTCACGATGAGCTAACAGGATTGCCGAATCGAACTCTCTTGGTTGAGCAGACCGAGGGGGCTATTCAACGCGCTCGACACGATCCGAGCTATATGTATGCTCTATTGTTTATCGATTTGGATCGCTTCAAAGTTATCAATGACAGCTTGGGTCATTTAGTAGGAGATCGGTTATTAGTTGCAGTATCCGATGTTTTCCAAGAATGTTTGAGGGAAAACGACCTGGTGGCTCGGCTTGGGGGAGATGAGTTTGTTATTTTATTAGATGGAATTAGAGACCCTCAAAATGCGATCGCTATTGGGGAACGGATTCAGCAAAAACTGCGATCGCCCTTCAAATTAAAAGATCAGAACATCTTTACTAGTGCCAGTATTGGCATTGTATTTAGCTCCAGTCATTATGACAATGCCTCAGATTTACTGCGAGATGCCGACATTGCTATGTATCGTGCCAAAGCAAAAGGGAAAGCGCGTTACGAAATTTTTGATCGGGCTATGTACTATGAAACCTTGAGCCTAATTGAGTTGGAGAACAACCTACGTCTTGCCATCAAACGCGATCAATTGTTACTCCACTATCAACCAATCATTTCTTTAAAGGATAACAAACTGGTCGGTTTTGAAGCTTTAATTCGCTGGCATCATCCCACCAAAGGGAATATTTCTCCCGTAGAATTTATTCCTATTGCCGAAGATACAGGATTGATTCTGGAGATCGGTGATTGGTTACTAAGAAAAGCCTGTCAACAGTTACGGCAGTGGCAGCAAAAATATGCTGCTGTTCCTCAACTAGCTTTGTTGAAAATGAATATTAATTTAGCTAGTCAACAACTACAGCAACCCCTATTTATTGAGCGATTAGACCAAATATTGCAGGAAACAGGTTTAGACGGCAGTTTCTTAAAGTTTGAAATTACCGAGAGTGTATTGATTGAACCTGAGGGAAACATCCAAAATACTTTGAGAGAGATTAGAAAAAGAAAGATCAAACTCAGTATTGACGATTTTGGGACTGGTTATTCGTCCTTGAATTATTTACGTCGTTTTCCGATTGATAATCTCAAAATAGATCGCTCTTTTATCGAACAGATGAACTCTGATGCTGAGAATTTGGAAATTGTTCGGGTGATTATTACTCTGGCAAAAACTTTGGGCATGGACGCTGTTTCCGAGGGAGTAGAAACGCCTCAGCAACTCCAGCAGCTAAAAGAATTGGGCTGTAAGTTCGCTCAAGGATATTTGTTTGCTGAACCTTTGTCTCCAAAAGTAGTTGAGTCAATGCTGGGTAAATATCCAGACTCTTTTGATCTAACCGCCTATAATTAAGATGATTTCAATTAATTAAAAGCAGACTGTAGATAGCTTTCAACTTTTAATAGATAGTGTTCGACAATAACTGATTGACCTATTTCTAGTTGGGTAATTTGCTGAAAATTTATAGTAGGCTTATTGATCGGATGTTTAATTTTCTGACAACTAACCAAACCCACATCAAAGCGACAAGGTAATTCTGCTAGTTGAGGATATTTGGCTAAAAATAGTGAGGCTGTTTGCCAAATTTTTTGTTGTTTGGTGGGATTAATCGCCAGTAAGCCATTATGATCCCAACTATTTTGACCCCGTGTTTTTACTTCGACAAAAGCGATCGCCTGTTCTACCCGATCCTGAGCGATTAAATCTATTTCTCCCCAGCGACAACGCCAATTTTGCTGTAAAATCCTATAATTTTGAATCTGCAACCATCTGGCAATTAACTCTTCCCCTAATTTTCCAATCTCTTTCATTCAATACCTAATCTTTGAGGATTACTTTTAAGGATTACTATAGAAAACCTAAAAACTGTCTATTTGGCTACAATCAAGAACCATTATTTGAGGGAAGTTGAAATAGTAACCTAACAATTGTAACTCTGAGCTAAATATGAGTGGGAAAATTTTTAATCATGACATCATGCACTGTACCCATGATGCTGTAGTTGGGAACTACTTGTATTCTGGTAGGGTGTTGGGTATGACCGAACCTGATGACTTGATCCAGCTACATCCCGATCTGCAATCTCAGTGGACAGCAATTACTTCTCATTATCAGCGTATAGGTTTGAGCCATAGCCAGAATCCAATTTGGGATACTTCATTTGAACAGTTGAGACAGCACCCAGACTATGAACCATCAGTATTTATTTTTGGCGATGCCGTTCATGATTCCAGCCCAGATGATGATTGGTTTCGCGATCGCAACCAGGACTGGCAAGATGTAGTTGAATTTATTAATTCTAAGAATAACTTTATTCGCTTGGCAGAGGAATTAGATGTCAAAGTTCCTCTGACTCTATGTGCTGAAGATCAAAGGCAACTAAAAAAACATACCGATCTGCCCTATCCCTGCTATCTCAAACCTGCTATTTCCGTAGATGGTGTGGGAATCTATCGCTGTGCTGACCCTGAAGAATTAAACAACTCCCTTGCCAAACTAGATCGAAACATTTCTTTACAAGTTCAGCAAGAAGTAACCGCTATCAAATTTCTCAATCTGCAATATGAGGTAGAGGCAAAAACAGTTAAACCCCTGGCTGCAACCGAACAAATTTTGGATGGCTTTGCTCATCAAGGTAATCGTCATCCTACTGCCTATCAACCTTGGGAACTAGTCGATCCTATGGCACAGTGGATGACTAACAAAGGAATGAAGGGGATTTTTGCTTTCGATGTAGCCGTAGTCGAGACAGCAACAGGAGTCGATTACTTAGCAATTGAATGTAATCCTCGATTTAATGGGGCTTCTTATCCTACAGGGATTGCCCAGAAATTAAATATAAGTCATTGGTGTAGCGACAACTTTACTACCAAATATCGCTCGTTAGATAAAATTGACTTGGGCGAACTCGAATACGATCGCCACACTGGTACGGGAGCAATTATAGTCAACTGGGGTAGCGTGCTGGTAGGTAAACTAGGTATCCTGCTGGCAGGTTCGATCGAGCAGCAAGATGAACTGCGAGCATTGTTGAAACAAAAGCTTGGTTGAGAGTTCCGAGTTGGATAAAAGTTAAGCAGAAGCTGTCTTTAAGGATTTACCTGTTGAGTTTTCCAGGTGCGATCGCTTTGCCAAGTATACAAACACCGAAGTTGAGGTTCGCCTCTTAGCTGTAGATGATCGATTTTATGAGGGGTTAGTAAGAGCAAGCAGAAATTATCTAAAGGAGTATCAGCATTAGGGGGAGATACATCGAAAGCAGTTGGCTCGGCTACTGGTTTGGCGGGATCTGGCCAAGCAAATTGCGATCGCGCTGAATCAGAAAGATTGTGCCAGGTGGTTTGACGTGCTTGCTGTAAAGTTGGATCTGTTTCGGCGACGGTAACTAGCTGTAGATTTGCTGCAATCCGAAATTGTTCGCGGGTTTTAGTAAAATACCAGCAGACCTCGCCCACTGGATGATGCTCAATATCTTGGATTTTAGTGCTTCTAAGATCTGTAATAGCCTTGAGAACATCACTTTGATCATCCAAAAAACCGCGAAACACTACGGTGCGGTTAGCAGGATGACCTTCGGGAGTAACGGTAGCCAACTGAAAATACCGAGAAAAAGGTTTAGAACGATTGCGATAGATGGCACTGGATAAAGGCGATCGCCAAGGAGCAAGCATAGATAGTTAGTATAGCTGTAGAAACCTAGATTATGACAATACAGAATTTAATAGTTCGTCTCTAAAGGGATACCGAGACCGAAGGGAATGCTAAAGCATACCGCTCCGCATATCCTTTAGGGCTTCGCATATAAGTAGCAAGTTTTAAAATGTACTAATCTTTACTTCAATTCTAATCTAACCTTGTACGGCTATATCTCAAATTGTTGCTCTGCTGCTATCTATAGCTCTACGTGCTTTGGTTAGGACATTCTCTAACTGCACCGTTAAGTAATATGGACTTACACTAGAACACTCATTACTCATTACTCATTACTCATTACTCATTACTCATTACTCATTACTCATTACTCATTACTTACGAGCAATCAAATAAACTTGTCCTAACATAACTTTGTACGGCTATACCTCACAACTTCTTCAATTTATTTATCTATTGTAAAGCTACAAACAACAGCAAATATCACATATAAATTTTTTGTGTCCGATTGAGGGAAGGAAAATAATTGTGATACATCTCAAAGGTCACCGTTACACCGCCGTCAGCTTAAAACAACTAACAACTAACAACCAACCAACTCTACATAAGATGTCTCAAAAAATCACCATCGACCCCGTAACTAGAATAGAAGGTCATGCCAAAATTACGATCCATCTCGACGAGACTGGACAGGTAGAAGATGCCCGCTTTCACGTCACCGAATTTAGAGGCTTTGAAAAATTCTGCGAAGGTCGTCCTTTATGGGAAATGCCAGGAATTACGGGTCGAATCTGTGGTATCTGTCCAGTTAGTCATTTATTAGCCTCTGCCAAAGCAGGCGATCGCA
Organism: Pleurocapsales cyanobacterium LEGE 10410; assembly: GCA_015207195.1. GTDB lineage: Bacteria > Cyanobacteriota > Cyanobacteriia > Cyanobacteriales > Xenococcaceae > Waterburya. The sequence continues at coordinate 22,503 of JADEXJ010000008.1, forward strand.
TTCTGGCAGTCAATATTCCTCCTGCTGCTGAGAAACTACGCCGTCTGATGAATCTAGGACAGATAATTCAATCTCATGCCCTGAGCTTTTTTCACCTTAGTGCGCCAGATTTATTACTCGGTATGGATAGCAATCCTCCATCCCGTAACGTTTTTGGCTTGATTGCTGCCGAACCAGAACTAGCCCGTGGTGGTATCCGCTTGCGACAGTTTGGGCAAGAAATTATCGAACTGCTTGGTGCTAAAAAGATTCATCCTGCTTGGGCTGTACCAGGGGGAGTACGTAATTGCCTTTCAGAGGTCGGAAAAAAACAAATTAGCGATCGCCTGCCTGAGGTAAAAACTACTGTAATTAATGCTTTAGATAAATTTAAAAGCTTATTGGACAATTATCAAGCTGAAGCTCAAACCTTTGGTAATTTTCCTTCTTTATTTATGGGATTAGTAGGTAAAGATGGAGAATGGGAACATTATGGTGGCAAAATTCGCTTTGTTGACAGCGCGGGGAATATTATTGCCGATCACCTCGAACCGAGTCACTATCAAGAGTTTATTGCCGAAGCCGTCGAACCTTGGTCTTATTTAAAGTTTCCCTACTATCGTCCTTTGGGTTATCCAGCAACAGGAAATGCTTGTAATTTACAAAGCGGTATCTATCGCGTTGGACCGCTGGCAAGACTAAATATCTGTAGTCGTATTGGAACCCCTATAGGCGATCGCGAACTGCAAGAATTTAGGGACAGGGGTAAAGGTACAATTAATTCCTCTTTCTTCTATCATTACGCCCGATTAATCGAAATTTTAGCCAGTATTGAACATATTGAAAATGCTCTGGAAGATTCAGACTTGTATAGCGATCGCTTGCGGGCGAAAGCAGGTATTAACCAACTCGAAGGTATTGGAGTCAGCGAAGCCCCCAGAGGCACTTTATTCCATCACTATCATGTAGATGAAAATGGCTTAATGAAAAAGGTGAATCTAATTATTGCCACAGGACAAAACAACCTGGCGATGAATCGCACCGTAGCCCAAATTGCCAGACATTTTATTCAGGGAACTAAAATTCCCGAAGGGATGCTCAATCGTGTTGAGGCAGGGATTCGAGCGTTCGATCCTTGTCTTAGTTGCTCTACCCATGCGGTGGGTCAAATGCCACTCCACATTCAACTATTTGATGCTGAAGAAAACCTGCTTGACGATGCTTGGCGAGATTTTTAGATATAGCGTTCTCCCTACTCGCTACTTGCTACTCCCTACTCCACCCCCTTTGTTTTAACTATCCATCCGAACCCGATCTTATTTGGTATGACTACAACTATGAAGTTGAAAGTTTTAATTCCCACCGTCGTTTTAATCGAGCGCGAAGTTATCAAAGTTGTTGCAGAAGCGGAAAACGGTAATTTTTGTCTGCTGCCTAAACACATTGATTTTGTGGCTGCCCTAATCCCTGGAATACTTAGCTTGACGACGGCAACTGGAGAGGAAATGTTCGTCGCCGTCGATGAAGGAATTTTAGTTAAATGTGGTGCCGAAGTTTTAGTATCTACTCGTAATGCTGTTAAAGGTAACGACCTAGAAACCCTCAAACAAACAGTAGCCGAACAGTTCCAAATATTAGATGAAAGAGAAAAATTAACTCGTTCTGCTTTGGTACAGTTTGAAACTAGCATGATGCGCCGTTTTAAGGAGTTAGGACATGGCTAAACCAAAGTCACGTTGGCGTGATTTTCAGCGTCAAATAGCGCGCAAAAGCGATCGCAAATTAAAAGCGAGACAAGAAAAAAGAAACATCTGGTTTGGTCTAGGAACGTTTGGTATGGTGGGGTGGTCAGTGGCAATTCCTTCCTTGATGGGAATCGCCTTGGGAGTGTGGATTGATGCGCGGGTTGAAAGTAAATATTCATGGACGTTGATGTGTTTGGTAATTGGCGTGGCTTTGGGCTGTTTTAACGCTTGGTACTGGATTACTAAGGAGAGTCGAAGTGATTGAAGCAGAAAGGTTACTGCTGTTCCTCGTTCTGTTGGTGGGAGTAACAATCATTATCAGTATTTTGCTCAAAGCTGGTCTAGAAAGAATCGGCATTCCTCCCCTAGTTGGCTATTTACTGCTGGGTGTCACCCTAGGCTTGCTCAATAGTCAAGTGTATTTTTTGTCTCCATCCGTGAGAGAAGTTTATGCCTTTCTTGCCGAGTTGGGCATTATCTCCCTGCTGTTTCGGGTTGGTTTGGAGAGCAATTTTGAGGGATTAATTCGTCAATTACCCCATGCTAGCTTCATTTTGTTGGGCAACCTTTCCTGTAGCGGTATTCTGGGATTTTGGGCAGCCTCGAAAATTCTCCAGCTAGAACTTATTCCCAGTCTATTTATCAGTATTGCTTTGATGGCTACCAGTGTGGGCATTTCTGTTAGCGTGTGGCGCGAAGCTGAGGCTTTGAATACTGACAACGGTGAATTATTAATCGATATTGCGGAAATGGATGATATTGCAGCGATCGCTTTAATGTCTTTGTTTTTTGCCATGATCCCAGTTCTCAATGGCGATGTGGAAGCTAGCATCATGCCCGTGTTCTTGCGAACTCTTAGCCCTTTTTTACTCAAGGTTATTATTTTTAGTACTTTTTGTCTGATTCTATTTCGCTATCTCGAACAGCCAATGACTCGCTGGTTTGAAAAACTAGAACCAGCACCAGACCCGATGTTGATGGTGGCAGGAACGGCTTTTATCATTGCTGCGTTAGCGGGATTGATTGGGTTTTCGGTAGCGGTAGGAGCGTTTTTTGCAGGGCTGGCTTTTTCTCGCGATCCTGATGCGGTTAATTTTGATGCGTCGTTTGGAACGCTGTATGATTTTTTTGTTCCTTTCTTTTTTATCTATATTGGCTTGCAGTTGGAGATCAAATCTGTTGATGCCAGCCTATATTTAGTCATAGTTCTGCTGACCGTGGCAGTATTAGGCAAGGTGATCGGCACGGGTTTACCCGCTGTTCTAACTACAGACAAGGCAAGTGCTTTATTACTGAGCATTAGCATGATTCCCCGCGCTGAGATTGCAATGGTAATTATGGCAAGAGGTAGGCAATTAGGGGATTGGGCAGTATCACCGCAGACTTTTACCAGCATGATTATAGTTTCGGCAATAACCTGTACTGTTGCTCCATTATTATTGCGTCCACTGCTACAAAAAACTATCAACTAGAACTAAATCTCCAAATGACCTAATCTAACTTTAGAAGATATTTTTTAGCTTTAACTGATATTGAAATTCCTCACAAAATCCTCAAACAATTAACCTAATCTATAGCTAGATACAGAGAAGATATATTTAGAGTCCTCTCTTTCAAGGTTTTTCTGAGGAGAGATGGTTGTGATGAAAACTACTAAATGGTCAAAATTGCATTCTCAAGACTTCGATTGGCAACAAGACTCTCAAAATAACAAAAATTCTTTCAAAAATGCTTGGGCTAAATTTGAGCAAAAAATCGCGAAAAAATTAGCTAATTTGGGCGATCGCTGGACACGATTTAGTACCTATTCCGAACCAAAAATCTGGGAAAGAAAAGATCGTGATGGCAATCCTTATTTCCGAATTTTCGATCCTAAAAGCGATCGCTATATTTACCTCAACTCTGAAGACGAAGTTAGGTGGTGGTTAGACGAGCGTTACTATCTCTAGAGATTATGGCAAAAGCTAATCCCCAGTCGTGACAATTTGAGGAACTAGAATAAATGTCAACTACTATATGTGCTGTTCAGGTAAATCGAACACACAATATAATATATGGATTTAAGGATCTAACTGCTAAGTAGAAGAAAGTCATCTGATAATTGCTACTCGCTATATGCGAAGCCCTAAAGGATATGCGGAGCGGTATGCTTTAGCATTCCCTTCGGTCTCGGTATCCCTTTAGGGACTCGCTACTTACGAACCAATAGCTTTTGTATTGCCCTAATCTAATTTTGTACGGCTATAACAGCCCATCCCATTAGCAAGAACTGAGTAAGATTTTACTTTCAGTTTCGCTAATTGGCTCGATGTCAAGGACTCTAGTAACTACCTGGGCATCATTCAAGTTGACTACCCAATATTGTCCGCATACTGGAACATTTCCTTCAGCTTCTTCCCATCTAACAAACTGTCCGTCCAAAAAATAATCCAAGATGTGAAAGTGTTTTTTTTGTTTAGTGAGCATAATCCCATTCTCCTATTTACTAACGGTTGTTCGCTCTTGAGACTTCCATTTTTCTAGCTGGCTAAGATTCTGCGCCAGCAAATTTCGTACCTGTTCATCGGTTGTAGGTAAAAAGTCTTCATACCAAAGACTAATTGAATTAAGCCACTGAGGAGTAAGTAGACAAACTACTTCATCTACTTCTCGCTCTAATTCCTGGCAAACATCTGGTGGTGCTACGGGTACAGCCACAACGATTTGTTTCGGTTGCTGTTGTTTGATGATGAATAAAGCAGCTTTAAGAGTTGAACCCGTGGCAATTCCGTCATCAACTACGATCACAGTGCGATCGCGCAAATTTGAGACAGGACGAGAACCGCGATAAAGCCGATCGCGTCGTTCTAATTCTCGTTGTTCTCTATCGGTAACGTGGGCGATCGCCGTTGGGGAAATTCTTAATGAACGCACCAAATTCTCATTCAAAATTCTGGTTCCCCCTGTAGCAATTGCCCCCATTGCCAATTCTTGATGTCCTGGTACGCCTAACTTCCGTACAATACAGATATCTAAAGGTGCCTGGAGAACCTGAGCTATTTCGTAAGCCACTGGCACACCGCCACGAGGTAAACCTAGCACCAATACATCAGAGCGATCGGCGTAGTTTGATTTGAGTTTCTTGGCGAGTAAGCGTCCCGCTTGGACGCGATCATGAAATTGTTTTGTCATTTTTATCATCTCCAGTGCAACCACTAACTACTAACTACTGGTCGCTCGATTGTTTTGAGCCAATAAATTAGGGCTAAAGCTTGTTCGAGCTGTGGCTCAATTTGTCTACTGGCACTGGTTTTGAGTTTGATTTCATCCCCCAATAAAATTTCGTCGCTGGTCGATTGATGAGCAAATAGTTTGGGAGCATCTGGACTTCCTGCTGGACCGAGCGCGGGATTAGTTTCTGGGGTTGAATACCCGTGAGAAACGGCAGTTGCTTTTGGCACTGGTATGGGAATTTGCCAAGGATCGGAGACGGTTGGCTCGCTCGAAGTTGAATTCGACCGATACAGTAGATTTTTAGCTTGTTTAAATAACATAGTTTTAACCTCCTCTAGCGATTTTTACCTTCAACCTGCCTTGAAGAGAATTAGCTTGCATCTTCGGCAAGATACTCTGTTAGCTCGGTTGATAAAATTCTGGGCTAGAATATGACTTTTTTCGTCAGGTTATGCTTACTCCTCTTCTACTTAGATCTTACCGCTTTTACAGATACTAGTACTAATATTCTGATGGCAAATTTACCATTCTACCTCGGCTTTATTGCTCTATTTGAGCCAGATAAACTCTCAGCCAAAGCTTAAGAAATAACACTAGATTGATATTCAGTTAACTTTCAAAACTCTAGTGGCATTGAAAATCGCTAGTAGTGCTACTCCCACATCGGCAAACACTGCTTCCCAAAGAGTGGCTATGCCGATCGCACCGAGTAAAATAAATAGTGCCTTAACTGCCATTGCCAGAATGATGTTTTGCCAGACAATCGAGTGAGTTTTACGAGCTATAACTATTGCTTCAGCTACTTTGGACGGGGCATCGTCCATCAACACCACATCGGCAGTTTCGATCGCTGCATCCGAACCTAATGCTCCCATTGCCATTCCCACATCCGCTCTGGCAATCACTGGTGCGTCGTTGATACCATCGCCCACAAATGCCACCTTGCTTTTGTTATTTGACTTATGAAGGTACTCTTCAATCGCGTCTACTTTATCTTCTGGGAGTAATTCCGCTTTGTAGGTATTCAAACCGAGTTTATCAGCAACATTACCTGCCACAACTCGATTATCTCCCGTCAACATTACGGTTTCGCTGACTCCTGCTTTTTTCAATCGGGCGATCGCGATCGCTGCATCTGACTTGATTCTGTCGGCAATTAAGATATAGCCAGCATAGTTACGATCTATAGCTAAATGCACCACCGTACCTTCAACATTGCAGGTATCGTGTTCGATCTGTTCTCGATGCAACAGGCGATCGTTTCCTGCTAAAACTAACCTTCCCCTAACTTTAGCCTCGATCCCGTGTCCTGGTATTTCTTGATAGTCGGTGACATCAGCATCAGAAATTTCATGATCGTAAGCTTCCACAATCGATCGCGCTACGGGGTGATTGGATTGAGATTCGGCGATCGCAGCAGTAGTTAGTAATTCTGATTCGCTATAGCCGTTATAGGGAGCTATGTTAGTAACTTGAAATACCCCTTCGGTTAACGTTCCCGTTTTATCAAAAATTACCGTTTTAACATCGCTTAAAGCATCGAGGAAAGTTGAACCCTTAACTAATATTCCTCTTTTTGCTGCACCACCTACACCCCCGAAGTAACCGAGGGGAATACTAATAACTAATCCACAGGGACAGGAGATTACTAATAAAACTAAGGCTCGATACACCCATTGTTCGCTAGTTGCACTTCTGATTAATAAGGGCGGTAAGATGGCAACTGCGAGAGAGAGAAAAACAACAACGGGAGTATAGTAACGGGCAAAACGAGTAATAAATTTCTCTGTGGGGGCTTTTTTGCTGCTGGCATTTTCTACTAAGTCCAAAATTTTAGCAATCGAAGATTCGGCAAACAGTTTAGTAACTTGAACCGTTAAACTACCCGTTTGGTTAATTACTCCAGCTAAAATCGTCTCCCCTTTTCTGACCGTGCGAGGTACTGATTCCCCCGTAAGTGCCGAAGTGTCTACTTGCGAACTTCCCGATAGTATCTCTCCATCTAAAGGAACTTTCTCCCCTGGTTTGATAACAATAATATCTCCAACTTCAACTTTTTCGGGGTCAACTTTTTTAACCACCCCATCAATAATTAAGTTTGCCCTGTCAGGACGGACTTCTAGCAATGCCTTAATCGAACGACGCGATCGCCCGACGGCAAACCCCTGAAACATTTCCCCTACCTGGAAAAACAGCATTACCGCCACAGCTTCGGGCAATTCGTGAATGGCGATCGCTCCTAAAGTAGCAATGGTCATTAAGAAGTTTTCATCAAAGATTTTACCCCGCAGAATATTACGTCCCGCACTGGTCAATACACTCCATCCGCTTATCAGGTAGGCGGGAATCAAAACTGCATACTCGGCGATCGCACCAGGGGTATCGTGCAAAGGTTGGTTAAAGATCAACCCGACCAGAAATAAAACCAGAGCAATACTAAGGGGTACTAGCTCTCGACGTAAATTGAATTCCCCATGTTCGTGGTTGTGGTCGTGTCCGTGATGATTATCTTCGTAAGTCCCACAGCAACCAGCAGAATGTTTACCTGACATTATTTCACCTGAACAGTTGAATAGTTGTTCAGATAATATCGAAAAAAAACTAGTTAAGCAACAATCTTCAGAAAGAATTAAGGGCTTGACATACTTGCAGAACGAAAGAGAAATTGTACGCTTGTTCGTCGCTCAAATTATACCTACTTACTACTCCCTACTTACTACTTATTCTTCACCACCCCATCATGATGCAACGCCAAATCAAGCTTCGTCTAGATGTTCGGCTACTTCCCGATAGAGATTAGCAATGTGTGCATCTGCCAGGCTGTAATAAACGTTACGTCCTTTACGGCGATGTTTTACTAAGCGCAGGTTTCGCAGCAAACGTAACTGATGGGATACAGCAGATTCACTCATCTTAACTACTGCTGCTAGGTCACAGACACAAAGTTCTGCTTGAGAAAGTGCAGAAAGAAGTTTGAGCCGATGGGGGTCTGCCATTGCACCGAAAAACTGTGCCATTTGCTGTGCTTTTTCGGTTGTTACAATTTCAGATTGCACTCTTACTACTTGCTCTAGATGAACTAGAGAAGAATCACAAATCGGTGCATCAGATTCTGAAGAGGCTTGCTGTTTAGATTCGGAAGCTCGGCTCATTTTCATTATTCTAAACCTTATAAGTTTAGTTACTTGGACGATACTGAGTGAATAGCTTTGAGTTCACTTATATGATAATAATACTCATTTTCAACCCAAATATCTATTTAGATGATCAAATGCGACCTCTCATTTGTTAAAGACAAAGAGCAAGAATTTACTATTTTCCGCAAGCTCAGCTTTGTTAATCTAATTTCCAAGTTAATTAAGAAAAGTCAACGAATAGTCGTCGCTACTGCCACTTTTTAGCCAGCGATCGCGCTAAGTTTATTTCTGGTGAAGTAGTGTAGTGCCAGGCTACGCCTGATCGCCAGCTGTTGCAAAATTAACGATTTAACGAGTCAAATAACCGCCATTAATCCAGAGGGTTTGTCCCGTAATCCACTGAGAACTAGGCAAAGCCAGAAACTCTACTACAGGAACAATATCGCTAATCTGACCGATTTGATATTAGTAGTGATTATTAGCATTTCTGTGATTAAGCCTTGGGGAAGACGGAAAATAACTTCAGAAAAAGCAAGTTAAAATTAAATGTTCGATCAAGAAAGCGATCTCTTTTAACTAAAGAACTACACGAACATTTTCTGGGCAAAGTGATCGATTTTCTAAAAGTTTGGTTTTGGCGATCGTTTTCTTATTTTGAAACCTGAACCGCATCGCGCCACATTCGAGTTAAAGTCAGTGTAGAATCGGTTGGAATTGAAGATATTTGTCGAAAACCCTGTCGCTGGTAGAATGAAATATTCCGTGGGGTAGAAGAGACAAGATAACAACCTACTTGTTGTTCGTCAGCATAGTTCACAACTGGAGATAACAAATCTCTGCCAATACCTTTTCCTCGTGCTTCAGGAATAAGTGCTATCCAAAGAACTTCACAATGAACTTGTTTTGGTTCAAACTTCTCACCCTGTTTGCCAATCTGCTCTAGTCGCTCTGCTGCTGCTAATCCACCAAAAGTTATGGCAACTTCGGCAAGTTCTGCCATGACTTCTTCAAAGCGATCGTCAAATACTTTAACATCGCTAGGATACCAGGCGATCGCACCTTTCTCATCGGGCGCGATCAGAACTTCACCACGCCGAACCGTATCCGCCAAAAATACCTGAAAAAATGCTGCTAAAGCATCCAGTTTATTCTCAGTCTCTAAAAAAATAAATGACAACATAGGATCGTCAACAAATCCGCGACATAAAATCTGTGCTGCCAAGGGAATTGTAGCTTGAGAAACCTTTAACATCAGTGTCTTTCCAATTCTTAATATCTAAAAAGCGATCTCTTGTCTTTACAATCACAGAATAAACAGTCGATTGATTTCGAGCTATTTCAATCTTGCTAAACTATCAAAATCCTGCTACAAGTTTGTCAAAAAGAGCGAATACATATGGTAAATTCTTCACCAAAACCATCACTTATCGTTTCCAGTCAAAATTTAGGATGGGAATCAATTATTGTCGAGGAGTTCGAGCAACCTTCAGGAACAATTGCATCTGGTTGCTGGCAAGAGCATACTATTATTTTAAGTTTGACAACCTGTTCTGGTCGTATTTGGCAGGCAAACGAACGTCATGGCTACACGGGACTTTATACCAAAGGCGATCTGACGGTAATTCCCGCAGAACTTTTGGGTTATTATCAGCCTGACAATGATGATCGCTATTTACAAATCAGAATTCCGCCAAACCTCCTCCAACAAGTAGCGATGAACACCACTAGTACAGCTCTCGAACCCTTAGAATTACGAACAGAACTTCGCGATCGCCATCCTCAAATCGAACAGTTAGCTATGATGTTGCGTGCCGAACTGCATCGCGGTAAAGATGGTGAAGGACAGCTTTATGTAGACTCTCTAGCTAATGCTTTAATGGTTAATGTATTGCGAGGCTACAGTGTAGCCAAATCTCAAGTAGCAATTTATGAAGGGGGATTGAGCGATCGCTATTTGCTGAAAGCTATTGAATATATCAACCATCATTTAAGCCAGTCTATCAAGCTAGAAGACTTAAGCAACCATGTAGGAATTAGTAAATTTCATTTCAGCAGACTATTCAAAAAATCTATGGGTGTAACTCCTTATCAGTATGTGATGCAACAGAGAATTGAACTAGCCAAACAGCTACTGTTAAAAGCAAATATGTCAATATCAGATGTAGCTCTAGAGTGCGGTTTTTATAGTCACGCTCACTTAAGCAAATATTTTCGTAACTATGCGGGGATGACTCCTAAAGCGTATCGGCAAAGTTAACCTTATTATCATAAGTTGGTCAAATCCGAAGTTGGCTAATTTTCAATAGACAGATTCTCTCTAAATGCCGAAGGACTTATTCCTGTATGCTTTTTGAAAAAGCGGGAGAAATGACCTGGTTCTTTGAAACCCAACTGAGCAGCAACTTCTTGAACCGAAAGATGCGATCGCGATAAAATAGCTTGAGCTTCAGCAATTACTTTTTCGGCAATCCAACTATTAACCGATTTACCAGTTTTGCTTTTAATTACCGTACTGAGATAGCTAGGATGTAAATATTGAGTTTCAGCATAGTCTCGAACTTGGTATAGGATATCTGTGTTACCTGCGGTTAAATCTCTAAAATGTTGTTCCAGGTTGCGTTTGAATGTCATCACAATTTGCGAACTGCTATCGGATTCGTTTAAAGGATTGTATTTCTGCCAAAATTTCTCTTTAATTTTTAGTAACAGCACCACCATTAAGCTACCAATAATCTTAAACTTATAGGCTGAATTGCTTTGATATTCTTTAATCAGTCGCTCACCGAGATCGTTAAATTCTTGGAATATTTCTGGGTCGGGATACTGAGGGGGAGCAAGTTCGGCAATCAAAAAAGGAAATTCATCAAAAATATCTTCCCGTAACAATAATAATGATGGAATAGTAGTTAGCCCGAAATAAAGGCGATTTTATTGGTATATCTCCATGCACCTCTTCTAGACGATGAATTGTAAAGTCTACCTCTTGTTCTAGAGTTCCGCCCATAGCAGCATAAAACTCTGCCATTGAATTGTAAATTGCGATTATGGAGTTAGCCGTCCTAAAGGATCCCTAAAGGGTACACCTTCGGACGACACGAAGTTAGTGCTTTAGCATAACCGCTGCGCACGCCCCGAAGGTAGTCCTTTAGGATAAAGGCATCGCTTTACTCATTTTCTCCAGGTTCTAAATTGATAACTTTCACCATAGCAAGAAACTCAAAAGCTCAAATAGCGATCGCCTGACCTCCTTTCTAGAAATTTCGTCATAATTTTAGATATGATGACCATTTTAGATCGCTAATGAAAACAATAAAGCTGATTTCGGGAAGAGAAATACCTATACTGGGACAGGGGACATGGCGTATGGGGGAACGAGCTAGCCAAAAACAGGCGGAGATAGATGCGTTAAAGCTAGGAATAGATTTGGGAATGACGCTCATTGATACTGCCGAAATGTATGGGGAAGGTGATGCAGAAAAGATAGTTGCAGAGGCAATATCGGGTCGCCGTGATGAGCTATATTTGGTAAGTAAGTTTTATCCCTACAATGCTAGTTATGATGGAGTAATTGCAGCGTGCGATCGCTCTTTATCGAGACTTAAGACAGATTATTTAGATTTATATTTACTCCACTGGCGCGGTTCTGTTCCCCTTTCCGAGACGTTAGAAGGTTTACAGCATCTTAAGCAAGCTGGGAAAATACTCGACTACGGTGTGAGCAACTTCGATACGGATGATATGAAAGAAGCGGAATCTTTACCTGGAGGCAAAGAAATAGTTACCAATCAGGTACTATACAACTTGCTGCGTCGCGGTATCGAGTGGGATTTACTACCCTGGTGCAAACAGCGTAATATTCCCATCATGGCTTATTCTCCCGTCGAACAACGGGCTTTTGTTAACGATTCTAAGTTAGAAGACCTTGCAGCCAAGTACAATGCGACATCAACGCAAATCGCCCTTAGCTGGTTGTTACACCAGGATAATGTTATTTCTATTCCCAAGGCGACTAATCCCGATCATGTTAGAGAAAATCGTGCAGCTTTAGATATTAAACTGTCAGCAGAAGACCTAGAGAGAATAGATCGCGTTTTTAAACCGCCCAGCCGTAAAATGTCCTTGGCGATAAGGTAATTAAAGATTATCGTTTGATAAGGCACAAAAAAAGGCGACTCCTAAGTTAACCCCAGAATGTCGCCTTAAAAGATGATTACTTACCGATCTGATTGATGTTCGGCAGCTTAGAAACTATTAGTTTTATAACCTGCAAAGGTACGTTCCTGGTTACGGGGTTTGGCTTTATCAACCTTGATGTCCCGTCCCATCCATTCTGCACCGTTGAGGATTTTAATGGCTTTATTTTCGTTGGCTTCAGATTTCATTTCTACAAAAGCAAATCCACGGGGACGACCCGTTTCGCGGTCTGTAGGAAGATAAACTCTTTGCACAGATCCATATTCGTTGAAGACTTCATTTAAGTCTTCGCGCTCGATTTCGTAAGCTAAATTACCTACATAAATAGACATATTTTTTGTCCTCTCAATGAATGTTGGGTTTGGAGAGACAAGACTACTTGAAAAAAACAGCTCAATACTTGACGGAAAAAACGTTCGTTACTGAATGCACACTTAATCGTTAATCTTTTTATTCTCAGTGTTTACTATAACACCTGTGGGAAAAACCTGCAATTAATCTGCTGGTTTTTTTATTCATAATTAACTAAAGTCAAGCAGTTTTGCTCCTATCAATTATTCTGAAAAAAGCCGTTAAATCTGGAGTTGTGGGATTAAACTATAAAATTATCGAGTGACATTTTCTTTGTTTACATCATCATGCCACAAGCTAATCCAACGCTATTTGCTCAGATTCGTAAAAAAAATACATCGATTAACTACTAATTACTAACTAACTAATTGATATGCCAGAAGGTCCTGAAATAAAAATTGCAGCCGACAAAATAGCTAAGGCGATCGCCCTAAAACCAATTGAAGAGATTTTTTTTGCCTTCGAGCATCTTAAACCCTATCAAAAGGTCTTGGCGAAGCAGCTTGTTACGGAGATAGATACTAAAGGAAAAGGAATGTTAATCCGCTTTGATAATGGCTTGAGTATTTATAGTCACAATCAACTGTATGGTAAATGGACGATCCGTCAAGCCTATAGTTATCCCGATACTAAACGTCAGTTAAGATTAGCTATTCATAATGAAACGAGGTCTGCATTGCTTTATAGTGCCTCGGATATCGAGGTTTTGGACGAACGGGCGATCGCATCTCATCCGTTTCTTTCTCGTCTGGGTTTAGATGTTTTGGATAGTAAGACAACAACCAGAAAAGTTAAAGCCAGGTTGCAAGATCAATCTTTTTGTCGCCGACGGTTTACTAGTTTATTGCTCGATCAGCGTTTTTTAGCGGGGTTGGGTAATTATCTGCGTAGCGAAATACTATTTGTCGCTAGAGTGCATCCTACCTTGCGTCCTATTGACTGTAGTGAAGAACAAATATCTGCATTGGCGAAAGCTGTATTAAAAGTTCCCCAGCAGTCTTATCAAACCAAAGGTATTACTAACGATCTAAAAATAGTACGACGATTGAAAAAACAAGGCTATCAACGTAAAGATTATCGCCACTGGGTGTTTGGCAGAGAAGAACGACCATGTTATGTATGCAATACTGCGATTATGAAAGAAACATCGGGAGGACGCAGATATTATTATTGTCCTAGCTGTCAAGGTCTGGATTAATTAGCGTTTTATATTATACATAGATAATTTTCAATAGTTCTCGTTTTGTTCTTATGTAGAGGTTGGATCGAGTCTAACCTCTATTACTTTTGAGTCGAAAATCAAGTTTCGGGAAGTCTCTGCCTTCTCAATGTTGTTGATTTAGGCTATTCAATCAAAAACTATCGTAAGTTCCTGTTGTCTTTTTCTTACCAGGCGATCGAGTTCGATTAGCTGACAATCTTCAATACCTTCGGTTAACAAACCTCGTACGGTGTGACTCAAATATTCTGCCGACGAACCCAACATACCCGTAGCAGTAGCCAAAGATTCGACAACTTTTTCTGTAGATAAATCCTTGACATATACCGAATGCTGAGGATTGACCGTAAAAGCCAGCACTTCTATTGAATCATTGCTATCTTTTCCTGTAATCCAAGTAGGAATATAAGAACCAACAACCATTTCTCTACGCCACAGCAGAAGAAGTTCTGCCTCTAGGTTGTGATCGACGGGTAGACGATAGGCAATTCCCTGACAGCAATCATTTCCAGGTTCCAAACCCAAGACTAAACCTGGGTTGGCGATCGTTCCCCTCCCGACTGGTGCTAAAAGGCAAAATTGCCTTTGCCAGCCTTCAATTGTTACTACCCTACGTTCTAAGTAATCAAACAAAGGATTCCAAATCAAGGAACCGTAAGCAAATATCCAGAGTTCCCTAGTAGGCTTTTGCTGTAAAGTTGCCCTAATAGATGCTAGTAATTCTTCGTCACTTAAAATTTCTAAATCTAATTCGGGATGTGCCAGCAGTTGTTGCAGCAGTTTTGATTCGAGAGCTTTACGATTTAAAACCATATATCGAGACAGTATAGAAGGTAGGGGCGTTGGGCGCAGTTTCTTTACAGATTTATTTTTTGGTATTTGCCTTTAACTTAACTGTTACAGACTATAGCTATCTAGTTTAGCAATACCTTCCTAGATAGATTAAAGATGAACTATTCTTAACTAAAATTGCAGTAATAGCAGCTACACAATTAATCTTTATGACATCTCCCTATTTCCTACTGACTCGCGTTTTACTCGATTTTGAAGCAGAAAGAGAAGAAATTATTAGCGATATTTCCGCAGCAGCCTTTAGTGACGATGGTAGCTTGTGGGTGGGGTCAGATGAAATGATCGGTGTGGAAAGGCTGTCTCCAGTTGGCTGTCATAGCTATGGTGAACATCAACGATTTTTGTTGCAAGACTATATAAATCTATTTAATACCGACGATGAAATGGATATTGAGGGGATGGACTTTAGGGACGGATATCTCTGGTTGACGGGTTCTCACAGTACTAAACGTAAAAAACCCAAAAAAGACGATCTCGAAGAAAATTTAGCTCGGTTGGCAACGATAACTACAGACCTCAATCGCTTTATCTTAGCTAGGATACCTATAGTTGACGGTAAGTTAATTAAATCCTATTCGCCACAAGAGGACAAAACTTTAACCGCAGCCTGTTTGCAGACTACAGAAGAACGAAATATTTTGTTTGAAGCCCTCAAAGAAGATCGACATCTCAAGCCTTTTATGAAAATGGGTATTCCTTCTAAAGATAACGGCTTAGATATTGAAGGATTGGCGATTAAGAGCGATCGCCTGTTTCTTGGTTTACGCGGTCCAGTATTGCGCGGTTGGGCAATTATTCTAGAACTCGAACTAACCGAAACTGAACCAGGAATTCTCAGCCTCAAGGAGATTACCGACGATGGAGCAAAATATAAAAAGTATTTCTTAGATCTAAATGGTTTGGGAGTACGAGAATTGTGTTGGCAAGGTGATGATTTGTTAATTTTAGCAGGACCGACAATGGCTATTGAAGGTGAAATGCAGATTTTTCGCTGGCGTGACGCGGGACAAGGTGAAGGCGACACAATTCAAAAACAAGATGAAGAGCAACTTTTTCCCCTGTTCGATCTGCCCTTGACTATTGGCTCAGACAATGCAGAAGGTTTAGCTTTGTATTCCTGTTGGTCAACAGAAGATGGATTGATGGTGTTCTATGATTCCCCCAATGAAAACCGAATCAGAGGAGATCGACAAATATTTGCTGATGTTTTTCGGATTTGAACTGTAGCGAATTTTGATTGCTATAGATCAAGTTTAATACAAAAATACTAAATGCAAGTTCATAGAATGATACTAAATCCTCACAAGTTCTTCAAGCTTTTGAACTATCTTAAACTAAGGTCGAATTGATCAGTAAGCTAGATGATGAGTGTTAAAACTAGTTGTTTTTTCCAAGCAATAATAAATGAAGTTCGTCATTTAGTTGAGGTTCATGGTTTTGACCCCCAAGCAGCTATTTACGTTTGAGCCAATTTTTTATTAGAAGTCTGGCATTTGGTTGAATGTGAATTTAGAAGTACAAGGCTGTTCGCTGGCGATCGCTTCGATCCCAGATCGTTAAAGATGAGGAACTAATTTATGTGTTTGGCTGTACCTGGAAAAATTGTCTCGATCGGCGATGACGAACCTTTGTTGAGGATGGGTAGGGTTAGCTTTGGGGGAATAATTAAGCAGGTTAGCCTAGCATATCTACCCGAAGCTGTGGTTGGTGATTATGTCATTGTTCATGTTGGTTTTGCCCTGAGTATTCTCGATCGCGATGAAGCCGAACAAACTTTAAATTATGTTCAACAACTGGAAACCAGCTAGATCTTTAGCAAATAACTCTGTTGACCTTGTTCCTAATCGTAGCTTCTTCAAATATATTTTTTACTCTACGAGGTAAATTATGGTTGCCACAATCGATTATTCACTTGATGAAATTAAAGATGAAGCTCGTCATTTAGTTGCAATAGGAAAGCTCGATCTTCATCAGCCAATTTGCGTTCTTTGCCAGTTTATTCCCCCCAGAGAATGGATTTGTGTTGAATGTGAGTTGGAAAGAAACGATTATTTGTTAAGAGATCATATCTGTGACCTCTTAGCCAAAGAAGAATGGTCAGATGATTAGTTCTGCTTCGTTTAAGCAGTCCTTGGAGACTAACGACGCAGTAGCAGGTTGAATTTGGGGGAATTAGAACTTATGACCCAGATATTTGCTTTAAACAAACAAACAATAATGACAGCAGAAGAACTTAAGGCAGCATACGAATTAGGTAGAAGGGATTTTTCGCGATCGCATCTAGCGCAAACCAACTTTCACAAGGCTTTGTTGACAGATATCAATCTTAGCTATGCCTACTTGAGTCGAGCTAATTTGACGAGGGCAAATTTAGAACGCGCTTTTCTCAATGGTGCAGTTCTGTATGCTGCCAATTTACATTATGCCAAATTATGTAAAGCAAGTTTAATCAAAGTGGATTTAGAAAAAGCCAATTTAGACAACGCTATCCTCAATCATGCAAATCTGAGTGGAGCAAATCTAAAAAATGCCAATTTAGAACGCGCACACCTGGTATGGGCAAATTTACGTTCGGCTAATTTAACCGATGCCAACCTTGAGGGTGCAGATTTGAGCAGTGCAAAATTTTGCCAAACGATTATGCCTGATGGAAGTATCAGAAATGATGACTGTTAGCGATTACTAATTGCTAATTACGGGTTGGTAGTTGGTAGCTTTACACCATTACTAGGAGAGGGAAAATGAAAAATTTTGATTACGTAATTCTCGGTGCAGGGTTGGGGGGACTTTCGGCTGCTGCTTGTCTGAGTCGTCAGGGATATCGAGTGGCTGTCTTAGAACAGCATTATCTGCCTGGAGGCTGTTGTCATACATTTGGCTATGGCGACTATAATTTTTGTGCGGATGTTCACTATATCTATCAGTGTGGTGAAGGACAAGCGGTTAAGCAATTTCTCGACTATATAGATCGCCAGGTTCCCTTCAATTCTCTTAATCCAGACTGTATCGATCGCGTGATTACTCCAGAGGTCGATTTTCGGATTCCTTTAGATTGGGAAAAATTTCGCGATCGCCTGATTACTACTTTTCCCGAAGAAACTAAAGGGATTAACCTTTACTGTAACGAAATCAAGCAACTTCATCAAGAACTGAGACAATTAACCCAGGAGGTTCATTGGTACGACTTAGATTGGTCTGACTGGCTGGCTCTACCAAAATACTGGCATTTATTCACCAGGCGTAACTGGACGTTACAAGATCTTTACGACCATACTGGACTATCACCCAAGCTACAGACACTATTGGCAGGGCAAAGTGGTGACTATGGCTTGCCTCCCTCAGAAATTGCTTTAATTACTCATACATCCTTAGTTTGGGACTACTCCGAAGGTGCTTATTATCCTCAATATCACTTTAAACATCTGGTTGATAGCATTGTTTCAGCTATTACTGAACGAGGTGGCATAGTTAAATATTCTTCCCCCGTTCAACATATTGAAGTTGAAAACGGTCGAGTAATCTACATAACCGCAGGCGAAGAAACTTATCAAGCGGATAATGCCTATATTAGCGATCTCGATCCCAAGCTGACAGTTGAGTTAATGCACAATTCTTTGGCATTGAGCAAACTGGAACATCGTCGTTTAACCGAATATGAATACTCTGCCAGTGCATTTAATATTTATCTTGGTTTAGACTCACGGTTCACTCCTCAAGCTTATGGCATCGGTAACTGGAATATTTGGTACTATCCCGAAAGCAACCTAAATCGAGCCTATCAGCGACAGCTTCAGGGTAATCTAGAACATCCTTGGATTTTCTTATCTTGTCCGACTTTAAAATCCCAAGAGCCAGGAATGGCACCAGACGAACATCATGTTTTGGAAATTACTACTATTTGTCCCTACGAACCATTCAAAAAACTCCACAGGATAGATACGGCAGCCTACCAAGCCCAGAAACGAGCAGTCTATCAGGAGTTAATGCAAAGCGTTCGTAAGCTGATTCCCGATATCGACAAGTATATTCGGATGAAGATCTACGGTACTCCTACTACCAGCGAATACTATCTGGGACAGCCCGAAGGCAATATGTATGGTGCTAAACTAATTCCGCAACAAATTGGCTTGAACCGCCTAGGCTATAAAACCGAACTGCCAAATTTATATCTAGTTGGTGCAACTGCTGGCTATCCTAGCGTTCCTGGAGTCATTAGTAATGGTATGGACGTGGTGGAAATGCTGACAGGGGAATCTGTTCGTAGTTCGCAGTTAGTCGGCGTTCGTTGAGGTTGACGAAAATGATCGGGATAAATTCAATAAACTACCGTGAAAAGATTATTGCTTTGTGGACGGTATTTCTCTTAGGAACACTGTTTCATACCCAATTGGCTTTGATACCTTTATTCCACGGCATCGATGTAGCCATGATGGGGCATCATCATCAAGAGACTGCCACTATTGCAGAGATCGCGCCTATCTTGTGGGGAATGCTGCTGTTTTTTTGCATCCCAATACTAGCAATTGTGGGTACTGCTTTTTATCAGTTCAAACGTTATCAAGTATTTCATTTTGGTTTGACACTATTGTATACAGTTCTCAATTTGTTGCATTTGGTCGCTGATTTATTGGTCGAACCGATCGCTTGGTATCAAATTGCGTTAATGCTGCTGCTGCTGCTCATAGGAATCTTGTTGAATCTGGTGTCTTATCAATGGCTCAAAAGCAGTCCTCGTTACCTTAAGGGGTGATCGAAGACCTCAAAGGGAATGGTCAGAAAAAGCCAACATTTTGGCTGTACCAACTTAATCGTTACTTTTGATACAGTTGTCGATTTGGTGGTGCTATAATGCTAGGGCAACATTTTGTTACATTAATTTCAGCTTAATATTGCAAACTGATGTACTACTCTATTGAGAGCCGATTGACGGTAAAACACTGAATAATAGTGGTAAATCGAGGTAAGTTAAATTTAACAAACACAGTCGTAGTATTTTGTATTTAAAATTATTAGTGTAAAAGTATTTGGCAAGATCGAATTAAACAACAACCAACAAAGTAATGGCTCGTGACATATTAAAATTTGGTAACGAACAATCTTTACCAAAGTGCGATTTTTAAATTAGCAAGTTTAACCAACCATCATAAATAATGAATTCATCCTCAAATCAACTACGAGCAATAGTGACAGGTGCAAGTAGCGGTATTGGAAAAGCAACGGCTTTAGCTTTTGCCAGATCGGGTATTGAGGTAGCTTTAGTAAGTCGTTCTACAGATAAATTAGCAGCTGTAGCCAAGGAGATCCAGACAGAAACTCAGATTAAGGCAGGAGTATATCCAATAGACTTGTCTATTCTGGGTCAAGTTAGGGAGCAAATTACTAAAATTTGCGATGATTTTGGACCGATTGATATTTTGGTCAATAATGCGGGAATGGCATACACTAACGCTCTAAGCGAAACTACTCTAGAAGATTGGCAGCAAATAATTGACCTCAACCTGACCAGTGTTTTCCAGTGTATACAGGGAGTATTGCCTCAAATGCGCGATCGCTCATCTGGAACAATTATCAACGTCGCTTCTATTGCTGCATTTAATGCTTTTCCCCAATGGGGGGCTTATGGCATCAGCAAGGCAGCTGTGGTGGCGTTGAGTAAAGCTTTGGCTGTAGAAGAGAGAGACAATGGCATTCGTACCGTCACAATCTCTCCTGGTTCGGTCAACACTCCCATTTGGGATACAGACACCGTACAGGCAGATTTTAATCGCGAGGCAATGTTAACTCCAGAAGTTGTTGCCCAATCGATACTCCACGCAGCTTTGCTACCCCATCATGCGGTAGTAGAAGAGATGATCGTTACCCCTGGTGGAGGGGCATTATAGATAACGCTCATCACCAAATTATAGTAGCAAGAGGACAGAGTTTTACTCATCTTAATAGATTATGACAACAGTTTCTTCTAACGGTTCCAATCGTTCTGAATTTCCCAATCCTAATAGTTCCAATCCCCTACAATCTAATTTGTCAGACCAAGTTCTTAGTAGACCCGATCGCAACACCCACAACGGTCAGGCTGTCGAGATTAAAGCAACTTCCGAAGCTGCCAAAGAAAAGATGATGGAGGCAGTTTATACTATGTTGGAGTCGGTAGGCGAAGATCCAGAGCGAGAGGGATTGCTGAAGACTCCTAAAAGAGTTGCCGAGGCGATGCAATATTTAACTAGTGGCTACAACCAGTCTCTAGAAACCATCGTCAACGGGGCGATCTTTGATGAAGGACACAATGAAATGGTGTTGGTCAGAGATATTGATTTCTTTAGCCTTTGCGAACACCATATGTTACCTTTTATGGGTAGAGCGCACGTAGCCTATATTCCCGACCAGAAAGTAGTAGGCTTGAGTAAGCTGGCTCGGATTGTGGAGATGTATGCCCGTCGTTTGCAGGTACAGGAGCGTTTGACCCGCCAGATTGCCGAAGCAATTAAGGAAACTTTAGAACCCCAAGGAGTTGCGGTAGTAATGGAAGCAACTCATATGTGTATGTCGATGCGCGGAGTGCAAAAACCAGGTTCTTGGACGGTAACCAGTGCGATGCTGGGGGTATTCCAAGACGAACAGAAGACTCGCGAAGAATTTCTTAATTTGATTCGTCATCAACCCAGCTTTATGTAGAAAATCAATTTTGATTTAATAAAATGGTGGGGTGCGCTTCACCATTTTTTATTTTTTATAAGTATCTAAAAAGAAACGATAGTAGCCAGACATCCTCCTAGGATAGAAGTAATAGCAGAAGTAAAACTAATAGCAAACATCCAGTAAGCAGTAGTTGCGATCGCTTTTCTGGTGGTCTCAATTTGTTGTAGGGTTTGTTGTTTAATGGTTTCTGTACGTTGGTAAGCTGTCTGCTTGAGGGTTTCGACTTGCTGGACAATATAGTCTGGTATTTCCCGAATTTGCTCTAAAGTCGAGTCGGGAAGTTTGTTGGTTTCGACTAAGTTTGTCAGGGTATCGTGGCTCAGTTGTCCCAAGCGATCGCCTAGTTCTTCTAAAGGTATCTGGGAGATTGTTTCTTGCCAGGAATCAGTTAAAGATTGCCAGTCAAAATTAGCCAGGCTGTCGAGATGAAATAAATTGAGTGAACTAAAATATTCACCAAGGCGATCTAGCAGCTCTTGGACGTATTGGTTGGTTTGTTCTTGTTGGGTTTTAACTGCTGCGGACAATTCCTCAGTTATATTTATCAGGCGATCGCTAATTTGTTCGATTTCATTCGGAGTCAGATCTTGTCTGGAGGCAAGAGCCTGGTTAATGTTGGCGGGAGTTAATTTTGTCAGGCGATCGAGATTATTAGAGTCAAACGGCTGTGTTGTTGAGCGATGGACAATACTGTTTAAATTACGTTCGAGGTGTTCTGGAGTAAATTCGTTTTTATTGCTCTGACTCAAGAAATCTTGAAGTTCGTCAACTAGATCTTGCGCTTGCCCAGAAATCCTAGTTGCCCAGCGTCGCGGTAATTTTGCCAGCTTACGAGTTGTTTTTCTTGCCTGTGCTACCGTCTGGTGAATTTGTCTTGTGCTACCTGTTTGAATTTGTGCAAGCTTTGCCTCAATTTCGTGCCAGTCAACCAGAGCTAGCTGTCGATTTACCAGTGTCTTGGTTTTCCCTTTGGCAAGATTTAGTAGTGGCAATAAATCGGCTTCAATTGCTGCCAGCTCAAGGTTTTGCTCGATCGCCCGATACAAATAATCGACCAAATTTTCGCTCAATTCCCTAGATTTGCTTTGGAGTTCTAAATTTAAAGCAGCAGAGCCGTTTAATTTTTGCCAATTAGTTTTAATTTGAGTCTCGATCGGCTCAATTTGTGCTGCATCTAATCCTTTACGCCTCTCTAGTATGTTTTTCAGCGCAGAACTGTCTAAATCGGGCAATTGCTGTCGTACTGAGGGTAGATTTTCCCTCGCTTCTTGCCAGAGTTGTTCTAGTTTGGCAGCGATCTTTTCTGGGGTTAAATGGTCTAAGTTGGTATAGCGTAGATAGGATTCTAGTTTATGCTGTAATTCTTGTACCGTCTCGGCAACTCGAACCTGCCAATCTTCTACTTTTTTGAGCAGGCGATCGCCCATTGTGGCTAACTGTTTTGCTGTTTGCTGTAGCTCGTTTGGCTCCAAATCTGCTCTTTGCTGTAACCAGCTCTGCCAGTCTAGTTGTTGCCAACCGCTGACAAATTGAGTTAGCACCTCTGTAGTTGCTCCCGATTCAACCAGTAACCGTTCTAAGCCTAGTAGTAAGTCATTGCCTTGAAGCTCACTCAGTTCGGCTTGTTGTAAGTAGTCTTGGACAAGTTCGCTTAACTCTGTTTGCTCGATCAGACCGAAAACCTCTTGTCTTACTGCTTCCAAATGTTCGACAATTTCATCAATCTGTTCAATTTCTATGTCATCTCGTTGCTGGAGAAGTTCGGCGAAATCTTGCACTCCTACCTGTTCCAATTGCCAGCGAACCTGTACTGGATCGGCTTGAGGATCGTATATTACTGCTTGAAATTCCTGCCAACCCCGTTGGCAATTCAAATACCAAGGCGGTGCGTGCCATAAAAAGTCTTCGACATCATTGCTAATCGTATTAAATGGCAACTTTGTAGCGTTAATCGAGCTTAAATCTAGTTCTGATGAATAAAATTGCTGGTAAAGAGATTGCAGGGTATACCAGACATCTTCCAATTCTATATCCGACAGCTCGATTCTATTGAGCAGGGCATTTTTTATTGCCCTCCAATCTAAGTTACTCCAGCTTGTATTTTCCGAGCTGCGATCGTTGGCTTTGAGATCTACTGGATCTGTTTGCTCTGGTGAATCTACAGAATTAGACTCGAACTCTTTACCTACTATCTGTTCTAACCGTTTGACTAGCTGTTCTAATCCCAACTCTTCAGGGTCAGCAGACTGTAAAAATCGCAGTAATTCTCCATTTAAATCTTGCTGTTGATAGCGTCCTATGGCTTGTTGCCAAACACTTTCCAGGCGATCGACTATTTGTTCTACTTGCGGGGTAGCAAGATCGGTACGTTCGTCGATTAAAGCAATAAAAGTTTGTCGATCTATCTTTTGTAGTAAGTTAGTTTCGGCGATAGACTTTAAGTTCGATTGGGCAAGTAAATCGGCAAATTCCTGGCTAATTGCCGTTACATCTAACTCAGACGAAGTTGAGGTCTTTAAATAGTCATCAATATGCTGCTGTAGGTTAAATTCACCCAAAGCGGTTTGAATTTCCTGACGAATCAGATTGGCTGCTGCCTCTTCGGTCAAAACTGAGGCTGATTCTTTTCGGCTACCAGAACTGGCGATCGCTTGAATTATTTGACGCAATGTAGCTACCGAACCAAATATCCAACCCGTAACCGAACCTACTGCACTGTAGCTTGCCCAAATTAAAATTAAAAAGTAAGTTGACCAAATAACAATCCCTAAAGTTGCTCCCGAAACAGGATCGCTAGCGGTACTAAACCTGACAGCCAAAAAACAAGCAATAAACAAGACCGAGTTGAGAGTTAATAAGACTCCCAATCCCGCGAAAAAACTCAGATCGACGCTGATTTCACTATTATCTGATTGAGAAACAGCAGTTTGTGATGCAGTCTGGGGTCGATATTTGAGTAAAGAAATGCCCAATGCTAATCCCAAATTAGTCAACAAAAACTGTACCGCAAAAGCAGTCAACAACCCTACAACAATCGCCACAATAATCTGAGTCCCTACCGAAGCAATAGGAATCTGGGAGAAAATTGCGATCGCACTGGCTAGAAAAATTAAAATAGTAAATCTCTATACTGTTTATTTTTAATTCTACTCATACCAAAGATTTTTTCCCTTGGCGATCGCGCTTTACTCTAACAACTCTTGGGAAACAACAATAGCCAGCTTTGAATGTCAATATTTCAACCAATCTACAATGCTTTACTGATGTAGTAAACTTTCGGCAGCTTCTAATAAGTCTTGCTGAATGTCTTGAAGATCTTCTCTATTATTCAAATAAGTAGTTAAAGCCTGGATCGGATCCAAGGTATTACCAACTCCTAATTCTGGTAGACGAGGACGGGCTAACTGACTGATTAGTTCGGGACGAATACTATGGCTATGGGCAGTCTGCAAAGCTCTTTCGATGGCAGAAATATTGATTAAGTCTAGCTGTTGCGATCGCAGTTTGTAGATCAATCGCACCACTTTATCTTCGATTTCCGACTTGGCGATCGCATCTAAAACCGCTTCTAGGGGGTCTGCTGTGCTGGAAATATCTATTTCTATAGTTAGAAAAGGACGGGCGGGCAGAGGGCAAAATTCCCACTCGGCTTTACCCGATTGAACCTCTAGCATGATATAGCCTTTGTCTTCTTGTTCTTCACTAAAGTCTACCCGTTCGATACTACCTGGATAGACAACGGGAGGATCATTAGCTGGGTTGAGGTTTTGGTGTTGGTGAACATGACCCAAGGCTACATAATCGAATTCGGGACGGGTCAACATAGATATGGGGATAGTAAAGCCTTTACCTACGGCGAGGAACTTCTCTGCACCCAAATTAGCCCGATCTGCCATTAAGTGGGCTAACAAAACCGTTGGGATACTGCGGTCTAGCCGACGGATTTCTGCCTCTAAGACTGGCTGTAGTTTTTCGATCAGCATTTGATTGACTTCTGCCAACCCCAATCCTTCCGTTTCGGGACGAGTTAACAAGGTGGAACGATTTAACCAGGGCAGAGTAATGATCTGAATCTCCCCACTGGGGGTATTAATACGGTGAGTGGCGATCGTATCCCCGACGATAAACCCAGGCACGACTAAGGTACGATAGATAGATAGACTAGCTCCTCCATTGCCTTGAGAGTGCTGATCGTGATTACCCACTAATAAAATGGCGGGTATTTTAGCATCGGCTAAACGACGAAACTGGCTGGCAAATGCTTCGTGAACATAAGGTGGCGGTGTCGCATCGGGAAAAGCATCTCCGCCAAACAATACTAGATCTACAGGTTCTTCGATAGCGCGATCGATACAGATCCGCAGGGTATTGACAAAGTCTTCTAGTCTAGTGTTTATTCCCGTTTCTGGATTAATCTTGCCGTGAGAAAAGCCACTTCCTAAATGGATATCGGATAGGTGAAGAATTTTGACCATAAAACCAATATAAATTAAATCATCTTAGCGATCGCCGTTGTCCAACCACATTATGCCTACTTGATGTTAACAATTTAACTTTAAGTACGATCGCCTGTAGGGTGGGCAAAAATAATGAGATCCAATTAGCATCTTTAAAATAGCTTGTTGCCCACCAAATCAATAAGAATAATTTTGACAATATATATAATTATTGCGGTGGGCATTAGGATATTATCCGTCGCGTTTTAAATATCTCAAGAATGCCTACCCTACTAACCTATTTTCCAGGTTTCTAATTGATCAGCACTATCCCAAAACAGCCATTCAAATTGTGAGGAACGATAAAATACTTGATTCATCAGGGTCAATTCTTCCGCAGCAACTTTATGTGCCATGTCATTAGCAACATCAATTACTCCCATCACAGAGGATTCAAATTCGGCATCAATATAAGTATCAATCCATTTTTGATATGGGTTAAGCTTACTAGTTGCCTGTTGATAAATATATTTGCCCACCTCTAGGTAAATCCAGAAGCAGGGTAATACCGCAGCCACGCCGATGGCAAAGCTGTATTGGTATGCCGTGGCTAATAAAAAATTAGTGTAACTCAAGCAAGTTGGGGAAGGTTGGGTGGCTAAAGCTGTCTCTGAAGTAATATTGAACTCGGCAAAGAATTGTTCGTGTAAACCTCGCTCAACCGCGATCGCCTCTGCTGCATTACGGGCAAACTGCAACTGTAGCTCTGGGCTGGGTGCTTTAGCAGAAATTATTGCCAAAGCACGAGAAAACTCACCTAAATAAATCCCATCCTGAATTATGTAATGTTGAAATACTTCTTTACTCAGTGAACCCTGTTTGAGTTCTTGAATAAACTGCATTTGCAGAATAGAATCGTAAATTTTATCGATCTTGTTCCAGGCTTGAGTAGTAAACATAAAGTCAGTTCGGGATAAGATAATTGATTAGTTGGGATAGCTATTAGCTATTAGCCATTAGCCATTAGCTTTCAAACGAGCTGCAAGCAAGCCAAATTTGGTAGTTTGACTGGTCAAGACTATTTTCCAATACTTGTCAAATAAGACTTTCTGTTTAACCCGAACTCAGGTTAAACATAAATGTTGAGATATTTAGTTGCTCAAAATTAACCTATCGTATTTTTGAGTAAAAGTATTAATATCAATAGCGATCGCTATTAGGTTTGTTCCCCTACCGTCTTCCAAGCATGGGGTGTGGGACACAACAAATTCATCTTTTGCAGGGTTCGCGGGTGAACCAAAGCTAGACGATAGGCATGGAGAAAATAACCACAGTCTCCTGGTACTGGTATTTGCTGGCGATCGCCATTAATCTGGGCAAAACTTCCCCCCGCGACGTATAGCGGATCGCCGAGTAAAGGATAACCTGCTGCTGCTAAATGGATTCTGATTTGATGGGGACGACCAGTATAAATTTTGACTTCTAGTAAAGTACAGTTACGGTAACGCTCGATTACTTTGCATTGACTCTTGGCAGGTTTGCCCTGAGTCGTTGCGCCGTAGATATAGCCCAAGACAGGGTGAGGAATTTTGCCGATTGGCTGAGTAATAGTCAAATCTTCCTCGATTGAATTCCCCGACACCAAAACGCGATAAACTTTATTAATCTGGCTGTTATTTTGTTTAATCGTACTATCTCGCATTTGTCGAGCAAGGTGAGATCTGGCAATAGGCGATCGCGCCAGTAACAGTAAACCCGATGTCCCCCGTCCTAAACGATGAATTGGTACAGGTGGCTCTTGGGGATAGTGAATCTTTAACTGATAGAGTAGGGTATGCTCGATAAATCCTCCTCCTGGCATGACGGGTAGTCCCGCGGGCTTATTAATTACCAGTAAATCTCGATCTTTGTATAAGACAGTAAACTCCAGGGGAACTGCTGGTTCGTTCCAGGGCGATCGATGATAAGCCAACCTGTCTTTAGCTTTTAGAATAGTTGCTGCATCGACAGACCGTTCATTTAAGAGTATTTGTCCAGATTTAATTCTGATTTGCCATTCTTGCTGACTTGAGTGGCGGTATTTGTTACTGTAATATTCTAAGATGGTCTGTCCTGCATCAGCATCTTTTACTCGTTCGCGATAGATCCAGCCTTGGTTCATATTGATGCTGTTAATTTACTGGCAATATGAGATGATATTTGTCTTTGTAATAATTTTAATTATTGATTAACACCAATGGAATGTGCAATTATCAGTCGTGCGGGACAGGTACTAGCTAGGGGAAAACTGGTTCTCAAACAGGAAGGCAACAAAACACGTCTAAATTTAGAAACTAGAGGTGGCAAGCTAATTAAAGGTGGGTTTGTCTCAGAAGACGGGGATTTGGGTGAAGCCAGCGAACTGCTATTTGAAAACTGCTTTGCCACTTGGCGGATGACGGGATTAACTCTGAAGGTAGTAATTAGCTCTTAACTATAGTTTGATTGCCAATCTTCTGGTAAATACCAACAGCTAATGCGATACAATACAAATCGCTTGACTACCGCATAAAGGACATCATGGGCAACACATTCGGTCAGATATTTCGCATTACAACTTTTGGAGAGTCCCACGGTGGTGGTGTCGGTGTGGTTATTGATGGCTGTCCTCCCCAATTGGAAATTAGTGAAGCGGAGATCCAGGTAGATTTAGACCGTAGAAAACCAGGACAAAGCAGGATTACTACACCCAGAAAAGAAAGCGACACCTGTGAAATACTTTCAGGAGTTTTTGAAGGAAAAACCACGGGAACGCCAATTGCTATTCTGGTACGCAATAAAGATGCTCGTTCTCAAGACTATAACGAGATGGCGATCAAATATCGTCCTTCCCATGCCGATCATACCTATGATGCCAAGTATGGTATTCGTAACTACAAAGGCGGTGGACGTTCTTCTGCTAGAGAAACTATCGGTAGAGTAGCAGCGGGTGCGATCGCCAAAAAGATCCTCAAGCAAGTCGCAGGGGTAGAGATTATTGCTTATGTCAAACGTATCAAAGACATAGAAGCCCAGGTAGATCCCCACACCGTAACCCTAGAACAGGTAGAAAGCAATATAGTCCGCTGTCCTAACGCAGAATGTGCCGAGACGATGATTGATCGCATTGACTTAGCCAGAAAAGACCAGGATTCTTTAGGCGGGGTAGTCGAATGTGTAGCGCGTCACGTCCCCAAAGGCTTAGGCGATCCCGTATTCGATAAGTTAGAGGCAGATTTAGCTAAGGGGGTCATGTCTCTCCCTGCTACCAAGGGGTTTGAGATCGGTTCTGGTTTTGCTGGAACTACAATGACGGGTAGCGAACATAATGATGAGTTTTACATCGATGAACAAGGTGAAACTAGAACCGTTTCTAATCGTTCTGGAGGAGTTCAAGGCGGTATTGCTAACGGTGAGGATATAGTAATTCGAGTCGCCTTCAAGCCTACGGCAACTATTGGTAAAGAGCAAAAAACAGTTACTAAAAGTGGTGAATCAACTCAGTTGGCTGCCAAAGGTAGACACGATCCTTGCGTTTTACCCAGAGCAGTCCCGATGGTAGAAGCAATGGTAGCCTTAGTATTATGCGATCGCCTGCTTTATAATCAAGCACAATGTAAAACTTTATCTTAAATCTCCGTCTAAATCAATAAAAAAAGGGCATAAAAAATGCCCCAATAAAGAAAATGATCAATAATTTGAGATTAAGCTAATACTGTTTCTGATTCTTCAGTATGCTGTTGTGGTTTTTCGGCGCGATCGAGCAGAGACTGTAGTTTCTCGCCCTCAATTACCTCCACTTCTAAAATTTCCTGGGCAATTTGTTCGAGTAAATCCCGATTGTGGTTGAGTATGTCCAGGGCTTGTTGGTGGGCATTTTCCACAATACCTTTAACTTCTTCGTCTATGGCTTTGGCAGTTTCGTCACTAACCATGCGACGGGGATTGCCCATTCCCTGACCCAGGAAGTTGTTTTGCGCTCCTTTTTCATATGCTAATGGTCCTAAAACTTCGCTCATCCCGTAGGTTGTAACCATCCTTTCTGCCAGGTCAGTAGCCCGCTGAAGGTCGTTGGATGCGCCAGTAGTAATGCTGTTGAACACTACCTCTTCGGCTGCCCGACCACCCAGCATAGTGGCGATCTGATCCCGTAATTCTGACTCAGACATCAAAAAGCGATCTTCGGTAGGCATTTGTAGGGTATAACCCAAAGCTGCCATCCCACGGGGAACGATTGAGATTTTGGCGACTCGACCGCCTCCAGGCATCACCGCACCGACTAAAGCGTGACCGACTTCGTGATATGCCACGATGTTCTTTTCTTTATCATTAAGTACACGACTTTTCTTCTCTAAACCCGCTACAACTCGTTCGATCGCTTCGTTAAAGTCTGCTTGGGTTACGGTTTCTCGGTTGTTTCTAGCAGCAAGTAAGGCTGCTTCGTTAACTAGGTTGGCTAAATCTGCCCCAGCAAAACCAGGGGTACGGGTGGCAACCTGCTTGAGGTTTACTTCTACGTCTAACCTAACTTTAGCTGCATAGATTTCTAAAATCTTCTGACGACCAGCTAAATCGGGACGATCTACCAATACCTGACGGTCAAATCTACCAGGACGCAGTAGGGCGGGGTCTAAAACTTCGGGGCGGTTGGTGGCAGCTAATACAATTACCGTAGCGTCCCCTGCTGCAAAACCATCCATTTCTGTGAGCAGTTGGTTGAGAGTTTGTTCTCGCTCATCGTTACCGCCGACAAAGCCATTAGCACCACTACGAGATTGACCGATCGCATCTAGTTCATCAATAAATACAATACAGGGGGCTTTTTGTTTTGCCTGGTCAAATAAGTCTCTGACTCTGGCTGCACCCGCACCGACAAATAGTTCGACAAATTCCGAACCAGAAATACTAAAGAAGGGAACGCCTGCTTCTCCCGCCACGGCTTTTGCCATCAAAGTTTTACCCGTTCCTGGAGGTCCTACCAATAGGACTCCTTTGGGTATCCTCGCACCAATCGCCTTATAGCGTTCGGGGGTTTTGAGAAAATCGACAATTTCGGTTAACTCTGCTTTGGCTTCTTCAACTCCTGCAACTTCGTTAAAAGTAACCTTGGTTGAATCTCCTTCTACATAAACCTTGGCTCTACTTTTAGTCAGAGATAGCGCACCTTGCGCCCCTCCTGCACTACGGCTGATAAAGAACTGCCAGATCGCAACAAAAATCAACGGAGGTATGACCCAACCCAAAATATTACCGAACCAGTTGTTTTGAGGTGGTGCAGCAGCAAACTCGACTCCATTAGCTTCCAAACGTTTTGGTAGTTCTAGGTCAAAAATCGGATTAGTTTTATAAATCTGGGGTTGTTCGGCGTTTTGATTTTTAAGTTCGTAAACAATCTCATTCTGTCCCACCGATGCCCTAGCTACGTTACCGTCTTCCACCTGGTCGATAAACATACTGTAGGGTACTTGGGGAGTTGGCTCGGCATATAGCTGAGGAAAAAAGAGATTAGTAAATAAGAATAATCCCGATACGATGAATAAAATATTAGAAATTAGGCGCGATCGCGATCCTGGGGGTTTGTTTTTAACACTCATTGTAGTTATATCTATATATTTATCTTGACAGCTATTTTTATCCTTTCACAATTGCCCAAAAGCTTGATACGTCCTGGGATAGAGTTTTATCGAAATCGAGTGTCTAACAACTAGTCGGGCATTTGATATAACAGAGGTGTCTTATAAGTTGTTTTATTTAATCTGGAATTGTTAGTTATATGTTTAAAAAAATTGCTTCCGATGCCCTCGGTCTGAGCGACATTGGCATTATCGTTCCACCCCAAGACTACGATAAAGTAGAATCCGATGACTTTATCATGCAGGAAGAAAAGGAAAAAATCTTTTTCTTGATTAAATCAAAAGCAGACGAATATTGCTTTACTAACCGAGCCTTAATCCACGTCGATGGAACATCGGCTGTTAGCAAGAAAAGAACCTTAAAACGTTTGGACTATAGCAAATATCCGATTCAAAACGTAACTCTAGAAACCGCTGGTACTATCGATCTTGATATCGAGATTAAATTTGCGATCGGTTCTCATAAATATTCAATCGATGTTCATAAAAGATATATTCAAGAGTTGAAATATTTATACAAAGCCCTGATCAAAATTAGTTCCCTGCAAGAAACTAATGCCCTACATCTTAAATATGCTCATAGCAGCTTGGACATAGCTTCGAGATCGGTCAATCGTGCTTCGAGTTCGCAAACCGTCGAGCAAGAATTTAAAAATATTAACGAGTACATTTTTGAATGGCTAACTCATTTTTATGCCACCTATAACAACAAGGACTTTACCTCAGCTTTTGAAATGTTTGTCAATCCTGAATCTATCTAATTTGATGCTTTAATTTAATACTTTGGCGCAAAAAAATAAGGACGCTTCAAACAACGTCCTTTGACTCCCAAATTATCGTGCTGCAATGATTAACGACGCAACCATTTAGAGGCGATCGCACCCAAAGCTGCACCAACTAGGGGGTTGCTGAGGAATTTAAGCAGTGCTGGCTGATCTGCCATTACTTCTTGGAAAATATCGGGATGGGAGTGATAGGTAAAGTTTGCCAGTTTGCTAACGTCATCCGCGTTCATCCGACTGGCGTGGTGACTGGATAAACCAAGCTGTCTTTCTAAATCTTTCTTGCTCAATCCTCTTTTATCTAGATGTTTAAAAAATTCTCTGGCTACATCGTCCCGTTCGTTTGGTTTGATTTTGGCGATCGCTTCGCGTAATTCTGGTTCCATCTGTTGCGGTGAGACGTTATCATGATGGAAAGCATTACGGAATAAACCGTGTCTTTCTTCTTTACTAGAACGATTGGCAAAATCGTCAAAATTATCATAATTATCTACATTAACGGGCGAGCCATCGAGGGATTCGACGTTACCGCCTGCTAAATCGTTCATTATCTGTCTTTTATATTTATCGCTGCTAGACATATCTTGCTCCTGAATTAATATTTTTTAATCGACATAATCTACGGCTTTGCTATCCAGCTAAACTTGATATTCAATGTTGTTTGACTGTACGTCGTATTTAGCCGTCAAAATTCTTTCTTTATCTGGTGCATACATTAGGATAGTCAAATCTTGATTGGGGAAGTTTTGATGAAAACCCATAGTCAATGCCTTAGCTAGAGTCTTAACTTCTGTAGGTTTTACTTGTTCGGTAATAACCACACCGAGTTTGTTGTTGTCACGGACGTAAGCATCACTAATTAGTCCTTGACTAGTGCTGACTACCCAATCACCAAATTTTTGTCCTGCAACACTATCTCCTCTTTCTAACTGAGTATAGGCATTAGTTCTATCTAATGTAGGATTTGGCAGAGTCGCAGTTGTGCTGGAAGAGCATGCTGTAGCGGTGAATGTAACCGTAAAAGCTAATAAAGTAGCTATTAAAATACGTCGAATATTACTAAAATTTATTTTCATAAATTTGACTCCTGGTTTTGTCTATAGATGCAGTGTTTTCTCAAGCAAAAAAAGAGAAGGAACTGCTTGTTTCCTCTCTTGAAAATTGATGCTACTATTGCTTAGTCGATGGCATCTTTTGCTGCATCTTTAGTATCTTCGACGGCGTGCTGTGCAGATGCTTCACCTTGCTTGGCTTTACCTTCTGCTTGGTCTGCCTTGTCTCCAGTTACCTTGCCCATTGCTTCTTGGGCTTTACCTTCAATATTCTTAGCTGTAGCTTCGGCTCTATCTTCGGTACTCATATCAAGTTGCCTCCTGAGTTTTGTATTTGTTGTTACTAAATACAATAAACAATATATGTCAACTAATTAATCTGCCGAAAGTAATATCTATTAATATTTTGATATAACAATTATCCAGATGTTTTGTATCACTAAAGATTTATAGTATTCATTTAATAAGTCTAACTTTAGATATAGGGATCGATAGCTGCATTTATAACTTTAAACTATTGCTTTTTTGGCTTAATACCTACCCCAAAAAATTCCCTATCGAAAGAAGGACGAATCAGGAATCAAGATCAATTAACCTATTGAGACATCAAAAATGTTGGTTTTGCTGGAATTATTCAAGAAGTAATTTTGATTGTTTAGTTCGCGAAATTTGGCGTTCTCTCGATTGAGAGTCGCTTGTAGAGATTAATTATTAAAGGTAAAAAATCGTGTTTAATAACGAAATAATGCTATTAGCACAAGTGCTGGTGAATCCTGAACCTGATATAGAGGCTATACAAGACACGGCTTTTGTATTTAATGGACCTCAGTTTTTTGCTGCATTGATAGCAGGGGTAGTCTTGGCTTTTGCCTTGCAACTACTCTTTACAAATTTAGGTGTTGCTGCTGGGATCTCCATGGCTGGCGGTAGCTCTAGTTCTTCTAATCACGATGATAGTTCGGGAGGATTGGGCAGCACAATAAAAAAAATTGGTTTAGCAGTAGGTTTAGGCACTCTAGTCAGCGTTAGTTTAGCTCTATTTATTGCCAGTCTGTTAGCTGTCAAGCTGGGCTTATTTATCTCGCCTCTTTCGGGTGCAATTGTCGGTCTAGTTATTTGGGCAGCTTTCTTTGCTTTGATGGTATTGTTTAGCTCTCAAGCCCTTGGTTCGCTATTAGGTTCGGTGGTTAGTAGTGCTACTTCTGGGATGCAGTCAATCTTGGGTACAGCCACGGCTGCTATCGGTGCGGGTGCTGCAAGTAAACAAGTAGTAAATACTGCTGAAGCTGCTGCTGCTGCGGTAAGAAAAGAATTAGGCATGGCAATCGATCCTGTATCGATGCGTGAGAATGTGGAAGATTTCTTACAGTCTGTAAAACCCGCAGGTATAGACCTGAACAGAATTGCTCAAGATTTTGAACAGCTACTGGACGATGAAAACTTACAGGAGATTGCCGATAGCGAGAGTCTGCGTAACGTAGACCGCAACACTTTTGTTCAGTTGATTAGCGATCGCTCTGATATCTCCAAAAAAGACGCAGACCGTATTGCCGATAAGCTAGAGTCTGTCTGGAGAAAAACTACTAGGAAGTTGCCTTCTGGTGGCGACCCGATTAGCGATTTAACTAACTATTTAAAAACAGCTACCAGAGAACAGCTTACAGGAACAGATCTGGGCGATAAAATCGACTCCTTAACTAGCAAAATCGGTCAAAGTAGTGGCTCGCAATCTAGTAACCCAGTAATGAAGGCTGCAACTTCTTTCGGTGCAAGCAGTCTAGCCAATATAGTTATGGGTAGAAAAGACTTGTCAGACTTTGATATTAATAAAATTACCGACAAGCTACAAAAGCTACAGGGACAACTAGGCGAACAAACTGACAAAGTAGCCTCTCAGGTAGGACTAAAAGAAGCGGATGAAACTACCGTCAAAAGAGATATTAGAAACTATCTTGATAATGCCTATCCTTGGCAGCTAAAGCAACCA
Organism: Pleurocapsales cyanobacterium LEGE 10410; assembly: GCA_015207195.1. Lineage (GTDB taxonomy): Bacteria > Cyanobacteriota > Cyanobacteriia > Cyanobacteriales > Xenococcaceae > Waterburya. The sequence goes on from JADEXJ010000008.1 coordinate 57,797, forward strand.
AACCTTGATCGCGAGTTTCGTAATTTAATCTACGATCCTGCTGCCGATCCCCTGGCTGTCGCTAACGAACTAAGACAAATCAACCGTTCTTACTTTGTCGATCTTCTCAAGCAAAAAGGAATGCTGTCTCAGGCTCAAATTCGCAGCACCGCCAATATTTTGGAGGCGATTCGTTTAGAAGTGATCGCCACGGCAGAAGCAGCCCATGCGCGGGAGAAAAGTATTGAATTGATGGCAGAAGTAGAAGCATATTTAACTACTACTCCCAAAGAAAACTTTACCCCCGAAAAAATTCAGCTTGAATTTAAGCCGATCTTAGAAGATTTTGATGCTAGCTATGAAGAGTTAAGTACTCGTCTGGCAGTTTTAGATCGTCCTACCCTAGAGAGAATGCTAGAGTTGCGTAACGATATGGAGGGAATTGAGGCTTCTGCTATCGTTGGCGAGTTAGAGTTAGCTCGCGATCGCACCCTTGAAGATTCCCAGAAAAACCTTGGTCAAGCTCAAGCTACGGCAGATCGACAATGGCTACAGGTTCAATCATATCTTAGAGACACTGGCAGGGGCGAACTCAATCCTGAAGGGATCAAACGAGAGCTACAGTTGATGCTCAGAAATCCTCAAGCAGGAAGTTCGGCATTAAAAGCCAGATTAGCCAACTTCAACCGCGATACCCTGGTTCAACTTCTAAATCAACGCCAAGATTTAGACGAAGAGCAAATTGAAGAGGTAATTGATAGCGTTGAAGGTACTTGGATGCAGGTGGTTACAGCACCTCAGCAGCTGGCGGGCAAAGCGCAGGAACAGTATGAGCAAGCGACTTCGGCGATCGCCGATTATCTGCGTAAAACTGGCAAGCCAGAACTCAACCCCAGAGGGATTGAACGCGATTTAACCTTACTGTTTAACAATCCCAAACTCGGTTCTAAAGCGATTCGTCAGCGTCTGGCAGCGATGGATCGCGATACTTTGGTACAGCTATTGGCACAACGCCGAGACTTAAGCGAGTCAGACGTTAATCAGGTAATTGATGACGTACAGTCTACTCTAAGCAAAATTGCTAAGGCACCCCGTCGTGCAGCCATTCGTACCCAAGAAGCAGTTCAAGATTTTCAAGGTGCGATCGCCGATTATCTCCGTTCTACCGATAAAGCAGAACTAAGCCCCGCGGGAATTAAACGTGATGTAGAATTATTACTTAACGATCCTCGTGCTGGTGCCGAAAGTCTTAAAGATAGATTGTCACACTTCGATCGCGATACTCTGGTGGCGTTGCTAACTCAACGAGAAGATATCTCCGAAGAAGATGTCAATCAAGTGGTAGATCAGATCTTGTCCGTTAGAGACAACGTGATGTCGCAGCTACAAAAGGTTCAAGATGCAGTTCAATCAGTTGTAGATCGCATTTTAGCAAGGGTTAAAGCCTATTTAGATAGCTTGGATCGTCCTGAACTTGCCTATGAAGGTATCAAGCGTGACGTTACCGTTATGTTTGACGATCCCCAGGCAGGTTTTGATGCTCTCAAAGACCGCTTTTCTAGCGTCGATCGCGATACTTTAGTAGCGATTATGAGTTCCCGTAACGATATATCCGAAGCGGATGCCAACCGCATCATCAATCAGATAGAGAGAACTCGCGATCGCGCCCTCCAGCGTGCCGAACGTTTCCAGAACGAAGCTGCAATGCGTATCGAGTCGGCTAAAAGACAGGCTGCGATGCAGGTAGAAGAAACCCGTAAAGCTGCTGCTGCTGCCTCTTGGTGGTTGTTTGCTACAGGCTTGGTTTCGGCGATCGCCTCTGCTGCTGCTGGTGCGATCGGCGTTACTGGTTAATTAGCCACTGTAAAAGAAAGCTAATAGCCAACAAAATAGCCAACAATTAACTAACAATAAATATTTGATTTGTAGACGTAGTTATTCATAGCTGCGTCTTTTTTATTCGGATGCCGTTGTAATCGCTTGCCAAAACTCCTCTATAGTCGTTCTAATTAATTTCCTTGTGATTCAACAACGCTATTAGACAAAGGGCTAGCCCGCATGTTGCGCGTGCGACGCGGAGCTATATCCGAAGGTGTATCCTTTAGGAGTCCTTTAGGACTCCCCGTCTCCCCGTCCCCCGTCAAAAGCAGTTACCTGAAAATAAGCTCGAATTACCTTTTTATGACGATATAACGTTCGAGATTGGTCGTAGCCTAGATTTATCTTCTCGGACAGTTTCAGATAATCTCGCAAATAGTTGGTAATATCCTGGGAGATTTGCTCTAATTTTGGAAAGTAACCTAATCTCTGAAAGGATTTAAGCAAAACCATCAGGTTAAAGAAATTACTGTCTCCCTGAGTACGGTCGCGGGCAAAAGCTATTTCTGTTGAAGTGGGAGTATAGGTTTTTTGAAGTTGAGCTTGAGTATAATAACGCTTAAAACGAGGATAAGCCGTTCTTTCAATAGAAGCCACGAAGCTAGAAAAGTCAGGATAAGTTTACCGAAAAAGTATTATCTCCTGATTTGGGGTCTTGCACATGTGAGATTCTAAACATTTTCTTAGCTTGACTTAATCATCACTTCACAAAACCAAGATTTTTTTCTATTCAGATAAAAAGTCGATGAAGCCGTTGTGAAAACATAGACGTTGCCTATTACTGCTGTTATCAAAGTAAAAATAATTAAAACATTTAAGTAGTCTTAATTACTACTTATGCTAATAATTCTTTGCCTATGCAAAGTGTCTTTGCATAGCGCAGTTTTACCTTGTCTTTTATTTGTTTCTACTATTACCCTGCTTCTATAAAATGATGACTACCGATAACATCTTTGGCAACGATATCTTAAGCGGAGATTTAAATACCAGCTTAGTCCCCGAACTGGGAACTGAAGATACATCTTTAGGCATAACGCCTTCTGAAGGTAGTTTCTCAGATCCACTGAATCAAGAATTGTCTTTAACTAAAGCAGAAATAGTTATTGATGAAAATGAAAACACTATCGACAATAGTTCATCATTTAATAATTCTTCATCGCTAAATAGTATTTCTCTATTCAGCATCGATCCCTTAACTGGTGAAGCTAACAAATCCCAAGTAAATAATATAGATCTTAGCGATACTTCCTTTGCACCACCCCAAAGCGAATTAGAGTTGCTGGGTGGTTTTGGTGATGTCGATGGCAAAAATGATGTTCCTTTAGAAATTAAGGATGCTGATGGCAATGTAGTAGAAACCTTTTCTCTTACTGGTGAAGGACAAGCTTCTCTTTATCGCGATGAAGAATATCAGTATATTTTCTTTTCAGGTGTAGATGAAACAACTAAGGTAGATATCTCTTCTACTAGCAATATCAAGTTTGGCGATTATATTGGTGATTCATTAAGGATTGAAACAGCAGGCAGTATTGAAGGTGGTGATATTGTTCTAAATGAGCCTGATGAAACTGGGCTGGTACTGAAGTCTGGAGTAGAAAGTACTAAACAAACTAATTCTACCAATACTATTTTAGATGGCTATGAAATTGTAGATTTAGGTAATGTTGAACTAACAGATCTCAACAATTTAGGTCAAGCCGTAGGTCATGGAAGTTTTAATGGTGGAAGAGAAAAAGGATTCTTCTATGATGGTTCTGAACTTAATATTATTGATAGATATGACTCCAGCCGACTTTATGCTCTAAATGATTCAGCTGATTTGGTTGGAGAACATGATGGCTTTAACCCTTTCTACACTAGAAATAATCAGTTTATTGAACCTGACCCCAGAACTGCTGGAAATGCTCAGTTTGAGTTTCTAAGAGATCTCAACAATTTGGGTGTCGCAGTGGGTTATTTATATACCTTCACAGGCGATTCATTTGCCTTGTTTCACCAAAATGGTAGAGGCATAATGGCTGGAGAAGAGAATAGAGCGTATGGTATCAACGATTTAAACCAGATAATTGGTTATAATGGCACGACCAATCAATCTTATCTTTATTACGGTGGGGCAATTACACAGTTAGAAAATCTGCCAGGAAATAACTATAGTTTTGCTCACGACATCAATAATCTAGGTCAAATTGTTGGAGTAACATCAGATGGTAATGGCAATACAGAAGCATTCTTCTATGAGAACGGAGACATGCAAAGTATTGGAGTAGAGACAGGTGTTGGAAGTTCTCAAATTGGCAGCAAATACTTTGCTTACGACATTGGAATCAATGACCAAAGCCAGGTTGTCGTGACATCCTCCAATTCAGAACCTTTTCTTTACCAGAATAATGAGCTAACTAATCTTAATGACTTAATTGCGCTTGAGTTTAGTGAAGCAGGATGGGTTCTAAATTCTGTTAAAGAAATCAACAACCAGGGTCAAATTATTGGTCAAGCTACGTTTATGGGTATGAATCGTGGAGTAATTCTTAATCCTTCTTTAATTGCTTCTCCAAACGATGACTACATAAATATTGGCAATATTTCTACATTTGGCGATACTGTTCTCTTACAAGGTAATGAAATAACTCTTACTGGAAACGCCATTACTACTGCTGGTGGAGAAATTACCTTCAGTGGTGCGACTACAGTTGATGGCAATCTAACTATTGATTCTTCGGTAATTGAAGATGAAGTTATTACTGGTGGTGGCGATATTACTTTCACTGGTACTGTTAATGGTAGTCAAAATCTAACTCTTAAAGCAGGAACGGGTAATATTCTCTTTAGTGATGTAGTAGGAAGTAATGCTACTTTCACCAATGTTGCTGTTGAGGGTGCTGGTTCGGTAACCATAAACAAAGATCTAGCAGTTGATGGCAATCTAAGTTTAGAAGTCATCGATGATGTTACTACTGCCAACTTATCTGCTGCTGGTTTAGTTAATATTTCACTGGGTAAGGTAGGCGACGAAGTTTATCCTTCTACTGGCAATGTCACTACAGGAAACATCAATGCTTTAGGTATAGAAGTTCTCAACAACGGTAACTTTACTGCTGGAAATCTTACTACTACTGATGGCGATATTGATGTAATCTCTCTAAATCAGCTTAATGTCGGTCAACTTACTGCTAATAATGGTGCGGTAGATTTAATTAGCGGTACGGCGAGAATTACCGTTAATGGTACAGTTCAAGGCGATAACGGTTTTATTGCTTTAGCGCAGCAAGATATTGTTACTAACGAAATTACATCTAGCAAAGATGCGGTAATTCTCAAGTCAAGTCAGGGGGCAGTAACGGTTAACGGTACGGTTACGGCTTTTGGTGATGCTTCCTTGGCTGCTGCTGGTAATGTAACGGTGAGTGCTGTTACTTCAAATGATGAAGGTGTTGCTCTGATTAGTGCCACTGGTACAGTCAATTTTGGGGGAGCAATATCTAGCATGGAAGATGTGACTGTTGCTTCTGCACAGAGTTTAACTATAAAGCAGAAAATTAAAGCTGAACTAGGTTCTATTGCTTTGGGTAGTACTGAAGGTTCTGTAACCGTCGATGTACCTCTTGTCACGGCGATAGGCGTTAACATTGCTGCTAAACAGAATGTCTTGACTAGAAGAATTCGTACTTATGGTGGTGATGTAATTATTGATGCCGAACGGGGAACGGCAACTATTAAAGGTAAGGTTAACAGTCGTGGGGGTGATATTTCTATCTCTGCTTTGGGTAGAGTTAGGACTAAAGATATTATCTCTCGAAGTGGTGATGTTTCCGTGATTAGCGACACTGGTTTAGCTAGAACGGGATACATCCGCACCGATAGGGGTAATAGAAGTGGTGATGTCTATCTAGAAGCAGGTAGAGATGTTCGTGTTGCTGCATCAGTCGAGATGAATGGTGAGCAATACAGTATCTACGCGGGAGAAGACGGTGTAATTAGTGTTGCTCATCAGCAAAACAAGAAAGAAAATAAAAGAAGTCAATTTGTCATAGGTGATATAACTGGAAGCGGTACTTTAAATGAAGTATACGGTGAATATGCTTTCTTAGGTGGTGATGGTAAAAGTCCAAACCCAATCTGGGCAATAATCAAAGGTATTATTGATTCTTTAACATCTCCATCTTCACCACCAGCTAGACCGCCTCAAGTGGTTGACATCAATCCAGTTACAGGTAAACCATACCGAAATCCTGAAGAACGTCAATTGAATGAAGACCTTTCAGAAGAACAACAAAACAGTCTCAGGAACATTATCAATAATGAAACATATTTAGAGCGTGTACGTGAGGATCAAGTTTACAATAATGGTAGGGTTGATGAAAGAGGATGTTTCTTTTTGGAGCTAAACAATGGTCATATAGCTGATGATCTTCCAGGTGCAGTTGCTCAGTTAGCAGCTCAGTATGCAACTCATGTTAGTGGTTCGCCTAATGACTTCTTAGCTATTACTGGTTTAGGAACAGTTGCGTTCTATGATGGAATTGTCAGACCAACAGGAGCAGGATATTCTCAAGTCTCTTCTTTACTAGCAACAGGTTTATACCCGTCTGGTATCGCAGTAGTAGAAACTAAGTTTGGATATACGTGGTTAAACAAATACATCGATCCACAACCTAGACCTGGTATACCTAGACCTTCATATCTATCTTTCGACAATACTGCACCTAAAGCATATCAACAACAAGCCTACGATCGTATGGTAGAAGAAATTAAAAGACACGTTGCAGTAGCTAGAGAGTGTGGATTATTATATTTCGTTAGTTTCAATAGACGGCAAGCCTGGGCATCAGGCCAAGAACTATTTGCATATACACAAACCAGTGTTGTTAATGAATCTGTAAACGTATTTAGAGTACCAGCTCAAGGACAAACAAATCTTTAAAACAAAAGTAATAACGTAGTGAGAACATTGATTTTATAAATGTTTAGGTGTCTAATGGAGGTTCAATACCATATATTTCTAACCACTGATTCCTAGTCAATGTATATGGTTGAGGAAGTTTATAGTTCGGTGGAGATTGAAAATAAATTAAATACGGTTTCTTCTCCACTGGTTCTCTATTCAAAGATTTTACTCTATCAAATAGATTCCTTATGTACCAAGAATTTGAATTAATTAATTCTTTTGCTAAGGCTCTGTCAATACGTTCGGTATGTCCTTGAAAAACTTCGTTTTCTTTTTGAGCAATTTTTAAATCGTTATTGGCTTGTGTCGCTAATTGTAATGACAGGCTGACATTTAATAGAAAAAACCGTTCTATAAGATTTGGTGAGTTTATTGGTTGCTTATAAAAACTATCATTAGGAATTTCAGCATTAAACACTCCAGAAACATAGAATTTTCCTGCTGAATTTGCTTCAAGTAAAATGCCGAAAATGCTGTCGTACACTCCAATATAAAAAGCATCAAATCCTAATTCAATAGCCAAAGCCGATAGAAAAGGAATACAATCATCTTTAGTTTGAATTGGAAAGCATAAAAGATCATAAGGGTATGTTTTAATTACCGTCCATCCGTTGATTCCTTTAAATAGTTCGACTATCCAAAACTTATTGGATTCCTTGAGTGCGTCTTCTATCTGAGATTGTGAAGATGATATAGAACTTGGTAATTTGTGTATAAGGCTTCCTCCTTCTCTTTCCAATAAATTAATTATCGCTTGCCTTACTGCGTCTAGATTATCGTTACGAATACAGGTTGTATAATTTGAGTAATAAGATGACATAAAACTGATTAATAATGTTTTTAGAACGATCGCTTGTAGAATGGGCAAAAATCCAAAGTTTTATTTGTATTGTCAAATATTACCAAAAGCAACCATTTATGGGGATGTTTTCTACGATTAAAGGTGTGAGTCGTTGATTTTCCGTACTCTACTCAGTTATGCCCAACTATCATATCGGAGCGCGTTCCCTAGATGACGAAACGTCATCGGGGTCGCTCCTCTTATGGGCAAGTTGGTAGTTATGCCACGTACTGCTCCTCCGACAAAAATTCCCAACAAAGATAAACGTTCTCGCGAGCATCTGTTTCCTACTGAAGTGGCTGCGATGGTTTCTGCTGCCAAGAAAGTGGGCAGACATGGATTGAGAGATTCAACTCTGATTTTAATGGCTTACCGTCACGGTTTAAGGGTATCGGAATTGGTAGCTTTGAGCTGGGAACAGATTGATTTTGTTAGTGGGACAATTTACATCAATCGGCTTAAACATGGTGTCAGTTCTACTCATCCCTTGCGAGGTGTCGAACTTCGAGCTTTGCGACAATTACAGAGAGAGTATCCAGACTCAAATTATCTATTTGTTTCCGAAAGGGGTACTGTAATAGCTGCTGCGACAGCTAGAAAAATTATCGAACGTGCAGGAGTTGAAGCAGGATTATCTTTAAGGGTTCATCCTCATATGTTGAGACACGCCTGCGGATTTTATCTGGCGAGTCGAGGTCATGATACCAGGGCGATTCAAGGGTATCTTGGTCATCGCAATATCCAACATACTGTTCGCTATACAGAGCTTTCTCCAAAACGGTTTCAGGAGTTTTGGATGAATTAAAAGGATAGTTGAATTTTACATTACTTTACATCGTGTCCGATTTCGCACGTATGTCGGCTGTACGCCATTTTCGGGATAGCCTTCAGGTGCTACCCACAAACCTTTAATTAATCGTTTTGTTACCCAGAAATTTTGTGCAAAAAGTCTGATGTTCAGTTCAGACGCTTTGTTTGCTCGAACTGGGGTCAATTACTAAGCACCTGCGCTCAATCTGTCAAATTCAACCGATCTAAAACAAAAGCATACTCAAAGGCAATTTCTTTGAGATATTCATAGCGTCCCGATGCGCCACCGTGTCCCGCACTCATATTGGTTTTAAGCAGCAACAGATTGTCGTCGGTTTTTAGTTCTCTCAGCTTTGCCGTCCATTTTGCAGGTTCCCAATATTTGACCCGCGAGTCGTTTAAACCTGCGGTGATCAACAGGTTAGGATAGTCTTTTGCCGTTACATTATCGTAAGGGGAATAGGACTTGATGTAGTCGTAGTATTCCGCATCGTTAGGATTGCCCCATTCTTCCCATTCCAAAACCGTTAGAGGTAATGATGTATCTAGAATAGTGGTCAGTACGTCCACAAAGGGAACATCGGCGACGACAGCTTTAAATAAGTCGGGACGCAAATTAATTACCGCACCCATTAGTAAACCCCCCGCACTTCCACCTGAGGTTACCAGGCGATCGCTACTCGTCCAGTTTTCGGCAATCAGATGTTCGGCGCAGGTGATAAAGTCGGTAAAGGTATTTTTCTTGTGTAAAAACTTCCCTTCTTCGTACCACTTGCGTCCTAGTTCTTCTCCTCCGCGAATATGGGCGATCGCAAAAATTATTCCCCGATCTAACAAAGAAAGGCGCACCGAGGAAAAGGTGGCGGGGTAGGCATAGCCATAGGAACCATATCCCGTCAGCCACAAAGGATTGTTGCCGTCTCGTTCAATTCCCTTTTTATATACCAGAGAAATCGGTACTTCTGTACCATCAGTCGCAGTGGCGATTAATCTTTCGCTGGCGTATTGGGTGCGATCGTATCCCCCTAGTACTTCGGTTTCTTTTTTGAGTTCTCTTTCTCCCGTTGCTAGGTCATAATCAAAGACGGAAGAGGGTGTAACCATCGAACTATAGCCAAAGCGAAACTTAACGGTATCAAATTCGGGATTGTTTCCCCCGTAGAAGGAATAGGTTGGTTCGGGAAAACTCAGGTGGGTTATTTCCCCCGTAGCTAAGGTTTGGATTCTCGCCGTAGGTAATCCTGCTTGACGTTCGTAGATGATTAGATACTCTTTAAAAGCATCGATTCCTTCTAACATCACGTCTTCACGATGGGGAATGACAGTTTTCCAGTTGGTCTTGTCAGGGCGATCGACTGGTGTGGACATCAGCTTGAAGTTAATCGCCTCTTCGTTGGTTACGATATAAAAACGATCGCTATGATGCTCGATAGAATACTCAATGCCTGTCTGACGGGGTTGAAATAGCTTAAACTTCCCAGTGGGGTTATCTGCATCGAGATAATGTACTTCTGAAGTAACCTTGCTGCCCAAATCTAGCAAAATATAGTCACGGGAACGTGTTTTACCGACGCTGAGATAGTATGCCTCGTTGTCCTCTTGATAGACTAGAACATCGTTACTCGGATCGCTGCCCAAAGTGTGTCGCCATAGCTGGTAGGGACGATTGGTATCATCTACCTTAGTATAAAAAGCAGTGCGATTGTCGTTTCCCCAGGCAGCAGAATAATAGGTATTGGGGATGGTTTCAGAATATAACTCTCTAGTAGTTAAATCGAGAAAAAATAGGGTGTATTGTTCTGCGCCAGTCGTATCGGTAGAGTAAGCCATAATCTGCTGATTAGGACTGATGGATGCTACCCCCAAGCTAAAAAACTCTTTCCCCGCTGCTAATTCGTTTTCGTTTAATAAGATTTCCTCGTCTGCATCCAGGCTTTGATATTTACGACACAAAATTGGATAAGCTTGACCTTCTTCGGTACGGGAGTAGTAATAATAATCCTGTAAACGATAGGGAACAGAAAGATCGGTTTCTTTGATTCGTGATAAGATTTCATCATATAGGGATTTTTGCAGCTGTTCGGTATGCTGCATCTTGTCTTCTGTATAGCTATTCTCAGCTGTTAAATAATCGATAACTTCTGGATTATCTTGTTGGCGCAACCAATAGTAGTTATCAATTCTCTTATCTCCATGAGTGACTAATTCTTGGGGGAGTTTCTTGGCTATGGGATAAGCTGCTTGTTGATTCATGTTCTAAATTCTTTGCTGTAGCTATGGTTTTATGGTAAGTATTGGATCTTAGATTATGCGGATTAAAAGAACTATTAGTTGTTAATGTAAAATTAATTGCAAAAACCTTTATTCGATTAGTATATGAAATTTGATTTTGCTAATACCAGACTCTACGTCAACGATTACGATAAATGCCTAGAATTTTATCGAGATATTCTGGGACTGAAGGTAGTCATGGTTTCGGGAGTCGATCGCTATGTGGAATTGAGCGAAGGGGCAACCAAACTGACTATTATGTGCCGTGGCAAGGTCAAAGAGTATTTCGGCAGCCAAACTCCCGTATCTTTCGGGCAACAGGATGATGCGATCGCCCTGAGTTTTGGCGTTAAAGATGTCGACGAAGCCTGCAAATATTTGGAAAACAAGGGAGTAGAAATCGTCTCACAACCTTGGAACTTTGTAGACTGGGGGGTCAAGCTGGCTTTGGTGCGCGATCCCGAAGGGAATTTGGTTGAACTGGTTCAGGGTTCGCAAATGGTTGGCGCGGAGTAGAGACGTACCATGGTACATCTCTACGTTAAATATTGGTGTTCACCCGAAGGCAACCATTCTTGCTTCAATTTCTCAATTGCCAGTTCTTTTTGCTTGGCTTCTACCTCAATCCAGGGCGCATCTCGAAAACAGGCAGGCATCTTAACAATTAAGTCACTGTGCTTGGTGTCATGAAAGTGTTGTTTGCCATTAGAAATATGAACCAACTGCCATTCGGGTTGATTCCAGGTAGTTTTGGCTAGTTCTAACATTGCTTGGACGCTAGGATCGTCGTAACTGGCTAAGCGTTCGTGAATCAGATGATGGTGGGCATCAAACACCATGGGAATATTGGCAGCCAGACAAATTTTAGCGATCGCCTCACTGCTATAGGTATGCTCATCGTTTTCTAGGGTAAGACGGGAGGTAACACTATCTGGTAGGGAACGAATATTTTCAATCAACCTCTTGGCGCGATCGCCTTTACCACCATGAATATTCATCAATGCCCAAGGAGAACGGGGCAACTGTAACAAATCTAAGATCTGAGCCTGAGTTTTGAGAATTTTGATGCTGTTGCGAACGACTTCCTGACGGTCTGAGTTGAGAACCACAAACTGATTGGGATGTACTACTAGCCTAATTCCCAGCTTGGAGGCGCGATCGCCAATCTGCTTTAGCTGTAATTCAAATTCTTTTAAGATTGCTTCACCTATGGGTCGATCGGCAAAAGGAAACAAGGCAGAACTTAAGCGATAAAGCCGAATATTTGCTCGCTGACAAAAAGCGATCGCTTTGGTCAAACGTTCGATATTATCGGCATACACCTGCCTCAGTTTTTCCTGTTGTTTTGACTCGGTTAGTTTCGATAGAGTTCTACGGGTAACGGTCCGAAACCTAACTGCATCAGCAGCCGTGACACAAACCAAACCTAGTTGTGGTAATTTATCTTGCATATATCTATAGTGGTAAACAGCCATTGAGAGTCCAGTTACTAACAACTGTTTACCGTTTACTGGATGATGGACGATAGCACGTAGTAATTGCCACCACGGGCAATGGAGATTTACTAACTGCTACGCATTTACCACCGCACCACCATTGGGATGTAGCACCTGTCCTGCAAAGTAAGAAGAGTCTTCTGAGGCTAGGAAAACAAAGCTAGTAGCTACTTCTACGGGTTGACCAGGACGCTTCATCGGTACTTGCTTGCCAAAACCTTCTACCTGTTCGGCAGGAAAAGCATCAGGAATAAAGGGAGTCCAAATTGGACCAGGAGCAACGCCGTTAACCCGAATTCCTTTTTTGAGCAAAGATTGGGACAAGGAACGAGTAAAGGCGAGGATCGCACCTTTGGTAGTGGAATAGCTCAGTAGGGGTGCATTACCTTTATAGGCATTGATCGAGGTAGTATTAATAATCGTGCTACCTTCTTTGAGGTGAGGAATCGCAGCTTTGCAGAAATAAAACATCGAGAAGATATTGGTACTAAAGATGCTACCCAAACGGGCGGAGTCGATACCTTCTAGTGTTTCGGGGTCTTCCATGTATTGTTCCGCAGCATTATTGACTAAAATATCTAGTCTGCCCAATTCAGCTACGGTTTTTTGTACCGCCTCGTGACAGAACTGTTCACCACTAATGTCACCAGGAATTAGCAAACATTTTTGACCTTCGGCTTCTACTAATTCTTTGGTCTTCTTGGCATCTTCATGTTCGTCAAGATAAACAATAGCTACATTCGCGCCTTCTTTGGCATAGAGTACGGCAACCGAACGACCGATACCGCTATCACCACCAGTAATTAACGCTACTTTTCCTTTTAACTTATCGCTACCTTGATAGCTATCGCGATCGTAGATCGGTTTGGGAGTCATTTCCGACTCATGGGCTGGCTGTTTATCTTGGGCTTGAGCGGGGATTTTATCTGGAGAAATAGTCATTATGGTTGATCTTAATGTGTGTAGTATATATG
>JADEXJ010000341.1 GCA_015207195.1 Pleurocapsales cyanobacterium LEGE 10410
TTCTCATTCCGCACTTCAGTGTGTAGTTGGTAAAAAATATAAGTTTTAATGCACTTTTTATCCTCGCTCAGCAACCAGGAACAGAAGCTTTTTGGGCGACAAAATACTTTGACGGCAAGTTATTTTCATTAACCGAGCATTATTGATAATGACTGAACAAGAGAATATTATTTTTCGCTTTTTTCAGGTTTAAAATATTAAGTAAAACTCTCAGGACTAGCCAGACAAAATATAATATTTTTGGCAATGCTTGGAGAAATAATTAAGAGTTTCAACTCTAGAATCAGTCAAGTTCACAATTTGCTTAACTCCATTTAAAACAACCAAATGAATACCTTGAAAACATTGAAATATCCAACGTAGAGTTGGTTTTTCTGTAAGTTTTCCTAATTGATTTTTAACTCCTGTATGGTTCTGTTTTAGATTCGCTCTAAGTTGTCTTTGACCAATAGTATAAACCAATAAAGATAACCCCATTAACATCGCCATAGTTTCGATTCTTGACGGATATTTTAGAAAAACTGAATCCGCAAAAAATAAAGGATCTTTGAGAAATCTAAATCCTCGTTCACAAGATTGTTGTCCTTTATATGCCGTAAGAATGTCAGAGGGGCTTAAATTCTCTAAAACATTAGTAGCCAAGATAAATCTACCAGCTTTTTTCTTTTCTGATTCTATTTTGTCAGATTTTTTCTCTAAAACTATCCTGACTTTATAAACTATCTTTTTGCTTTTTTTATCTGTTATTTTTGCCACATCTTTTAAGACTAACTGATGATATTTGAGCTTTTTTTGTTCGCAGTTAAATACCGCTTTTATTTCCGTTCTATTTTCATATTTTTTCTGAGATAAAGAACCGAGCAAGCAATTAGCTTTCTCTTCATCTTTAAGAATCTTTTTTGACAACTGTTTTAAATCAGATTTTCTTCTAACTTTACTTTCTATTATTATCCACTTTTGTTTTATTCCAGCATAATTACTTTCTTTTTCTACTGCTTTATAACCTTCTCTATCTGTTTTGATAAATTCAGAATCTGAGGTTTCTCTCACATAGAATTGAGCAGCTTTTATTGATAGTGGAACTCTAGTTATCCATTTTAAATGCTCGATTACTAATAAGTTGTCTGCGGTATAAAGTGCGCTATCCGCCACAAATATACTGTCGAAATCTATTTGTTTTTTAAAATTAGATAATAGTTGAGAAAATTTGGCTTTATCGTTATCATTTCCATTACCGCATTCTAAAAATAGAGGGATACCTCCATCTCCACTTGCTATTAAATTAATTAAAAATTGCTTTAAATCTGGTCGTTTATCTTTTGAATATCCATGAACTATTTTGATAGGTGTCGGCTCTAAATTTTCTGACTTTTTCATTTCAGGAACAGCATAATCTCCTTGTAAAGAAATCGAAGTAGAATCTAAATGAGAATACTTATGCTCAATTCCGTATTCTTTTAAAGCTTTTAAAGCAATTAAGAGAAATATCTTGGTTAAGCCAAATTGGTAAAGTTTATCCATTACTCGACCAATTTTATCGTCATTAAAATCCTCTGCAACTATTCCCTCCCCGAAGAGATGTTCTGTAGCTTTGTCATTAAAAAACTGTGTAAATAAATACAAAGGTCTTGAGACAAAACCCAGAGCATTTAAAATTATACTTTTAACAATTATTCCATTGTTTAACTTTTCTTGGGGTTTAATACCTAACTGTTCATTTATTATTTCTACTATTCCTATTTCATCTATTATTCCAGCTATTATTCCTAAATGATTAAGATTTTTGACTTCAATATTTGCTAATTGACTCATTAAAATCAAACTTGAACAATTATTTTTATTAGAGTTATTTTATCTGAGTTAAAGCTTCCTGAGACATAGCGATCGCCAAAAATTCTGTAATTTTACGTATTACATTTAGACGTGCGTAATGGGAAC
>JADEXJ010000342.1 GCA_015207195.1 Pleurocapsales cyanobacterium LEGE 10410
GTCTCTTGAGAAAGTCATCGATACTTTATGTGAAGGTCTCAACTTTTTCAACTCGGTTCCTGAACAGCTTCAATCCATGACTTACTTCCCTCATCTAAGAATTACGTTTTAGAACGCAAATTGGTATAAGAATAAACCTTCTCGGCGATAGGCTTCCAAGGTCGTTGGATCGATTCCCAGACGTTGCGCGATCGCATTTCCTCAAAACTCTGAAATACTATTTGATAAAATCAATACAGCTAAATATACAAACAGTATTTTTATGAACTCAAGTAAAATTCGCAATGAGGCAAAAGACTACATAGACCAATTATCCCCAGATAAGTTAATTCTTGTAATTGATTTTCTCAAGGATTTACAAGCAGAAGATGATATAGAGGCAACGGAAGAATTATTAAATATTCCTGGTTTTGAATCTGCTTTTAAACAAGCCAACCAACAAGTAAAAGACGGAAAAACTAAAGATTGGCGTATGATTCGAGACGATGTATAAAGTTCGATTATCTTTGGAAGCTGAAAAAGTTTTTGCAAAGAGCGATCGAGCCTTAGCCAAAAAACTAGCAAGATGTTTTAAAAACCTAGAAAACAATCCTCGTTCTCATCCTAATATTAAGCCACTAAAAGGCTCTTATTCTGGATATTACCGCTACAGAGTTGGAGATTATCGAGTTGTTTATTCGATTGAGGATGATTTAGTTGTAGTTAATGTAATTATTATTGCTCATCGCAGTAAAGTTTATGAGTGATTTTGTGAGTTATCTCTTTTGAATGCCAATCTATTTTAAAATAGAACTCTCTAAATCCCGTAGCGAAGCTATGCAGTAAGGCTCATCGCATTTCCTCAAAACTCAGAAAATATTATTTGATAAAATCAATACAGCTAAATACACAAGCAGTATTTTTATGAAAAGTTCCGATATTCAATATGTATCCGATGAAAAAGGCGATCGCATTGCTGTCATAGTTCCCATTGAAATATGGGAAGAGTTAACTAGCGGAGATGAAACCAGTTATTTACTGAAAAGCAAAACCATGAAAAAGAGACTTCTGGAAGCTAAGAAGCGTCAAACTGGAATATCTTTAGAGAAAGCTTGCCCTAAAGGATACCGCTTCGCATATGAGAAACTTGGAATTTGATTCTTCTGGATTTGAAGACTTAGCGTGGTGGGTAGAAAAAGATCGCAAGAAAGCTCTGAAAATAATTAAACTTATTAAAAATCGATCTCTTTTGAACTGTAATACTATAGATTATTTATTTTATGCTCTGTAATACTTGCTGCTAAATCCAACAGATAATGGTGCGCCATCATACTGACAAGATACACCGATCTTTAATTTTCTCTTATGGTCGTAATAGGTATGGAAGTGTGTCTGTTTACGAGCTAATTCTAACTCAGCTGGGTTAATACTAAGTACTCCTAAAATTGCTTCAGAATCAAATGGTTTACTCTGACTCCAAGGCGCAGTCTTTTTTAGCTCAATATCTACATAATTGATAAAATTGCCTTCTGCCTCCAACATCATATGAGCTTGCTCAGAGTCAACGATAATATTGCCTACTTGATTAGGTTTAGTGCTGACTGCCTTTGCCACATCTGCGATAAACATTCCCATATACTGAAAAGGTCGATGGAAGGGGGAACTCAACACATACAATCCATAATTCATGGCTGCCCTATCTATAGCATCTCCAAGTGTCAACGTTCCAAGATAATCTCCATTTTTAGGAGTAGCAGATGCTTGTGAATTAACTATTGAAACTATTTGAGCGGGTAAGATTTTTATGTTTTGTTCAAACCCTGCGGGGGCGACACAAACAATCACAGAGCTTGCTGAATCAAGGATTTAGCCCTCATACCCTGGCGATAATAATCATTTTTGGCAGTGGAAAAACGGAGCAACTCTCGAACAACATCTTGGAAAAAT
>JADEXJ010000343.1 GCA_015207195.1 Pleurocapsales cyanobacterium LEGE 10410
GTTCTAGAAGGAGCTGAACCTTACACAAATTTTGCGGCAATCTTTGGGCGTACTGTAGGTATTATAATCTTTCCTGCAATAATCCCTTTGATCATCGCAGGAATTATGAAATTGACCAAAAAGAAACTTGAGAATGAAAAGTTCAACTTCATTTTCTTTGTATTTTGGATTCTGGCTGTTATTACACAATTAATTCCTTTCTTATATGAATCTTAAAGATATACCATGGCCGAATCTGTCTCATGACTTGCTAAAGCTTGGTGATGACTGGACTAATTTTGCTCAGCTTGATTTTCCAGCCGACAGGGAGGTTATATACTCTGAGGGTTACAAGGAGGCAGCAAATTTAATAGCAAGCCATCTACAAGCTGATCGTATGAAAATAGATCTATTGATTTATCCATTAGTATTCTTATATCGCCATCATGTAGAGTTATCTTTAAAAAGTATCATCATATCAGGTAATAAACTTTTAGACAGACAGAATCAAAATCTGCATCATCATAAAATTGATGTTTTATGGATCGAGGTCAAAGATATAATTACCGAGATATGGTCGGATCATTCAGATGATATAGATGCAGTAGAAAATATAATTTCACAGTTAGCAAGCATAGACCCAGGATCCTTCTCTTTCAGATACCATGAAGACAAAATCGGCAACAGTACGATTTCAGCATTAAAAAGTCTTGATATTAACAATTTCAAAATCGTGATGGATAGCCTTTCAAATTTTCTTGGTGGTGTCTCAGATGCAATATCTGATTATCTTGATACTAATGAAAATTTCTCACCATGAATCTTGTTGGAAGTGATGGCATAACAAGCATTTCCTGCGGACGTGCAAGCGTTTTTTGATTAACTTCAAAATTGATAGCCACGCCGCAGAAATGCCGCACCGTTATGCGCCTTATATATCTTGTCTCTACACCAACAAGTTCTGATGTGCATCTCTTAATTGGTTTGCTATTATCGAAGATTCAGAAACTACTTTTTTTATTTCGTTAGTATCGTTAAAGAAGAGAATCAAAACTTCCGTTTCATATCTGGCTCTATCATGAACATTCCCATATTTTAAATTTGAATCTACACTGATTAATTTTGCTACTTCACGAAGTCGAAACAGCCTCTCTCTTTTTAAAGGCCAATCATCTTTTCCAAGTCTTGAATAAAGATTAACCCTTAAATAATACCTACCAGATCTTCGATCTATTCTAAAAAAAAGTGTCTCTCCATATTCTCCATAAACTTTATCCAAAAAGCTGAAATTTAGTTGGGTCCATGGTGAGCCATCATTATTTGATCCCACTTTAAAGAGTATATCTTCTTTATCAAACCCATTCTTTAGAAGTTCAATACTGACTTTACCCATGACGAATTGTTGAAAAGACGCATCTTTTAATTCTTCTATTTTATTTTGCTCAAATTTTTTATCCATCATTCTTTGAGGTGTAACAAACCAGTCGTCCAAATACTCATTAAACTCTTGAATGAATTGATGGACTTCATCAAAGCCATGCAAGAATCTGTATAAATCTTCTGCATTTATAATCGAATACCCAGCTTTTGTTACTTCTTCTCTTTCTCTATCATGTATGTACCCTAATTTCAGGTATATAAATTTTATTGCTCTATTAAATTTTTGCCGATAGCGTTTAAGTTGATCACCATGGACAGTTGACCACATTTTATTCTCAAATATTACATCCACTTGCCCCTTATCAGTTTCAATAGTAACCAATACATCGACATTATTTTTTTGCTTTTCTGCTTTCAGGGCTGGAATAGTATCAATTTCATTCTGTTCTATTTCCAAAAACTCCCTTACAAATTTTTCTTGAAAATCAGCCAGCCTTTCATTCTCATCAGCCTCTTATATTAGCCAACATAGAAAGGCATCCATAGCTAATTCCTT
>JADEXJ010000090.1 GCA_015207195.1 Pleurocapsales cyanobacterium LEGE 10410
AAAACATCAACAAACGTATAATACAAATTCTCAGCTATCTACAGAAATTGAGCAGAAAATAGCCACGGTAAACCGCCTTTCAGCAAAAATTAACAAAGCTAGACTCAACTTGAATTATTATTTTATTTAGTAATTTATTTATTAATTTAATAAGCTAATTATTTGGTTAATAGCATTCTTATAACTATGAATACCTAACATCTAGATTATTCTAGACGTGTAGTTATCCAGTTAATATATTGTTTATTTTCTAGTTTAGGATTGTCTACAATATAACTTTTATAAAATTTAATAATAATTTAGAACAGATAACTAAGCGTATTGATTTGGGGGTTGGTACTGCCAACCCTTTATTACACGTAAGTCCTGTTTTATTGTCTTTAATGTTTTGAACTCACGTATCTTTAAGATCACAGTCTACAGATTATTAACACTGCTGTGATTGTCTGCAATCTGATACATACCAATTTAGCGAACGAGCGAATTAGTTCATTCGACATCTTAACGCTCTCATAGAATTGGTAATTTCGGATGAGTCAGGAATTACCAAACGAGATTGACGGTAGGTTTCACAGGCTTGGTTGTATTGTCCATTTTTGGTATAGATTGAGCCTTTAAAACTCCAAGATTGAGAATTTCGAGGATTAATTTCAAGAGCGCGATCAATAGCAGCTAGAGCTTTTCGGTCTTGACCTCTCAAATCCCACACTGTTGCCAACCCAACCCAAGTTTCGTCATCTTGAGGTGCAATTTTGCTGGCTTGAGTCAAAGATTCAACAGCTTGGTCATATTTTCCTTGCTGGCTGAGGGCTAATCCCCGATCGCGCCAGAGGGAAGCATAATAAGGCGCGATTTCAATTGCTCGGTCATAGTTGGCGATCGCTTCAACCAAATTGTTTTGACTATTTTGATAGAAGGAGGCTTTTGCTTGAAGAGCTAGGTAAGACCGAGGGCGAATTTGCAATGCGGTGTTTAAGGCATCGATCGCTTGATCTTGCCCTAATTGGGCGAGAACTTTACCTTTTGCCAGCCAAACCTCATATAGCTTGGGTTTTAATTCAATTGCCCGTTCGTAGGAATCGATCGCCTTTTGATACATCTGGGTGTCGGCAAACAAGTCTCCCTGAGATAACCAAATTTGTGCGTTTTGAGGCTGATTCTGAAGAATTTTAGTGTAGTTATTATATAGTTCTCGCCTGACCCGTTCTGCTTCTTGAGGACGACCCAGGGCTTCCAAAACCGAAGCTTTGTCTTTCCAAAGCGTTAAATTGCCTGGTTCAATTGCTTGAACTCGATTGAGCATGGTTAAAGCTTGATAATACCGCCCCAACGCCTGTAAATTCTTGGCGCGATCGCTCAAAAACTGGGCATTAAGTCGATCGATTTTCACAGCTGCGTCCTGCATCCCCAAAGCTGCTTCATATTGCTGAAGTTGAGACAAAGCTCTCCCCTTAAGATTGTATAGCTCTCCATTGTTTGGCTCTAGTTCTAAAGCGCGGTCATAGGCTGCGATCGCTTCAGGGAATTGTTCCAGTCGATATAATACATCTCCTTGCTTTTGCCAAGCTGTAGCTTCAGCAGGATTTAACTCAGTTGCTTCGGTGTATGCTTCTAAGGCTTCGGAATAACGTTCTAAGAGATACAGGGCATCTCCTGTACCAGACCAAGCCAACCAATAAGGTTTGAGATCGTTGGCTTTAGTAAAGATATTGAGGGCGGTCTGAGGTTTTTCAGGCAATAATTGCTGTCCCCGATACCAATAGTAAATTGGTCTAACTGTCGGAAAAGCAAATTCGATGCTGCCTAACAGAAAAGCCAGACCCAAAAAACCGACACCAATAGGCAAGAGCCTCATCCCTGGTAGGACAAATCTATTGGTTATTTTCGATTTAAATTTTGCCGATTGTTTGACTCTCGAATTGGCAGAAGTATTGATTTTTTGAAGATCTTTAAAGACTCTTTCAGCAGATTGATAACGTTTGCCAAGATCTAGCTGAATCATCTTGTCGATAATTCTAATCAAGCGACGATCTAGAGCAATGTCTTGCGCCCATAATAAATCTCCTGTCTGCTCGTTTCTAGTTAATGCACCTGGTCGAGCTTGAGTTAGAGCGCCAACCATAGTCATGCCCAAGGAATAAAGATCGCTGCTCATAGTAGGTCTACCCGCAATTTGCTCTGGAGACCAATAGTTTTGTTTGTCATAGCTCAAGCTATGGTCTAAGGTAGCGTTGGGTACAGTTCTAATATCCGATAAAATTCCAAAGTTAGTTAGGATAACTTGCTGAGTCTCATCATGAATTATTAAGTTGGACGGCTTAATATTACGATGAATAATGCGATTTTGATGGATAAAGCTCAAAGCTAACAGCGCGCTTTCCAAAATCTGAATTATCTGAGCCAGAGATAAATCTTGTCGGGCAATCTTCTGAGCCAGACTTTCTCCCTGAGTATATTCCTGAACCAAATAAAATTCGTCGTTTTCTTCAAAATGATCCCATAGTTGAGGAATTTGTGCGTGATATCCCAGTCTTTCTAGAATTGATAGCTCTTCAGCAAAACGCCGTTCGATTTTAACTTTACTATTGCCATGGGTCAGCGGTAGCTCAATTTTCTTGACCAAACAGGGGGATTGGTATTGGCGATGCAAATTATCAGCTACATAAGTATCAATTCCTCCGTCACCCTCTAGGTAGCGAGTAATCAAATAACGTCCTCCTACCACTTGCTTGAGCTTGAGCAATGGACGCAAATCATAAAGTACTTCTAGAGCAGAGCTGTAGCGTTCTTCTACTCTATAGGACATCATTCTATTTAAAATTGATTCCAGTTTAAAACTTATATGACACTGTTCTCGCCAAATAACATTGGTATGGTGCAATTCTTGAGGCGATCGCCCCGTTAAAGCATATACAGCCGTTTTAGCCAAAGCATAAAGATCGCTGCTAAAGTGAGATTCTCCCGTTTTTTGTTCTGGTGCCACATAGGACCAATTTCCCCAAGGATTATTAACGACTAATTCGCCTTGAAAATTGATTTGGGTCGATTCAATCTCGCGAATAGCTCCAAAATTGATCAAGACGAAGGCATTATCTTGCTTACGCCTAATTAGATGAATTGGCTGCACATTACGGTGAATGACGTTAGTTTTATGCACAAAATCAAGAATTCTCAAAGCATCCTGGAGCAAACAAATTACGTCTGCCTCATCAAATATCTTACGTTCGACTTCTTGCTCTAAATTATCTCCATCAATATATTCTCGAACCAAGTAAAATTGCTCGTTTTCCGTAAAACAATTGTAAAACTGAGGAATTTGCGGATGGTCTCCTAACCTCTCTAAAACTGCTGTCTCTTGAATCAGGTGCTGTATGACGGTCTGCCAATTTGCTTCGTTAGCATTCGGACTAAATTGTTCCACTGCACATCTGGCATACCCAGTCGCCTGCAAATCTTTGACTAGGTAAGTTCTACTCATTTCTTCTCTACCTAACTTTTGAATAATCTGATAGCGATTACCAATGATTGAGCCAGGAACGTGCATTATTTTCTCAGAATTAGTAACTTTAGAGGCAGAACTGCTTGAATTCTGCTTGGAGGTAGGCATGATTTATCTTACTCGAAAAATAAGGCAGCAATTTATAGCAAAATTTATTTTCGTGATTAACGTAATTATGAATCCTCAATAGTTTGATCTCACACAAAAGTGATTCAGCTTCTGTTACAAATAATATCCAACTTAGGTAATTGTATGTCCTATATGCTTATGCTTGTTTGCTACCGATTGGACAAAGTCTGTTCGGGAAAAGAAATTTGTTTCATCGTAATTACTCTTGTTTGATTGCTTTCTCTAGCAACCCGTACCAGTAATCCTGCCAAAATTAATGAAGCAATAATTGAATTGATTCCATAGCTAAAGAAAGGTAAAGGTAAGCCAGTAGTCGGCAAAGAGCCAGTTGCCACCCCAATATTAATCAAGGACTGCCCCACTATAAACACCATTGCTCCTACCGCAACTAGTCGAGGAATGCTGTGACGACATTTAATTGCTACTCTCAGAGCTAAAGTACCATAGCCCATGATTAATAGTAGTAACAACATACATCCGATAAAACCAAATTCTTCGGCATATACTGCAAAAATAAAATCTGTGGAGCGAATAGGTAAGTATGATAATTTTTGTTGAGACAGACCAAATCCAGAACCGTTGAGTCCTCCAGAGGCGATCGCCAATAAGCTTTGAATTAACTGGTATCCTTTACTGTGGTAATCTTGCCAAGGATTGAGAAACGAAGTTATCCGATCTAGCTGATAGGGATATAGAGCAATGCTCAAACCTGCTGCGCCCAAACCACCCCCAGCAACGATGAGTAGCTGACTCCAAGGTAGTTCTGCTGCCAAGGCAATTAGCCACAGGCTCATTCCACATAAGCCCGTGGTACTCAGGTTAGGCTGACTCAAAATTCCTAGCAATACTAGAGCAAATATAGTCAACCACACCCAACGCACTTTATTTTGTAGCTTGTTCCACCGAGAAAACAAACAAGCTGCTTGTAGTACTAAAAAAGGCTTGATTAACTCTGAAGGTTGTAGAGAAAATGGTCCAATAGCAATCCAACGGCTTGCTCCCATAGTTGTCTTGCCCAAACCTGGAATCAGGGTGGCAAAAATCAATAATAAAAGAATCAAGACCATTAAAGGAGCAATTTTGATCGTTTTGCTCAAAGGGTGGTTCGCTACTAGATTAAAGCCCACAATGCCTACCAATACACCGATCAACTGTCGCTTGAAAATGTATAGCCCATCATTATTATTGACAATTCCTTCAGGATAAGATGCCGAGATGAGAGTAACCAAACCAATAATTAGCCAAACGCAAGTCAACCAGTTCAACAAGCGAGCCTCCCATGTCCAAAACTTGACTTGAGGAGCGACGAAGGGAACAAAATATCTCAGATATTGCCTCACGGTTTTTAGTACTAACAGTATTTCTTCTCAAAGGTAGCAGATGCTTGAGGATGATTGGCTTATTTTACATTAAGCTTTTTGTCGCTTCTTTAGTATTGAGCAATAAAAAAGAGGTCTATTTGACCTCCTTCAAACTTAAATTTAGTATATTGGCTTAAGACAAACCTGTATTCATACCTTGTTTGCCTGTTGCTAACTCAACTTTAATAATTTTACCGCCCATTTTCATGATGCGTTGTTGCTCACGAAACCAATTATCGTAAGGAACAAGTTTAGTAAAAAAAGTATTTTGTAGTTCTCTTTGGGTGCGGATTCTAGTCTGACTGGGAACACAAGCAGTCACTTTAAACATACGCATGAAGTTATTTCTCCTGATTAAATAAAAAAAAGTTAAATTTTTCTCTAGTAAATTTTGCCCTTCAAAGTTTATCTGGCTTATTTTATGCTGTGGCGAGTCAAACGAGGCTAATAAGTAACATCTCCCCCAAATACCAAAATTCGGGAGTCAGGAGTCAATACTAGATCGTCCAAACTTACTTTTCTTTCGCGCTCGAAAAACTAAGCTTTATTAGAACTAGCACTCACTCTAGACTTCCCGAATCTGCACGCTTACTATTCTACAATAAGCTCAGGATGCCAATTAAATTAGCTTAAGCCAGAACAGATATAGTCGAAATAAACGCCCATTTCTTTACCAGCATCAGCACCAACCAAGCTGGCAGTCACTTCTTTCATCGCTTGGATCGCTTGAACTGTAGAAGCAACAGGAACTCCTAAGGAGTTATAGGTTTCTTTCAAACCGTTAAGTACACGCTCATCTAGAATAGAAGGATCTCCAGCTAGCATAGCGTAAGTAGAATAACGCAGGTAGTAGTCCAAGTCGCGAATACAAGCTGCATAGCGACGAGTGGTATACATATTACCACCAGGACGTGTAACGTCAGAATATAGCAAGGACTTTGCTACTGCTTCTTTAACGATGCTAGCTGCGTTGGCGCTGATAACGCTTGCTGCGCGAACTCTTAATTGACCAGTTTGAAAATAGCTTTTGAGCTTGTCCATTGCAGCACCATCGAGGTATCTGCCTTGAACGTCAGCTGAATTAATTACAGAGGTAATTGCGTCTTGCATAGTTTTATTTCCTTATCTTACTCAGCATTAAACTGTTTAACGCTGATAAGTTATTGTATTTTTGAAAAAGTTTGTTACTAGTATGTCAGCAGCAGATTATGGCTTAATACTACTGCATAGCTCCGATAACATAATCGAAGTAGGAAGCAGCTTCACTAGTGTCTTCAGCAGACATCATCGAAGTAGCTACGTTTTTCATTTCGCGGATGCTTTGAGCCATAGCACCGACATCAGTACCCAAAGATTTGTACATCTCTTTAGCACCAACCAAACCAATTTCTTCAATTGGAGTAATATCACCTGCTACTACACCGTAAGTGATTAGGCGTAGATAGTAGTCCATATCACGCAAACAAGTTGCAGTCATTTCCTCACCATAAGCGTTACCGCCAGGAGAAACAACATCAGGACGTTTTTGAAATAGCTGGTCGCCAGCTTGTTTAACAATGCGCTCGCGAGACTCGGTTAAAGTCTGAGCAATACGTAGACGGCTTTCGCCAGTTGTAACAAAAGATTTAATTCTTTCTAATTCGCCAGGACTCAAGTAGCGAGCCTCTGCGTCCGCGTTCACGATGGATTTCGTGACTATACTCATCGATGGATTCCTCCCAATACAATGAAATCAAATTAATAAATAAACTACCTAAAAAATTGATAGTGTTGCTTGAAAAATATTACCAGGTATCAATTAAACTACATAACCTAATCGCCGAAGCGATTTAGCTTGGCTACGTAGAATCTTGAGTATTCTACCAAAATAGGTTCTAAAATTTAAAATCTATGTCTGGTGGAACCCTGGTTAAATCTTTCTAGATATAGATTACTCTGTTTTGCTACCCAGTTTTTGACCAACGGTCACATCATATCCGAAGGTGTATCCTTTAGGAGGCTCCGTCGTTTTATATCCGAAGGTGTACCACAAGGGCATAACATATCCTTTAGGACGGCGGAGTAATCTGTGACTTTCAGCTACAAATTAGTATTGCAGCTTGCCCAAACTAATGTATCAAAAATAGCTTGTGCCTTAACAAACTTTTACATAAGGTCAATGTTGGCAAATAAATATTGTCCTTATTGCTCTGCGTTAATTGCTTTTGACAAAGCTTTGAAATTCGCAACGCTGATTGTTACTAGGAGCTAACGTTTATTGGAAATATCATCCAACTTAATTATAATCCAATATTTTGTTGCAGTTGATTGCTTTCTCTTAACAGAATTTAATGTTTAATCCTGCTGTAGAAGGTAATTGATGATTTGGAACAGGGGACAAACTACTTGGGGTATTTGGAGTAAATTGACTACTAAAAAACGAATCAACTTTAAAATAGTTAAAGATATAAATTGCCCGCTAGTAATTGTTAACGTAAGCTCAAAATTACCAATTAGAAGTGATGATTTTTTAACTTTAGAATCAAGAACCATCACTCCCAAACCAGAAATTTGTGAAGTTTGCCACCTCGTTAAACTTACGTTGTTACTGTTACCAACTCAATTTTTGAGCCAAGATGCTTTAAATATCAAACCCTTTGGCTGAGATGCTAAATTTGGTTGTATCAAAGCTCGGAACAACAATGTCGTCATTTTGCTTAGTCAACCTATTGTAAAGCTTCTCTGTGTTGGGGAAGTTGGCAGCAGGCAAAGTGGGGAAACGGCGGAAAGGGACAGTATCTTCGCCAAATACCTGAATGTATTCCATGCTGTTTACCATTGCTCCAATAAAGGCTTTCAATCCTTGAGAAGCCAGAATTTTGTTATATTTCTGAATTTCTTTTTGATTGACTGGCGCACGTCCTAAAAAGTGTTTGGTACCGAGTTCGATCGCCTTAGTATTAGGATAGGGGGTATAAAATTCCTTGAGGTATAGCTCAGAACAGCCTAACCCTTCGATAAATTCTTTGAGGTTAATCTCTCCGTTACCCAAACGACTTTCTAAGATAGAAAACTGAGTTTGTACTACATAAGGATCGATGTCTCGCTCAAATATCTGACGATAAGCAGCCTTGATGACGTTTTTAACCGCTACCTTGTCTACTGTAGTAGTAAGTTTAAATACTTTGCTTTGTTCACGTTGCGCGCTGACCCCCTGGGCTACTTTTTGCTTGACTTCGGGAGTAGTGCGGAAGGTACTAACCTGACCCAATTCTACAAAGCGAGGAGTTTCTTCTTTCTCAACTTTGGCACCAATACCTTCTTCAATTGCACCAGGACGAGCTTTACGTAGCTGTACGCCACCTGCGGTTAGATATCGTTCGTAAGGAACAGTGTCTTCGCCAAAAGCTTCTAGATACTCTTGAGAGTCAATCATCTCATCGACTAAAGCATAGAAGCCTTTCTTAGAACAGATATCGAAGTACTTGTTGATTTCTTGGCGACCATAGGTAGGACGACCCAAAAGGCGACGGTGAATATATTCGACCGCTTTAGTTACATACAAAGATGTCCAGTAGAGATTACGGAAGGTGTCAGATTTAGCTAATGCTCTGACAAACTCGCGCACTGGAATATCGCCGTTTTCTAGCTTAATTTCCGCTACCTTTAGCTCTTGCCCCTGGTAGACATCACGACCGAATACCTGACGGTAACAAGCACGAATTACAGCCTGAGTTGAATTTTCTGAATATTTGACGCTGCTGCCGTTACTATAGCCAGGTAGCTCATTGTTGAGTCGGAATACTTTTGCCCCTAGAGAACCAGGAAATTCTCCTCTAGCAGCTGGATTGCTGTTTTGATTGTTAATACCTGCGCCACGGTGAATTAACAGGCGTTTGGTGTCTTTATTAAAGGGTGCGGGACTAGTACTGGGATTACGAGTTGCTTTGGGGAAAATTGCGCCAAACTGAATTTCTAAAGGATCGTTACCCGAACCATAGACGTGTTGATCTGGTAGAGGGCGATCGTATCGGGCAAAAGTAGTAACAAACTGAGGTACTTTGCGGTATGGCGCACTATAGTTCAACAGGTCTTGCTGCATTCCCCAGTTGCGACACTCTTGGGCTTCTTGACCCAAGCCTCTCAGGTAAGGAACAGTTTCTTCGCCAAAGTAGTCGGCATACTCTTGAGAATCAACTAAAGCATCAACTAATCCTGCCAACCCTTTCTCGGAAACTATTGAAAAGTAATCTTGAACTTCTTCACGAGAGGAAGGACCGCGACCTAAAATGTGGCGGAAGGCTAATTCTAAAGCCCGACTATTGATAAACGGTTCATAGAACTGCTTACGATATATAGGTGATTTGCACAGGCGACGAACAAACTCTTTCATCGAGATGTCGCCATTTTTTACCTGAGATTCTAGATAAGAAATAGACTGACCATAAGCGCGAGTAATGTCTCGTTCAAAAACCTGTCTATAGGCTGCTTTGAGTACCGCTTGCTTCTCTGTAGTAGACAACCCAGGCTTCATCACAAACTTTTGCCGATTTTCCGCAGCGTTGAAATAGCTTTGGGGAAGTTGCAGACCTTGCTTATCAGCAGCTTGGCTTTGGCGCAATTTATTTGAAGGGGTGGGAGCTTTAAATTCAGTAATAGCAACGTCAAAATACTGGGTAATAATCTCTGTTGCTGCTTCGTCCTTGCGAAAATAATCTTTGGCTGCTCCTCGCATTTCCTGTAAGGCGACAATAGTTGCTGCACTACTACAGGCGCGTTCGATAATTTCCCGCAGACCTCTAATATTTACTACTAAAATATTGGGATCTCCAGCGACGATCGCATAGCTAATGTAACGCAAAAACCAAGCCATATCTCGTAGGGACTTCTGCATATTTGCAGGACCATATTGAGATACGCTGATCGGTCTGAAGTTGGCGGGAACAGGACCCGAACCTCCAGAAAACAGAGATCTAAACGCCTTTAAGAGATCCCTGCTGCTGCCGTCACTGCCACTCTTCTCAGATTTTTGCTCGACGATTAGCTCGCTGGGAACATTGGTATTTGCACTGGGAGTAGCCACCGCCATTTCTTCTACTTCTGGTGGTTTTTCCAAATAGGACATTGGTGAACCACCAGTGAAAATGCGATTAGCTGCCCGTGAGACGATCACGTCCGCATTGTTGGTTATGGTTTGAGCGATATTTATGCGTTGAAAACCAGATTTATAATATGCTGTTAATTCTTTGAGTTCGCCCTTTTCTAAATAACGGTCTTGCTGTTCTGCCTGCAAGATTGTAGACACCGCTACTGTTTTATAAAGTTGAGGACGGGCTAATGAACTGCCACCACTTGCCGTTACACTCATGTTTATTTTTTATTTAGATTTTTTACTTATACTTCAGCTTTTAGATTAAAACGTTTCGCGCTTTGAAAGGGGATTTATTAAGAAGTATGTACTAATAGCTTAAGTTTTAATCGAGCGATCGCCATGAGATTTCCTCAATTGCTAATAGCTCTTGAATGTTACAGGCTAATGTTTGCTTGATTTTCTTACTATGGCGTATCTGTAGCAAAAGTATCAAAGAGCTATTAATTTTTATTAAGCATTTTCACTTTAAATCTTCTTGAATTTTAATTAAAAATCACAAAAAAAAGACAGGTATTAAACCTGCCTCTATATTATTTAATTCAAACCTTAGCTGAATTAATTAGAAATTCATTTCTGCTGCTTGGACTCTTTCTACTTGTTTCTTCTTCAGCACTAGTAGAGCTTGGCAAATCATAATACCACCAACAAAAGCCATCAAACCAGCAATCCGAGCGGGACTTTGTAGCACTACTTCCGTTTCTTTTTGACCGAAACCACCCACGTTGGGGTTGTTAGTCAAAGCATCTCCCGCAGCAAGTTGCTGTCCTTCAGCCACGATCAGCTCTGGACCTGCGGGAACAGTATCGGTAACCGTACCATCTTCGGTGTCGATCGCCACTTCATATCCACCAGCTTCTTGAGGAGTAATGCCTGCAATTGTACCCGCAGCAGAAGCTTTAATTTGGTTATTGTTGCTAGGTTCTCCAGTAGGATATACTTGTCCCCGTCCTCGGTTAGCTCCTAAGTGAACGGGATACTTACCAAAGTTAATGTTTTTGTCGGTTTTAGGATTGGGAGAAAGTACGGGGAAGGTAATTTCTTGATACTGGTCGCCAGGAAGAGGACCAACCAAGACTACATTTTCCGCACCTTCTTTGTATTCTTGGAAATAAACTCCGCCTGTTTTTTCCTTCATTTCTTCAGGAATACGGTCTTCAGGAGCAATTTTAAATCCTTCAGGCAACATCAGTACTGCACCGACGTTCAAACCGCCTTTAGAACCATCTCCTAATACCTGTTGACTTTCTAGGTCATAAGGAATTTTTACCACCGCTTCAAATACGGTATCGGGCAATACTGATTGAGGAATTTCTACCTCTGCTTCTTTTTGCGCCAAATGGCAGTTTGCACAAACGATTCTGCCTGTAGCTTCTCTAGGAGTTTCTGGAGCAGTTTGTTGCGCCCAAAAAGGATAGGCAGCAGCAGCTTGAGGCATAGCCAGGTCGCTGGCAAAGAAAACAGCCACAGCAGCGATCGCTACAACGGTAAATTTAATAATTGTTTCCTTGGCAAATTTAGTCAGAGCCAATGTCAGTGTTCTCATTTGTTCGATTGACAATCTCAAAAAGATTAATTTTATGAATAATGTTGGGCGTTAATTGCAAGATTGGAATCAGTGAGAGTAAACTCACTGTCTTTCCAAAACTCGTCTTCTCAATCTTCTATGTCCAGTAAGGTTTTTCGCCAGTACGGAAGTCTGTTTCGATCCACTGACTAAAGATTAGTTTGTCGTCTTTCTCTTCAGCGTTAACCAAGGCTAGAGATAAAGGTGCAGGACCACGAACCACTTTGCCAGTCTCATCATACTGAGAACCGTGACAGGGACACATAAATTTGTTCTCACTAGCGTTCCAGGGAACCACACATCCTAAATGGGTACATACGGCATTAATTCCGTAGTTGCGCAAAGTCGAATCTCCTTCAACCACCACATAAGTAGGATCGCCTTTTAAACCCTGAGCCAAAGTGCGGGAACCTGGTTGATGTTCGGCTAAAAACTCGCTGACGATAATATCGTTGCCCAGAGCGTCTTTAGCAGTAACACCAGCACCAGCAGCACCACCAGTATTAGGAATAAAATATTGTACTACTGGATATAAAGCTCCCAAGGCTACTCCTGTGATTGAGCCAAAGGTGAGCAGATTCATAAATTGTCTGCGCCCAATACCAGGGACATCGTTGTCCTCCATGTTGGGGACGTTACCAGAAATTTGAGCCATAACTATAGATAAATTGTATTTTTTTGTAAACTAGGATAATGACAGAGAGGTTTAACTCTTCATTCCCCAAAGCATTTGGGAAGTTCTCCGTCTCTAAAAGTTAACAGTTGTAGGTTGCAAACTTTAGCTCGCTTAATAGTAATAGCCCTAGGGGCTTAATCTATTTTTGCTTTATTTAAAACGCAAGATGAACCAATGTATTAAATTATTACAGAGATTGAGGATCCATTCCACTCTAAGTTAGTTTCTTTTTTGATAGAAATATGATTACAGGCGAACAATTACACCAACTTTTATTAGAAAAGTGGGGCTGTTCCTACGATGTACAGCTAAGAAAAGTCAAGGGCAAAATCTTTGTCCAAGTTATGTGGAAATATTTGGAACAAGCTTCTTTTCCTCTATCTCCCCAAGAATATATCGAGAATTTAAACGCGATCGCCAACTATCTTAATGCCTGGAATGGCGTAGAACAGCTCAAGTCCTTTATTAGCAAAACTCGCGAGCGTCCCCGACTGGGAAAAGCGGTTAGTATTCAGTTGGACTTGGGCGAACGCAGTTCCGAATGGATTTTGGATGATGTTTGAGTAGTGTTAAGAAATGTTACGGACTCGGTGGGCGATTAAATTAGTTAGTCGTTAGTCGATTTGGAAATAATAGAGATTTATTTAAGTGTGTTTGTGGCTAACTAGTAAACTGGTTAATTGTTAGCTAAAACTGCTAGAGAAGATGGAAGGCAAACGAGTCGGCGTGATTGGTGGCGGACAGTTGGCTTGGATGATGGGCGCAGAAGCACCAAAATTGGATATTGAGCTAATCGTTCAGGCTGCCAGTCAAGATGAACCAGCCGTTAGTCGAGCCAAGCAAGTCGTTTTTGGTGAGGTTGATGACGCTAATGCTACAGCCAAGCTTGCCAATTTATGCGACGTAGTTACTTTTGAAAATGAATTTATTGACCTTGAAGCCTTAAACAAATTAGAACAAGATGGAGTTCGGTTTCGCCCTAGTTTGTCTTCTCTAGCACCTCTACTAGATAAATACGAGCAGCGTAACTATCTCAAAAGTATTGATGTTCCCGTTCCCAAATTTGGTCTTTATCCAACAGAAAAATCTATCTTATCCGACTATGGCTTTCCCGTAGTCTTAAAAGCTCGTCGTCATGGCTATGACGGACAGGGAACTTTTATTATCAAAAATTCTCAGGATCTAGAATGGCTGACAAAAACTGTTCCTGTTAGTGAATTGTTAGTTGAAGAGTTTATTCCTTTTGCCAAAGAGTTAGGCATTATTGCAGCCAGAAATGGCAGAGAAACTGCTGTTTATCCCGTTACCGAAACCTTTCAGCAAAACCAAGTGTGTCACTATACGATTACCCCTGCTGATGTTACTGAGTCAGTAGCCCAAGAAGTAGAGACGATCGCCCGTAAAATATTAGACAAGCTGGGAGTAATCGGTGTATTTGGCATCGAATTTTTTCTGACTGCCGATAATCGAGTCTTGGTCAACGAAATTGCTCCTCGCACTCACAACTCAGGACACTACACCCTCGATGCTTGTGATACCTCTCAGTTCGCTATGCAGCTACAGGCGGTTACGGGAATGGCTTTGGGTTCGACAGCTTTAAAAACGGCTGGTGCGGTGATGGTTAATTTGCTGGGCTACGAAGAATCTGAGTCTGACTATCAGGAAAAGCGCGATCGCATTTCAGCTATTCCCCATAGCTTCCTACATTGGTATGGTAAAACATCTCGTCCAGGCAGAAAACTCGGTCACGTCACCGTATTACTCAATCGCGAACAATTAACCGCAACCAGATCGATCATCAGCCAGATCGAAACAATTTGGTACGCAAAAGATCACTAGCGATCGAGTTTTTGTTTTACTAATCAAACCTAAGTTCTGAATTTGACAACTAATACCGAATAATTCTTCGGCGATCTCAGCATTTGTAACGAAATGCAAAGTATAATACTCTAATGTAAGTCGTAATTATAGCGATTTTTAGTACAAACCATTATTTGAGATTAGTATTTTTAAATGCGAGTTGCGATCGCCGGAGCAGGATTAGCAGGGTTAGCCTGCGCAAAATATTTAGTTGATGCGGGACATCAACCCATCGTTTTAGAACGAAGAGATGTGTTGGGTGGTTTAGTAGCTGCCTGGAAAGACGAAGACGGAGACTGGTACGAAACTGGGTTGCACGTCTTTTTTGGGGCATATCCCAACATGATTCAATTATTTAAAGAGTTAGGAATCGAAGACAGACTTCAGTGGAAAGAACACACCTTGATCTTCAATCAGCCAGAGAAGCCTGGAACATACTCTCGTTTCGACGTTCCCGATATTCCCGCTCCTTTTAACGTCATCACCTCGATTATTCGTAACAACGATATGCTGACTTGGACACAAAAGTTTAAGTTTGCCGTTGGATTGCTGCCTGCCATTGTTCGGGGACAGCAGTATGTCGAGAACATGGATCAATACGATCTGTTGGCTTGGCTAGAACAGCAGGGCATTGACGAACGAGTTAATAGCGATATTTTTATTGCTGCTTCTAAGGCTCTAACCTTTATCAACCCCGAAGATGTCTCGGCTAGCATCCCCCTGACCGCCATCAATCGCTTTCTTAGAGAACGATATGGCTCAAAAGTAGCGTTTTTAGATGGTTCGCCTACCGAAAGATTGTGTCAGCCAATGGTAGACTACATCACCGCCAGAGGTGGGGAAGTTCGGCTTAATGCGCCTCTAAAACAAATTATGACCGATGACGAAGGTAAGGTAACAGGATACCTGATTCGCGGTTTGAACGGTGCCAAGGATGAAGTCTTGACTGCCGATGCCTATGTCTCAGCCATGCCCGTCGATCCCTTAAAACCGATGCTGCCTAAAGTTTGGCAAGAGAAAGATTTCTTCCAAGAAATGTGTAAATTAGAGGGAGTAGAAGTAATTAATCTTCATCTCTGGTTTGACCGCAAGATTACCGAAATCGATCATTTACTCTTTTCGCGATCGCCTTTACTTAGCGTCTACGCTGATATGAGCAACACCTGTAAAGAATACGCCGATCCTAATAAATCCATGCTAGAACTAGTTCTAGCTCCTGCAAAAGACTGGATTTCTAAATCAGATGAAGAAATTATTACAGCCACGATGGCGGAACTAAAAAAATTATTTCCTCAACACTTTGATGGCGACAACCGAGCAAAACTGCTCAAATCAAAAGTAGTCAAGACTCCCAGATCGGTCTATCGTGCTTTAGCAGGCACGCAGTCAGTAAAACCTACCCAGAAAACCCCAATTGAAAACTTTTATTTAGCGGGTAGCTTTACCAAACAAGAATATTTGGGAAGCATGGAAGGGGCAGTACTTTCTGGTAAACTAGCAGCCGAGGCGATCGCCCAGAATTACCCAGCCTCAAAGGTTAGTCGAGAAACCGCAGCCGTTGCCAGATAGCAATATATTGTTACTTACTATGTGTCTTTAGTAGCAATAGGATGAGACAATGCTTGATGGCTAGAGCAACAAACGTAATCTCTGACTCCTGCCGAACAAAAGACAGTATTTCTGCTTGCTTTGTGAATGTTGCAATTACCAAAATCAAAAACTGAAAAAAACTTAGTCTCATCAGACGAGGCTTACGAACTATGTCGTCAAATTACGGCAGAATACGCTAAAACTTTCTATTTCGGTACTCTGTTGATGCCGAAAGAAAAGAGTAAAGCAATCTGGGCAATCTATGCTTGGTGTCGTCTTACAGATGAACTAGTTGACGGTGTTAAAGCTCAATATACGACGAAGGAAACTCTGGCAGAATGGGAACAACAACTAGAATCTATCTTTGCGGGATATCCCGTTGATGATACGGATGTTGCTCTAGTTGATACCATCAGCAACTATCCCATGGACATTCAGCCTTTTCGGGATATGATCGCGGGACAAAGGATGGATCTAATACATAATCGCTATCAAACCTTTGAAGAACTTGAGCTTTATTGTTATCGCGTTGCAGGTACGGTTGGCTTGATGTCCAATGCAGTATTGGGTATTAGAACAGATGCCAACGGCGTTCCTTGGGAGAAAAATCGTCCAGTTTACGTGCCGACTCAAGAAGCGATCGCCCTGGGCATGGCAATGCAGCTAACCAACATTTTGCGAGACGTGGGGGAAGATATGCAGCGCGATCGGATTTATCTACCTCTTGAAGATCTACACGCCTTTAATTACACGGAAGCCGATCTGTTAGCTAGAGTAAATGACGATCGCTGGAAAGCAATCATGAAATTTCAGATCGAACGCGCTAGGGAATACTACAAGCAAGCCGAAAAAGGGATTCGTTATCTGATCCGCGACTCTCGTTTGCCAGTTTGGGCTTCCTTAATGCTCTATCAAGACATTCTTAATGAAATTGAAGCAAATAATTATGATGTCTTCAACAAGAGAGCTTATGTCGCCAAATACAAAAAAACCCTCTCCCTTCCTGTTGCTTGGCTAAGAGCGCAGGTATTGTAATTTGGTTAATGGTTAATGGTTAATTGAATTTGACTAATAATTAATTTGTATTGGATTGACACAGCTAAAATAGTGCAATAGATGGGCGGGAAAAACCAGGACTATCTGCTACATCTCAAAAACCCAATCATTTGTTGGCAAACCAATAAACCATCTGCGTTCATCTGTGTTTATCTGCGGACAATTCTAATGCCTCAAATTAGCTGAAACAGTCCAGTAGGTTGGGTTAGCGATTACAGCTCGGACACTCTAATACTAATCACAGTTTCGGCGTAACTCAACAAGATTTCAAATTTTTATATTGGCAAAATCTAACTTTTGCCCGATCGCCAATCCAGGCTAACCTGAAACAATAAACAAACTATACAGAAACAAATATTATATTTATGATCCGTTTTCTAACAGTATTACTAGTTTCTACCCTGATCTGGTTTAGTAGCTGGATTGTAACTCCGACCGCAGCAGCAATGACCCCAATTAAATTATCAGATCTTTCCTACGAGCCTTGCGCTGGCGATGAGGCGGATGGTAGTGTCACCAGTGGCGATATCAGACCAGCAAATTGTTTTACCATCAAGGGTAAAGCTAAAAACACGTCTGGTAAAACTGTAGTAGATGCCGATGTATTTGGGCGTATCTATGATGCCAACGATAATTCAACCTTTGAAAATCGGGGGCGTATTGGCACGATTGAAGAAGTGCCTCCAGGAACGAGCGACTTTGCGATTAGAATCAGCGTTCCCGCAAATCAACCAACACCTCTGAAATTAAAGAATTTTAAAGCATCTGGATTTGCAGGAAAAGTACGTCCTTACTATTACGACGATTTTGAATACGATAATTAGACTATCGAATAAACATTAAAATCCGCCAGCTAAGGTTGCAGCAGAAAATTGCGCCAAAGAGCTTTGAACGAACTGCAACAAAAATATGGCTAAAATTGCTGAGATATCAATTCCACCCAAGGGAGGAATAATCGAGCGGAAAATATTGAGATAGGGATCGGTAATTGGGGCTAAGAAAGAGATAATTTGCCCCGCCCATTCAGCAGTTTGAAACCATGATAGTAAAATCCTCACAATTAGCAAGACAAAATAGATTTGTAGGAAGCTAATAAGACTAGTAATTATTAAATTCATAAATTTAACGAACTCCGAAGTAAATTAGTATTGATTTAGCGTAATTATCATAACTTTCTTATTTTAAAAGAAAACCTATCCAGATTGAAGTGTAATGTTGTTCAATACCATAGCGTGATTACCGACTATTCACGATCAAATGTCAGGGGAATTCCACCAAGGGCTAAAGTTGAGAGTTTGTTAAGTAGTTGACAATTGCTAGTTAATTGCTAGTTGTGGAAACCGCGCATTTTCCCTGGATTTAGTAAGCCATAGGGATCGACCTGTTGCTTGAAAGCTACTTTCTGTGGATCGATTTGTTTGTTACCACCGTCTTCAATAGTATAAACGTGAGGATTAGCGATAAACGCTCCTTGAGATTCGTGTTCGCGGATAATCTCATTCAAGCGCGATTCAGTAGTGTAACGAATCAACTGTAATCCCGCAGGTACGGCTTTAGCCCCCGCACGTAAAAATTCCAGGTGAATCATAATTTCATCTCCTCCCCATCGATATAGTTGCTCTAGTCTTTCGAGGGTGAAATAAAAGGTTTGGAGGTAAGTTAAATTGCGATCGCACTTACGGGCATGAAGGGTAGTATGATTCCAGGTAAACTCTAACAGACTATTTCCTTTGGTCGCTTCCCCTGGATTGTTGTAGGTAATTTCTCCGCCATATTCTTTGACTAAATCCTGGAAAGGCCCGAAATCATATTCTGATACCATCAGTAGAGCGCAGTGTTTTCCTTCAGGTATATAGTCTTGCAGCGCGGTAAAATATCTGGTAATAGGAGCTTCGTGAATACTGACTAGTTTTTTAACAATACCATTACTATCACTTAGAGCCTGTCCAAAGCTTGCAGCAGTCATCAAGTCATCAAAAATCACGCTCGCCTCTTGCCAGGGATAGGCAGGGGCGAGAGGAATTTCTAGTTCGGTAATAATGCCTGTCGTACCGTAGGCGTGCAGTACTTTCTGTACTTCGTCTCCCTGTAATTCTAATACTCTGGGCTGTTGTTCCAGCGTCACTAAGCGCACTCGCCGTAGATTACCGCGATCGCTGATTTGTCCGTAGTTAATCGATCCCATCCCCACGCTACCGCCACCAATAAAGCCACCAATAGTCGCAGTGCGATAGGTAGAAGGAGCCATTCTTAGTTCCCAGCCAATCTTTCTTGCCTGTTTGTCAAACGCTGCCATCCTTACTCCTGGCTGTATACAGGCGATTCCAGGCTTGAGACTGAGTATTTGATTCATTTTAGAAGTATCGAGAATGATACCGCCCTGTAAAGGGATACATTGACCATAATTACCCGTACCCGCGCCTCTTACAGTTAAGGGTATTTTATGTTCGACGCAGACTTGAGCAATTTGCAGAACTTCAGCTTCTGTAGTGGGAAATACCGCCAGTTCTCCCCGTTTATCCTGTAGTTGCTCGGTAAGGACTGGGCTAAAGTGATAATAATCTAAAGATAGTTTGGTCAAACGATCGCGATCGCTAGTGGTTTCGATCTCTTTAAACTCGGCAGCGATCGCTCGATAATCGATTTCTGTATTGGTATCCATTGAATTTGCTTACCGTTTCAGTTTATTTTGACGCAAACTCTTGCCCAGATCAATAATCGAGATAGATGTAGGGCGGGCAAGATT
The DNA here is from genome assembly GCA_015207195.1 of Pleurocapsales cyanobacterium LEGE 10410. GTDB lineage: Bacteria > Cyanobacteriota > Cyanobacteriia > Cyanobacteriales > Xenococcaceae > Waterburya. The sequence goes on from JADEXJ010000090.1 coordinate 19,613, forward strand.
GCTACGATCAGTCATCTTCAATCTAGATAGCTGATTACCCACCAAATCAGATCGCTCAAGAAAACGTTTTCAAAGATTGAGAATAGGTAGGTGAGATTTTCCTCTTATTATTAACCACGATCAGATAAGCAGCGGGAATTAAGTATAGTGCGAGTAGAGTCGCGCCAATAACTCCCCCAGCGATCGCAATTGCCAGAGGAGGCCAAAATTCCCCACCGCCCAACAATAGGGGGACAAAACCCACCGCAGTAGTGAGGGTGGTAGCAATTACGTGACGGGTAGAACGCAGCACTACTTCTCGGATCGCTTTTCTATTACCTGTTTTTGCGACGGGATGCTGTTGAATCGCAGCTAGCACTACGATTGAATCATTAATCGCCACACCGATTAAACCTACCGTACCGATGATGGGGTTGAAGCCAAAGGGATAGCTAAAGATCCAGATGGCAAACAAGCCCAGACCGAAAGAAGCCATCGCTACCACACCGATAACCGCAGCCAAGCGAAAAGAACCCAGGGACAAGACCAGAGTTGCCACCATTAGCACGCCGATAACGCCGACTGTAGACACCAAACCGCCGATGGCATTACTTTTCTGTTCCGCTTCGCCACCAAACTCGTAACTATAGCCATTGGGAAGCTGCCAGTTGGCATCTGCTAGCTGCTGTTTGAAATCGGATAAGGCTTTATCTGGTAATACGCCAGGAGTCAAAAAGCCCTGTATAGTATTCACTTTCTGACCGTTATAGCGAGAAATAGTGTTTAGTTCGGGTTTGAGAGTGACTTTTCCCAAAGATGATAGGGGAACATTCTGCACTCCTTCCCCCGTTCCTGGGGCGAGTAAATCCAACGAGGTAATATCGTTTAAGTTGGCGCGGTTTGGTGCTGACAATCTCACCCTGACGGGTAACTCTTCGGTGGACTCTAAGATCGAACCGCCAATAGTGCCTTCCAAATTAGCGTCTAACTGTTCGGCGATCGCCCGACGATTTAAGCCCGCCAACCGTACTTCTTCTTCATTTGCCTCTAATTCTAGTTGCGGTGTCGCCTCTGCCAAACTAGCGCGGGTATGAGTTATATTCGCTACGCCCAGCAACAAACTTCTGGCTTCCTCTCCCAATTGCTGTAAGGTATCTAAATCCGAACCGTAGATCCGCATCTCTACAGGGGCATCAAAGGGCGGTCCTTGTTCTAGCTGACGCACTATAATACGGGCGGTGGGAAAGCTACTATCTAGTTCGGTTTGCAGCTTGGCAGCCAAGTCGCTAGTAGCCAAACCCTCTAGCTGGACGATCGCCTGGGCATATTCGGGTTCTCGTTCTCTGCTAGTCGAAACGTTGTAGTAAAATCTCGGCACGCTACGACCGATAAACCAATGTACGTCGGTAATAGAGTCAAAGGTTAGCAAGCGATCGCGTATCTGTTCGGTTATCTTTCGAGTTTGCACGATGGAACTGCTGGCGGGTAACTCTAGCTGGATCTGTAGCTGGTCGCGATCTGCTGCGGGAAAAAACTGCTGTTCCAAGCTACCAGCCTGGATAAACCCAGTTATCGGTAAGATCAGAGCCAAGCCGATACCCAATACAGGTCTGGCGGTCGTCCATTTTAAAGTTTTGTTATACCAGCGCGTCAGGAAGGGTATAGATATCCCCGTTTGCCACCACGATCCTCGTAGAGACGTATTATGATACATCTTTACCGATTTATTCGTCCTTGCCAATTTCACCGTTAACGTAGGCATCACCGCCAAAGCCAAAAACAAAGAAGAAGACACCGCCAAAATCACGCTGAGAGCGATCGTGCCGACAAATTCCCCTGTAGGACCTGGCAACAAAGCAATCGGGAGAAATGCCAGAACAGTAGTAATCGTCGAACTCAATAAGGGAACGGCTAAATGCTTAACGCTGTTGCGAATAGCATCGATTCGTTTGACACCACTCCTGAGATGACTCGTCACCTCATCTACCATGACGATCGCATTATCGATCAAAATACCTAACGCCACGATCAGACCCGTAATCGACATTTGGTGTAGGGGAATACCCATCACGTTCATCCAACCAAACACCATCAAAATCGACAAGGGTAGAGAAGTCCCCACGATAATTGCCGATCGCCAACCCATCATCAACAGGGTCACGAGAAAGACCAAACCGCCACCTAGTAAAAGATTGAGCATTAAACCATTTAGTCTGTCTTCAACATAATTACTCTGCGCCAGAATCGTTTTTAATTCCAATGCAGACGGAAGTTCGGCGCGATATGCTGCTAATACTTTCTCTGCCTCATTTGCCCAGAGATCCAACCTAGTTCCCGACTCCACATGAACCGCAATCGTCACCGCAGGGCGATCGCCCACTACCGAAATTTCATCAGGGGGCGTTTTTATTCCCTTTGTTACCTTCGCCACATCCTGGAGACGAATAAACTGACCCTGACTGCTGTTAAGCGGAATATTGCGTATCCGTTCGAGGGTATCGAGTTCTCCTGCCACTTCAAACGATAGATCCTGTTCATCGCTACGTAATAGTCCCGCTGCCACCTTAGAATCACTTTGCCGAATCTGACTGGCAATATCGCTCACGGTGAGGTTATAACTAGCGATCGCTGTGGAGTCGATTTCGACGCTTATTTCTTCAGTGCGATCGCCGTATAGCTCAACTTCTTCCGTTCCTGCAATGCCCTGAATACGGTCTTTTAATACTTCTGCCTGACGATTTAAAATTGCATAGTTCGGTCGGTCGTCCTGTGTCCAGGTAAGGGCAGTAATCAGGGCATACGCCTTAATCTTAATCTTCTCCAGTTCGGGTTCGCTAGCCCCTGGGGGTAACTCTGGTTCGATCTCATCGATTTGATTTTGTACCCGCGACCAAATCCCATCTACCTCAGACTTTTGGACGCTATCTTTTAGCTCGATAATAATAATTGAACTACCAGAACTAGAAGTAGAATTATAGTCCTTAATCTCTTCAATTTCGGTAAACTGGTCTTCAATATTATCGGTAATCAAAGCCTCAATTCGGGCTGCATCTGCACCAGGGAAAAAAGTTTTAACCGAGGCATTGCGGGAGACTAATTCGGGATCTTCTAACCGAGGTAAAGCTAAATACGAAGAAATACCCCAAACGAAAATTAGAATAATAGTTAGGATTAGTAAGCGTGTATTACGATAAAACAGAGTAAACATGGTTTTGAAGGAATGAGGAATGAGGAATAAGGAACAAAGAATGTGTAGCTTAGTCTTTAGATTTCTTGCGCATTTGGGAATTATGAAAAGAGTCAATCTTCTTACCAAATAAATCTGAAGCGATATTTATCATGGGCGGACATCCTTATTGGTATTGGACGAAATATCAAACTGACGTAAAAACAACTTTGGAAGACTTGCGCCAACGGGAATTTATGGCGGGTCGATATAATCCCGTGATGCCATTTATAGAATTTCCGATTACAGATGATTCTTCTTCTCCTGGGGCAAATCATGGATCTATTGATGAAGCCTTAGAAGCTAGTGAGGCTGATGGAACGAGGTCTATTCTCGATATATCAGAAGTTTCTAATCTTCCCTATGAGGAAGCCTTAGACCGATCGACTCAAGGCGAAGTAGATTTATACTGCACGACATTTCCTTTTTCCAAAGCAGAATTAATAGATTTATTTGGTACGGATCGACCAGATCGTCAGATGGTCGAATCAGCTATTAATGAACTTTGCGAGAATCTAGATAGAGGAATAGCCAAACACATTATTATCTACGATCGCGATCGACCTATTGAAGTTTTCTTTATTGGTTGTTCATTTGACTAAATGTAAAGTTGTTCATTTGACTAAATGTAAATAATTTGAAGGTAGACTTTAACATCATGATTCCAGCAGTAAAAAAGAAAATTTATACTCCTGAAGAGTATTTAGAGTTTGAAGTAACTTCGTCAGAACGCCACGAATATGACAATGGAGAAATTAGATTAATGACAGGAGGAACACCAGACCACAATGATATTGCGGGTAATTTGTATATCCTGTTAAAGCAGGCATTAAGAAAAAAACCTTATCGGGTTTTTAATTTAGAACAGCGACTTTGGCTTCCAGAACGCAATCTCTATACTTATCCCGATCTCATGGTTTTAGAACAGCCAATGCAATTACAGGAGGGAAGAACTGACACAGTGATGAATCCTTGTTTTATCGCGGAAGTGTTATCAAAATCGACTAAGGATTACGATCGCAGTGACAAATTCATTGCCTACCGCACCATTGAAACTTTTCAGGAATACTTATTAATCGACCAATATCAAATTCACGTCGAACATTACGTCAAGCAAAATGCTAATCAATGGTTATTGTCAGAATATAGCGATCCTGAAGTAACTTTGAATTTGAATGCGATCGCTCTCCAGTTAAAAATTGCCGATCTTTATGAAGATGTTGATTTAGAGACGTAGCATACTACGTCTCTACTTGGCGAACCAATTGCTCTGGTACTAAACGATGCGTACCATCGATAATAATTTCATCTCCTGGCTGGAGCGTGCCTCTAA